>DATJTB010000001.1:0-5018 GCA_035503795.1 Methylocella sp.
CTTGCTCGCCGCCTTCAGCACCCAGCTCTCGCCCCAGCTATTCACGATCCGGTTGCTGTCCGGGTCTTTTGTGATGAAAGCGTGAGGCAACTCGACAATGATTGCATTGCAGTTTTGCCCCGCTCGGCAATCCCTCCCATCGTACACGAAGCGAAAGTTGCCTTTGGCGTCCTTTTTGAACTTGTCGCCTGTCCAGGTCCATGGGCCAGGCGGCAGCTGAACCTTAGGCGTGTGGCCATCCCTTTGTGTGAAGCCCCATTCTGGAAAGTCATCCCGGTAGTTGAACAGGTCGTTACCTTCCAATTCCAGCAGAGTCTTGGGAATTGGCAGCTCCCGCGCCTCGGTCATGGTGTGAGGCACCTCATAGAACTGAGGCGCGTAGTTGATCGACCGGAAAAAGCCGGTCAGATCGTTGAAAAAGGCGTCGTCACGGCCGCCTATGAAGCATTTGATCACTGAACCATCCGGTGCCTTGATCTCCACCGATTGGTTGAGCGGCACGTCTTCGCTGAAATTGCCGCTCGGAAACCCTTTGAAATTGACTCGCGCCCAGCCGTTCGCCAACGGCACCACGCGAATCTCGGATGTCTTCAGTTCGCCGAGATATTTGTCTTTCACCGCCTCAAAGTACTTCAAGAGCGAACCGACGCTGATTTCAGCAGCCGTCGGCTTGACCGCTCGCGGATGCGACGTCATCAAAATCCGGTATAGCAGATCCTCATCCAATATCCCGGCCCTTGGCGTAGCCGAGAAAGTCAGCGCGATAACGGCCGACTTGCCGTCATGCACGGGAAAGCCGAACACATCATATAAATCGGCTGCGCTATAGTTTATGTCGGAGAAGATGGAATTGACCGCATTCGGGTCATTGTGATCTGCCATGTTGCACCCCTCAGTGGAATTCTCTTCGTCTTGCCACAAGATCGGGTATAGAGATCGGCTGGGAGTTCGGGTATCAAAATCAAAATAGATTTAGCTTTCCATCCTATGTTGAACTTATATTTAATTTGGACGTATGACAACCTCATACGTTTGTATGATGACCGCCCTTTTTGGCGTGAACTTTTTTAATGATGAAGCGACGCTGAAAGGCGCGGATGGATCAGGGCGGGCATGATCTAGCTCAGCTGCGAGGGATTTTCAGTTCGCACCCGTCACGCTTGCACAGTGAATACGATTTCGACCTGCCTTTCCGCCAGCCATGCTTCCGCATCGCGACCAATTGCAAAAGCAGGAAGTCGCTGCGTGCGCGCATTGGACGCCCTTCGCAAAGTGGGGAGGTCGCCATGATCGTGACACCTGGTTTGTCGTCCGCATTATGAGCCAAAATCCTCCGCTATTGAGTAAAGACGATCTTTGAAACGGCTCTTCCGACTTGGAAACGCTTCTGGCTCAGGATCATTGGATCGCATTTTTCCTGAAAAAAAACTTGAACCAATGGGATTTTCCGTTGTTAACGGGTGGTTCCCTTGCCCGGGCGTGATGTTGAGCGGATCGTCGGCGGGCCGCATTGAGGACGATGGATTGCGACAAGCTGGGAAGGGCACCAAGCGAGAAGAAAAAGGGCACCAAGAAGCGAGAAGAAAGAGGAGTTATGGACACCGGCCGCGGAGCCGGAGCCGTGCCAGTTGAAGTGACATTTTCGCGCTTTTGCCGGTGAAGCGAAAGAGTGCGTCAGTCGACATGAGAACTCAACCCGTCAACATAATGACTCAATATGATTGAGTTGAAGACCACAAGCCGTTTTCCGACCGCTTGGGAAACGGCTTGAATGTCTCATCGCCACCCATTAACGCAAAGAGTTGATCTTGCCGAATGCATCGATTGCCGGGTTGGAGTTCTGAATTCATGCTGAAACCGGTCCGAATTGCCGTCGACGCCATGGGAGGCGACCATGGGCCCGAGATCGTCGTGCCGGGAGCGGCCCGCGCGCTGCGGTCGCGGCCAGACATAGAATTCATGTTCTTCGGACACGCGGCCCGGATCAAGCCTTTACTCGATGCTGAACCGGTCCTTCGCAGGGTCTCGACCTTACACCATACCGAGGTTGCGGTGCGTATGGATGATAAGCCGAGCGCCGCGTTGCGGGCCGGCCGACGGGTCTCTTCGATGTGGCTCGCCGTCGAGGCTGTCAAGAAGAATGAGGCGGATGTCGCGGTTTCGGCCGGCAATACGGGCGCGCTGATGGCTATGGCGAAATTCTGCCTTCATACCATGCCCGGCATCGATCGGCCGGCGATCGCCGGCCTTTGGCCCACGCTGCAGGGCAAGTCGATCGTTCTCGATCTCGGCGCGAGCATTGGCGGGGATGCTTACCATCTTGTCGATCTGGCGATCATGGGCTCAGCCATGGCACGGATCGTCTTGCAGATCGAACGCCCGTCCGTCGGCTTGTTGAACATCGGGGTCGAGGAAATCAAGGGGACGGACGAAATCAAGTCCGCTTCCCGTCTCTTACGAGAAAATCCCCCCATCAATCTCGACTATAGGGGCTTCGTCGAGGGCGATGACATCGGTAAAGGCATCGTTGATGTTGTTGTGACCGAGGGTTTCACCGGAAACATTGCGATCAAGACGGCAGAAGGGACGGCCAATCAGTTTGCCAGGCTTCTGCGCGAGGCGATGGCGCGCGACTGGCTCTCGCGGATCGGCTATTTGATCGCCCGCCATGCCTTTGCGTCGCTGAAAGCCAGGATGGATCCGCGCCATGTCAATGGTGGTGTCTTTCTTGGACTGAATGGTGTCGTCATCAAGAGCCACGGAAGTTCCGATATGCTTGGTACGGCCTATGCCGTGGAGATGGGCTATGCCATGGCGCGCCATCAGCTGTTGAGTAAAATCAGGGACTCGCTTCCGCAGATGGGAGAGACACCCGCAGGCAAGACCAGCCCCACGACGGTCGGGACGACTCTCTCTGCCCCTTCCTCTTGAGTGGGGCGCAACGAATGGGTAATCTCGTGAATCAGGCACTGCCAGGCAAGTTCCGTTCTGTCGTCATGGGGCTTGGTTCTTATCTCCCTAAGCGCGTTGTGAGCAATGTTGACCTGGAAAAATCCCTGGAGACGACCGATGAATGGATTGTTCAGCGAACCGGGATAAGACAGCGTCATATCGCAGCCGAAGACGAGCCGACTTCGAAGCTTGGACTCTATGCGGCAAAGGCGGCACTGGTGGATGCCGGCGTCGAAGCCGAGGATATCGACCTTGTGATCGTCGCGACCTCGACACCGGATCACACTTTTCCTGCCGTGGCAACGCAGATTCAGGCGGGACTCGGCATGACGAATGGAGCCGCCTTTGACATTCAGGCGGTCTGCTCGGGCTTTGTTTTCGCGCTGGCGACGGCCGATAAATTCCTGATCTCGGGCTCGCACAGGCGGGCCCTCGTGATCGGCGCCGAGACTTTTTCGCGTCTCTTGGATTGGTCTGACCGGACGACCTGTGTGCTGTTTGGTGACGGGGCTGCCGCCGTTGTCCTTGAAGCCCAAGTGGCCACCGGAACAGCGCAGGACCGCGGCGTTCTGACCTCACAGCTTCGCTCAGACGGCCGCCATCGGGACAAGCTCTATGTCGATGGCGGGCCTTCGACGACCCGCACCACCGGACATTTACGAATGGCCGGCCGCGAGGTTTTCAAACATGCGGTCGGCATGGTCACAGATGTCGTTGCAGCCGCCTTCGAAGCCACAGGAACCAGCGCCGCGGATCTCGATTGGTTCGTCCCACATCAAGCCAATCGTCGGATCATTGAAGCCTCGGCGGAAAAGCTCGGGATCGCGCCAGAAAAAATCGTCGTGACCGTCGATCTTCATGGAAATACGTCCGCCGCCTCGATCCCTCTTGCGCTCAGCGTCGCTTGCCACGACGGGCGGATCAAGCCCGGCGATCTCGTCATGATCGAGGCCATGGGCGGCGGTTTTACCTGGGCGTCGGCGCTGATCCGCTGGTGAGATTCGAGATTCCTCCTTTGTCCGAGGTTGCTTGATTTTGAGGCGACTTTAGTTAGATTGGCCAATCGTCTGGGAAGAGGTCCAAGGAAAATGCGTGGGGTGCCAATCGGGCTGCACGACGGCCCGGCCGACCCAGCCATGATCTGCGAACATGGGAAACAGGACGGCGAGAGGAGCTTATTTATAGCCTCCGAAGGTAAGGGCTTATAGCGATTGCCAATTTGGAATTGGAACAGGCCAAGCGGGTGCATAAGGTCTGACGGATGGGAGCGGTAAGTTCTTCGCCGAAATGCGAGGTGCTTTCCAATTTTGCGGGCAGAGAGCCAATCTGCCAAGAGAGGTCGAGCGGGGACTTCAGTTTCTTTAAGTGGTTCCAAGCTCAGGCGTGCGCTTTCCCGCCTGTCTATGTTCTGTCGGACCCAGCTATTGGGATTGAAGAATGACAAGACGCGAGACCACTCTCTTTCACTGGGAGCTTGGATTGGTGGCTGCGGACAATCCGGAAACAGTGAATGGACCGTCGACGCGGACCATCACGCGCGTGGATCTCGCCGAAGCAGTCTATCGGAGCGTTGGTTTGTCGCGTAAGGAATCGGCGCTGTTGGTCCAGGCCGTACTCGATGAGGTGGCTGAAGCATTGACGGCGGGGGATTGTGTGAAATTATCATCGTTTGGTCGGTTCGTCGTACGCAACAAGCCAGAACGGCTCGGCCGTAATCCCAAGACAGGAGTTCCCGTCCCTATAACTGAACGGCGCGTCCTGTCATTTAAGCCTTCGGCGGTTCTCAAGGCCCGAATTAATGGACAAGTCGTGCCCGATGAAGAGGACTGATGCCTTACGGCGAAACATAATTGAAGGTCATTCCATCGCAAGAACTGAAGACCAGGAAAGCAGTAGGCATCGGCGAATAGTTGATGATAAGTTCCCATTAATTGTCTATACTAGGCTAGTGCTATAAAACCCTTGCACACTCTTGCTCATCCCTGCTCGCTCCCGGTTGCGCTTTCCAAGCTTTGTGACGCTGGAAATGAGAGTCTAGTGCGGGGCTGCAATCCTCAAGGGACGCG
>DATJTB010000002.1:0-14309 GCA_035503795.1 Methylocella sp.
TGGTTGATGGACGAGTTGATGTACATTATTCATTGAAGAAATTTAGTAGTGAGGAATAATTACATGATTGTTCAGGACCTGGTGATTCCTGCAAGCATTGTGAAATCCGAATGGCTTGCGGAAAGATGCATTCAAACGTCCTTAGGCCACGTGGAGATCTATCTGAAGGCTATTGATTACACCGGAATTTTCGAAGCGCCACCGTGGCGGGTCGCTGAAAGGTCCATTCCCAAGGGGACGCTAGCTCTGATCGAGGTAGAGGGCCAATCATTTAGCAGGAGCGTGATCGAGGATCTGTCGCAACCCTTTTACACGACAGGATGACCAGTCGAACTGACCTCTTAAAGTGCGTTCCCGTTGATTGGATTCTCTTTGAGGGTGCTCTTGCACCTCCTCATGGCTCGATGTTTTGGCGCCGCCTCCGCCGCTACCGATTCCGACCATTCCTGGGATCAAGATGGAGGATGGCAGTCCAGTCCCAAGACGGATACGAGACATGTACGAGAAGGCACGCTGGGACCTAATGGACAAAATTGATAGGGCCCGAAACGCCATTGCCGAGAAAGTCCAGAACGACCAGCCAAATATCGCAAGGGCCGCGGAGCTTGTGTGCAAGCAAGGTGATCTTGATGCTATTAGGACTCTGATGCTTGCCATCCTTCGCCGGCACCCTGTTCCAGGGCTACTGGCTCCGAAGGAATCTGACTTCTTGTTCGACGTTGGCTCTCGTGTCGCTCTCTGTACGATTGAGGTGCCAGACCTTGCTAATTTACCTTTCGTGAAGAAGAGGACGAAATGGGTGCCCGCTTCCGAGTCGGATAGAAAACAAGCGTCAGAACGGATCGTCCATGCCTTGTGCATCCGCGCAGCGTACCTTGTCGCAATGGGAGACCCCGGTGACTTCTTCGATACGGTTGCTGTGAATGCCAACCAAAAATGGGTTGATCCTGCAACAGGGCGCCAAAAAGAAGGCATCGTGGCATCACTCCAGGCCCTCAAATCTGTGCTCTGCGAGCTAGAACCAGAACACTTGGACGCTAAGGCCTGTTTCAAGCACCTCAGCGGCATCTCCACGCCGGACCTCCTCAATGCCGCTCCGATCCGGCCGATTTTTGTTTTGAACACCGATGACAGTCGCATTGTGGCGAACAAGGATGTTGCGTCCCAGCTTGAAGAAGCGACGAATCTCGCGGCAATGCCTTGGGAGGATTTCGAGCATCTCGTCAGTCAGGTCTTCGAATGGCTGTTTGCTAAGGATGGGATAGAGGTAAAAGTGACCAGAGCCTCTCGGGATCGCGGAGTCGATGCGATAATGTTTGACCCAGATCCGATCCGCGGCGGCAAATACGTTCTGCAGGCAAAACGCTACACGCGCACAGTCGATGTGGCAGCTGTCCGAGACCTTTACGGTACTGTGGTTAACGAAGGCGCCAACAGGGGAATCTTGGTGACAACGGCGTCCTACGGTCCCGACACATATGAGTTCGCCAAGGATAAGCCGATTTCACTGATTGATGGGCCGAACCTCATTGCCCTCTTGAAAAAACATGGCCGATCTTACCGGATTGACCTGGAGGAGGCACGCCGTCCTAACGCGGCGACCGCCTGAACCCCATATAGGTCAGATAGAGGCCAAGGGCCAAGGTCATCGCAAAGGCGCCGTAAGAGAAGCGCTCGAAATTCATGGCATCGAAGAATCGGGCTAAGACATCCGAAGGAGTTAGCAAAGCGACGAGCCCGCGGATGAGCTGCAACCAGCCGATCAGCGTGATGACCACCGGCAGGATGCCTCCTGACCAGATGTTGTGAGCAAGCACCATGGCAAGGCCGATGGCGAGCGTTATAAGCCCAAGAACGAAGAGAAGCGCGGCATCATGAACGAGAGCGGAGGTGATTGAGCCAAAGGAATCGCGGCGCGCGATCATCACCAGGGCTAGGGCAAGCGCGAAGAGGCCGATCAGCCGGCTGAGAAACAAGGTGAGGGGCCGCATCCGATCTCCCGCCCACATCAAAACAGCTTAAAGCTGTTGATTCCCCCGCGGTTCACTCGGCGGCGCGCTTGAATTCCGGATAGGTACAGCGCGCGTCGCTGCTCGGCTTGAAACTCACGATCTCTGCTCCCTCGACGAAGGGCAGCTTGAGTGCATGCCAGACATCGACCATCGCTTCGACCAGCTGCACGACATGCGCCTCTGTGTGGAGCGGGCTCGGCGTGATGCGCAGGCGCTCCTCGCCCTTGGCGACGGTCGGATAGTTGATCGGCTGGATATAGATGGCATGGCGCTCGAGCAGAAGGTCGCTCGCCCGCTTGCAGAGCTCGGCGTCGCCAACCATGACAGGCACGATATGGGATGGGTTGGCCAGTACCGGCAGGCCTGCCGCGCTCAGCGCATGTTTCGTCAGCATGGACACGCGATTGTGCTGGGCGCGCAGTTGCTGGCCCTCTTCCCGCTTTAGCAGGCGCACGGCGGCTGCCGCGGCGCTGGCGACGGCCGGCGGCAGAGCGGTGGTGAAAATAAAGGCTGGCGCATGTGAGCGCACCGCGTCGCAGATTGGCGCCTTGGCGGTAATATAACCGCCAAGCGTGCCAAAGCCCTTGGCGAGGGTCCCCTCGATCACATCGATGTCATCCATGACGTCATCGCGCTCGCCAATGCCGCCGCCGTGCGGGCCATAGAGGCCGACGGCATGCACCTCGTCCATATAGGTCATCGCATTGTAGCGCTTGGCGAGAGCGGCAATTTCCTTGATCGGGGCGATATCGCCGTGCATCGAATAAAGACTCTCGAAGACGATGAGTTTGGCGCGGTCCGGATCCTCGGCCCGCAGCAGCTCTTCGAGATGAGCAAGGTCATTGTGGCGGAAAATGCGCCGCTCGGCCTTGGAGCGCCGGATCCCCTCGATCATCGAGTTGTGATTGAGCTCGTCGGAGAGAATGAGCCCATTCGGCAGAAGGTCTCCGATCGTTGAGATCGTCGCGAGGTTGGAAATCCAACCGGAGGTGAAAACGAGGGCCGCCTCTTTGTTGTGCAGAGCGGCAAGCTCGGCCTCAAGCTCAACGAGCGGGTGGTTGGTGCCGGAAATATTGCGCGTGCCCCCCGCGCCTACGCCGTGCCGGTTAGCGGCCGCCACCATCGCCGCGATAACTTGTGGATGGCGGCCCATGCCGAGATAGTCATTGGAGCACCAGATGGTCACTTCCATGACGCGGTCCGGGCCATGCCAGAGGGCGCGCGGCGCCGCCTTCGCGTCGCGCTCCAGATCGGCGAAGACCCGGTAACGGCGCTCGCCTTTCAATCTCGCGATCGCGTCGTCGAAGAAGCGGGAATAGGACATGGTGATCAGTCTCCGGCTCCGGCCCGGCCGCTGCAGGGATGAGGCTCTCGCGGCAGGATATCCCCAGTCTTGGGTCTACTCTTACTTGGCCTTGCGGGCGGCGGCAACAAGAACGTCCTTCTCCCTGCCACCGTGACAGATTTGTCATAACGGACGAATGAATGATAAAGGTAAAAAACTCAAGCTTTCCATCGGCCTTGCGCTCGCCCCCGCCTTAGCGAGCTTCCAGCCGGCCGTCAAATTCTCTTGGGAATGGCTCAAACGATGCGCGTTCTTGTCACAGGCAGCGCCGGCTTCATCGGGTTCCACATGGTCCGCCGCCTCCTCGACGAAGGTCATCAGGTCACCGGGATCGATGGGTTCACGCCTTATTATGACCGTAGCCTCAAATTGCACCGAAACGCCATTCTGCAAGCCAATCCGAACTTCAGACCGCAAGTCGCGATGCTCGAGGATTTCGATGCCATGCAAAGGATCTATGGCGACGGCTTCGATGTCGTCTATCACTTTGCTGCGCAGGCCGGTGTGCGCTACAGCCTGGAGGAGCCGCGCGCCTATGTCGACGCCAACCTGACCGGGACCTTCAACCTGCTCGAAATCATGCGGCGGGCGCCGCCTTCCCACGCGATCCTGGCCTCGACCTCGTCCGTCTATGGCGCCAACGCGAAAATTCCTTTCGGCGAGGGAGATGCCGCCGATCACCCGCTTTCACTCTACGCGGCGACGAAAAAGGCGAATGAGGGAATGGCGCATGCCTATAGCCATCTCTTCAACATCCCCGTGACCATGCTGCGGTTCTTCACCATCTATGGACCATGGGGGCGCCCGGATATGGCGCTCTTCAAATTCGCCGCCGCGCTGTTCGTCGGAGCGCCGATCGATATCTATAATCACGGAGACATGAGCCGGGATTTCACCTTTATCGACGATCTCGTCGAGGCGATTTGGCGGTTGATCGCTCATGTGCCGCCCAAGGCCGAAGGACGGGCGAAGACCTCGGGTTCAGACAGTCTTTCGCCGGTGGCGCCGTTTCGAATCGTCAATATCGGCAATGAAAAGCCGGTCAGACTCATGGATTTCGTCGGCGCGATCGAGGCGGCGACGGGGCGCAAGGCCCAATGCAATTTCATGGATATGCAGCAAGGGGACGTGCCGGTCACCTACGCCGATACGGCTTTGCTCACACATTTGACGGGGTTCAAGCCGAAAACGCCGATCGAAGAAGGCGTCCGACAATTTATCTCTTGGTATCGCGAATATTTTGGCGTTTGAGCACGGCTGAACGGGTGACAGGAGAAGCCCGGCCGTCCGTTCAGCGTGCAAATCCTTGACCCTATTTATGGTATCACAGAACCGCGGGCGCGGCCGTAATGGACGCGGCAGGAGCAGCCATTGCCGACGAAGGAGGTATGGATGAGCTCACAAGTGCGCGCCGGTGTAGAGCAATAATTTCCGGGCTGAGCGGTTGCCACGCTACGCCCTGTGACGAGCGGCGCTGCCTCGTTGGAGGCGAGGTTGAACGGCGCTGTGATCACCCCCCCAAGGAGAGCGAAGGGGTTGACCCAGTTGGAATAACCGGAATTGTAATTGTAGTTCCCTGGAGGATAGTTGTAGCTGTAAATTTGGTAACCGGGCTTTGTATAGTTGTAGAAATAATCAGGGGAACCGTACGTCCCGGGGTCATAAGGATAAACGGGGTTGCCGGGACCCGTCATCACCATGGATGCTCCCCAAGCCGTGCCACTGACAAGGACGCTGGTGCCCAGCAAGGACAGAGCGAAAAGAATTGAGTGACGTTGCATCATCTTCTCCTCTCCTGCAAAGCCACACGGGGGCAGGGAAGTCTTACAGCCCCTCCCGCGAGCTGCACGGAGAACAAAGCTCCAGCCAAATTGTTCCAGCTTCAAGATGGCTGTTTGGCTGCAATGCAGGCAGCGGGCTGAGAAGAATGGGAGAGCTGGGTGAGAGTAAGCGCCCAAAAGAAATTGAGCGCTCTAAATAAAAATGAGCGAGTTTGGTCCGACCCTTTGTTTTGCTTCATGAACCGCCTGGGCTTCCAAAACGCCCGGATCAGTGGACCACATGGCCTCGGGAATAGCCGCCAGAAACCCGGCAAGCGCAACCGCCGCCCACATAGGAAGCATGCTTCAGAAGACAGGTCCTGGCTGGTGCGGTGCAATAATTGCCGAATGCGCCGGTCGCCACGCTGCGGCCGGTGACAACAGGCGCTGGTGCATAAGCATAGCCGGGATAGCTGTAGCCATAGTTACCATAAGGATAGCCAGAGTAGCCATAATAATCATAAGGATAGCCGGAGTAGCCATAATAGTCATAAGGATAGCCATAGTAGGCATAGTCGTAGTCATAAGGGTAGCCATAATCCCAGGCACCGAGACCATAGCCAAGACCAAAAGCGCCAAGACCCGCGTAATAGGGCCACAAGCCGCCGCCCCAGCCCCATCCTCGACCGCCCCAGCCGCCTCGACCAAACCCCCCATGAAAGCCGCCGCCATGAAAGCCGCCGCCATGGAAGCCACCGCCCCGAAAAGCTTCGGCCGGAGTGCTCGCCATCACCAGCGTCGCGCCCAGAACGGCCGTCGCTGTGAGAACACCTAAGTGCTTCATCTTCATCTCCTGTTGATCACGCGATTGTGTTTAGCCGCGGCCGAAAGAGCGAATCAGCAAATTTCCGCAACAGAATCTGGGAAAAGAAACTTAACCTTGAAACACCTTCGCGGTGAATTCGTTCCAAAAATTTTGTTCCACGGCCGCTTATACCACAGCGCATAATGTCGCCTGGGATCAGGATGATCCAACGGTAAGACTCTTCGGTTTGGCTTTTGGTAGAAGCTCTGTCGGGGAATGCGCCATGATGGAACAAGTGGAGGTTTTCTTTAGAGGTCTGATCCGAACAGGTTCGATCGGGATTGAGCTGCCCGATGGCAAGACATTCACCATCGGCAGCGGGGCGGGCGATCGGCTTGGCCTGCGTTTCAGGGACAGGCGAGCGGTATTTCTGGCGATCCTCGATCCCGAATTGCAGTTCGGCGAGCTTTACATGGATGGCCGGATTGAGGTGACCCGCGGTACGCTTTACGACGTGCTGATGCTCATTGCAGCCAATCTATGGCAACCCGGCGGCTCGCGCTGGCTGCGGTTTGTCGAACGGCTGCGCGGGTTTCTCGGCCGCTACGCCAAGCCCAACAACCTCGATCGGGCGAGACGCAATGCCCAGCATCATTACGATCTCGATGCTGGCTTTTATAACAGCTTCCTCGATTCCGGCATGCAATATTCCTGCGCCTATTTCGAGCGCGAAGGACAAAATCTGGAGCGCGCCCAGCTCGCCAAGAAAAGGCATATCGCCGCCAAACTTCTGATCGAGCCCGGGCATCAGATCCTCGATATTGGTTGCGGCTTTGGCGGAATGGCGATCTATCTCGCGCGCTTTTGCGGTGCGAGCGTCACAGGCGTTACCTTGTCCCAAACGCAGCTTGCGGTCGCGCGGGCCGGGGTCGCCGAGCTGGGCCTTTCCGGGGTGACGGATTTTCGCTTTTGCGATTACCGCGACCTGGAAGGCCGTTTTGATCGCATCGTCTCGATCGGCATGTTCGAACATGTCGGCCTTGCCCATTTCGAGCTTTATTTCCGCAAGATCAGGCAATTGCTCAATGACGACGGGGTCGCCCTCATTCACGCCATCGGCCGCGCGGACGGGCCTTGGCCAACCAATCCATGGGTCTCCAAATATATTTTTCCGGGCGGCTATATGCCGGCCCTTTCCGAAGTCATGCCGGCGATCGAGCGAACGGGTCTCTTTGTGACGGACATTGAGATTTTGCGGCTCCACTACGCGGAGACGCTGAAAATCTGGCACGAGCGATTCCAGGCGAAACGGGCGGAAGTAGCCACAAGCCGTGGTGAGCGCTTCTGCCGGATGTGGGAGCTCTATCTCGCCGGTTGCGAGTGCGCCTTCCGCCGGGAGGGCCTGGTCGTGTTCCAAATCCAGCTTGCCAAGAAGCTCGATGGGGTACCTTTGACGCGCGACTATATCGGCCATGCCGAGGCGGCCTTGCGCGCGCGGGATTCCGCGGCCGCGAATTTGCGGCTCGCCGGCGAGTAGATGCGCCGCATCGCGATGGTCTGGACCCCATCGATCCAAAACCACCGCGAAGCATTGTTGTGAATTCGGAGCGGGGTTAAAACCCAGGCGAAGGAAGTGGCATCGGTGCCCCTTGCGAGCTGTTCCTGAGAAGAAAGACCGGTTGAGGACAAAGGGCCATGCCGGCCAATGTCGCGGGTGGATTCGAGGCGGCCGCCTTCAATCAGACGCCTCCCTTCGAGAACCTCCATCTTTTCTCGACCGATCTCGCTTTGCGCGAGGCCCTGGCCCGCTCCGCGATCGACGCCGAAGGGATGGGCCTCACGGCTTTTGGCCGCGACTTTGGGTCGGCCGATACCCTGCGGCTCGGACGACTCGCGAATGAAAATCCGCCGCGGCTCAGGATTGTCGATGCGACCGGCGATCGGATCGATGCGGTGGATTTTCATCCGGCCTATCATGCCTTGCTGACGAAGAGCCTGGCCGCCGGGCTGCATTGTCCGGCGGCGTCCGCGTTCACTCATAGTAACGCCGCCCGCAAGGAGGCGATCGCCCGGGCCGCGCGCCTTTATATGGCAACCCAGGTCGAAGCCGGCCATATCTGTCCGGTTACTATGACGAGAGCGAGTGCCGCAGCTCTCGCCGCCACGCCGGAAATCGCCCGCGCCTGGCTGCCGCATCTGGGCTCGCGCGATTATGATGGCGATTCAAAACCATGGTTCGCGAAGGAGGCGGTCACCCTCGGCATGGGCATGACGGAACGTCAGGGTGGCACGGATGTTCGCGCCAACATCACCACGGCGCGGCCGACCGGAGGGGGTGGCCATTATGAAATCGATGGCCATAAATGGTTTCTCTCCGCCCCGATGTCGGACGCATTTGTTATTTTAGCGCAAGCCGAAGGCGGCCTCACCACTTTTCTCGTCCCGAGATTTCGTCCCGACGGGCAGCGCAATGGGTTGCGATTCCAAAGGTTGAAAGAGAAGCTCGGCAACCGCTCCAACGCCTCGGCCGAGGTGGAGTTTCAAAGCACTTATGCCGAGCGCTTGGGCGATGAGGGGGAAGGTTTGCGCGTCATTCTTCCCATGGTTCAGGAAACCCGTCTTGACTGTGCTGTCGCGAGCGCCGGGCAGATGCGCTTTGGGCTGGCGGAGGCGATGCATCACGCGCGTCACCGCAAGGTGTTTGGCCGCCGCCTTGCCGAACAGCCGGCCATGCGCGGCGTGCTCGCCGACTTGGCCTTGGAATCCGAAGCCAGCACGGCGCTTGCCTTCCGGCTTGTCCGGGCCTTCGGCCTTGCCGGCGAGGATGCAAATGAGGCGGCTTATGCGCGTCTCATGATCCCGGCCGTTAAATATTTGGTGACCAAGATTGCGCCGGCCTTCATTGCCGAAACGCTCGAATGCCTTGGCGGCAATGGCTATGTCGAGGATTTGCCGATGGCGCGGCTCTATCGCGAAGCGCCGCTGAACGCGATCTGGGAAGGATCTGGAACCGTTGTGGCCCTTGATGTCCTGCGCGTTCTGCAGCGCGAAAGAGACCGCGGTTGGGCTGTCGTCGCCGCGCTGGCCAAGGCTTGCGGCGCATTGGGTGGGGCGGCCGTGGCGGCGATTGAGCAAGGCGTTGAAGAGGGTGAGCGGCGGGCGCGCCTCATCGCGGAAACGCTTGGCCGGCTCGCCGCGGTCGCGGCCCTGGCGGAAGCCAACAGTCCGCTCGCCGAGGTCTATGCGACGACCCGGCTGCAACGCTCATCCCACACAACTTACGGCACTTGCGATCTCTTAGCCGTTGAGAGACTCTTGCTGTCGCGCATCTTGCCGGATTGAGTTTTCAATTGGGACCAGATCACGATGATTTTGGAACCCAAAGCATGAGACGTGATCGATTCTCGTAATTGAGAGCGGGATGCGAGCACTTTTGCTCATCCCGCTCGCTTGAAAAGTTCTCGACGCGGCCTTCCTTTCTTGCCGAGGGTGGCCTATAATTAAGAAAAACTGCGGTTGTGGGAACGGCCGCTCATTCTTGCGGGCCTCTGTTTTCGTGACCGCATCCGGGCTTGCCGGTCATGGAGGAACGCTGTGGCAAATTTCCATATTTTTGCGGGCTCTGACACAGCCTATATCTATCCGCCGATACGTCATATCGGCGTGGCTGAGGTCAAGCAATCCTTGGCCGCAGGAATCGCTGATTTCCTCGCCATGCCCTCGCATCTCGTTTTTCTCGGCCTCATCTATCCGCTTGCTGGTATTTGGCTTGTGGTCGGCGATGAGCCGCCGCTCATCTTCCCGCTGCTCTCCGGCTTTGCCCTCATTGGGCCTTTCGCCGCCATTGGTCTCTATGAGATGAGCCGGCGGCGGGAGCTTGGCCTCGATGTGTCCTGGTGGCATGCTTTCGATGTGCTGCGCTCTCATGCGATCTTTACGCTCCTCTCGCTGGGCCTGCTCCTCTTGGTCATCTTCGCTCTATGGGAGTTTACCGCTCAGGCGCTTTATCGAGCGTTGCTGGGGCCCGAGCGGCCGGAGTCCTGGCAGGAATTCCTAAGCGCGGTCTTCGGCACGACGCAAGGATGGAAGCTGATCGGCTTTGGCACGGCGATCGGGTTTGTTTACGCTGTTGTCGCCTTTTGCATCAGCGTGACGTCCTTCCCCTTGGTCCTCGATCGGAATGTGAGCGTTCCAAACGCCATCCTGACTTCGGTCAAAAGCGTGCTGGAGAATCCTCTGCCGATGGCGTTGTGGGGGTTGATCGTCGCTGTTTCGCTGGCTTGTGGCATTCTCCTGCTGTTTGCCGGTCTTGCCGTCGTGATGCCGGTCCTCGCTCACGCGACCTGGCATCTCTACCGCAGCGTGGTCGATGTTCCGCCCATGACATAGATCAACCGCGGCGGGCGCCTCCGGGCGGCCGCCGCTCGACACCGGGCGGAACGCTTTTCAGGTCCTGAGCTTGTAGCCGGTTCTGAAGATCACGCCGATCGCGATGAGACACAGGATCAGAAAGGCGATGATCATGACGAGGCTCGTGCCGACACTCACATCGGCATGCTCGTAGAAGCTCCAGCGAAATCCGCTGACAAGATAGACGACCGGGTTGGCGAGCGTGATTCTTTGCCAGAGCGGCGGCAGCATGTGAATGGAATAGAAAGTGCCGCCCAGAAAGGTCAGAGGCGTGACGATCAGCAAAGGAACAAGCTGGAGGTGTTCGAAGCCCTCGGCCCAGATCCCGATCAGGAAACCGAAGAGGCTGAAGGTGACCGAGGTGAGGATGAGGAAGCCCAGCATGGCGAAGGGATGGGCGATCTCGAAGGGCACGAACAGCCGCGCCGTCGCCAGAATGATGAGACCGATGAGGATGGATTTCGTCGCCGCCGCGCCGGCGTAGCCGATCACGATCTCGACAAAGGAAATGGGCGCCGATAAAATTTCATAGATCGTGCCGATGAACTTTGGAAAGAAGATGCCGAAGGAGGCATTGGAGATGCTCTGCGTGAGTAGCGCGAGCATGACGAGCCCCGGGACGATGAAGGCGCCATAGCTGATCCCTTCGATCGAGGAGATGCGCGAGCCGATGGCGGCGCCGAAGACGATGAAATAGAGCGAGGTCGAAAGCACGGGCGAGATCGCGCTTTGCAAAAACGTGCGGAAGGCGCGGGCCATTTCAAAGGCATAGATCGCCCGGATGGCATGAAAATTCATGTCTTCTTCCTCACGATTCCGACAAAGATCTCCTCAAGCGAGCTTTGCTTCGTTTCGAGATCCTCGAATTCGATCGCAAGCTCGCGCAACTGCTTCATCAGGGCGGAGACACCGTTTCCATCGCTTTCCATGCTGAAGATGTAGCTGAGCGCGCGTCCGTCTGGCGAAAGCTCGAGATGGAAAGGCGCGAGCGAATCGGGAATGGCAGCGAGGCTCTTTTCGAGATGCAGGGTCAATCGCTTCTTGCCGAGCGTGCTCATGAGCCGGGCCTTATCCTCGACCAGAATGATCTCGCCCTTGTCGATGATGCCGACCCGGTCGGCCATCTCCTCGGCTTCCTCGATATAATGGGTCGTCAGAATGATGGTGACGCCGCGCTCGCGCAAGCCGCGCACCAGCGCCCACATGTCTCGCCGCAACTCGACATCGACACCGGCCGTGGGCTCGTCGAGAAACAGAATGCGGGGCTCATGGGCGAGCGCCTTGGCGATCATCACGCGGCGCTTCATGCCGCCCGACAGCGTCCGGATCCGGCTCTCCCTTTTGTCCCATAAGGAAAGGTCATTCAGAACCTCGCCCGTGTAATCGTAATCGGCCGGCTTGCCGAACAGGCCGCGGCTGAAATTCACCGTGTCCCACACCGATTCGAAAGCGTCGGTCGCGAGTTCCTGCGGCACGAGGCCGATCATGGCGCGGGCCGCCCGGTAATCGCGGATGATGTCATGTCCATCGCAAAGGACCCGCCCGGTGCTCGCCCGAGCGATGCCGCAGATGATGTTGATCAGCGTCGTCTTGCCCGCCCCATTGGGGCCGAGCAGCGCGAAGATCTCGCCGGATTTGATGTCGAGGTTGATGTTTTTGAGGGCCTCGAAGCCGGAAGCGTAGCGCTTGCTGAGACCGGAAATGGCGATGATGGGCGGCAAGGGGTTCTCAGGGATTCTTTGAAGCAACTCAATGGTTCGGACGGAAGAGGTGCGAGTTTTCGCATCGGCTCCGTTTAAAGCCAAAGCAGGATCGATGATAGAGCATCGCGAGGCGTTTTAAATGGGGCGAGGCAGGTTCAGGAGTTTTGTCCGATTCCGTGGAAAAACCTTACCAAAATGTTTCACGTGAAACATTTTTGTCCGGTCAGGGCATAAATTCTTACAAGCTCCGCGACGCAAGCCGCTCGGCACCTGGTCGGATCGGTGCAAAACCTTGTCTTTTGCGCCCCTGCGAGCGATAGGCGGGCCTTGTGGTGGCGCGACATAAAAGGCTATGGGCCGAGGGGACGCGCATGGCCGATATTTTCATCAGCTATAGTGGGCGGAATGGATCATCCGCATACCAATCTGGCGCGGCAATCTTGCCCGTCTTTTGTTAGCATCCAATCTAACCAATGAAGCGCCGTCCCTCGCCGAAGCCGCGCTCGCCGCGCCATGAAAAGGTTTTGGGACCCGAGCATGCCTGGACGAAAGCTTCCGCCTCCGTCACCGCCGATGCACTTGCCGCCCTCGGCCGCGCGGCGGAAGCCGCGGAACTTCGCGCGCGCTACAAGCTTCAGCCGCCACCTTCCGAATGACAGGGCCGGCCTTACGCTCGTTCGAGTCGGTACTTCATGGCAATGTGTTGTGAGAGTGTGTGTCCTGATGCTACGAGACAGCGGCCTCTCATCCTTCGAGACGGGCTTCAGCCTTCTCATACTTCGAGACGTGCATTTCATGTCGGGCCTGCCCGACATGAAACATTTTTCATGCTGATCTCGGCAACGGCCGAGATCCTGCGCCTCCTCATGGTTCGAGACGCCTGCTTCGCAAGCTCCTCACCATGAGAGGGTGCCGTGGTGTGCTTCCGCCCTTCATGCTGAGGTGCTCGCGAAGCACGTTCGACGCATGAGGAGGTCGCAACGCGCCGCGTGCCATGGGGAAGGGAGACAGCGCTTCCGGGTTTCATCGGCATAAGGGCAGGGCAGGGGCAGGTTTCTCCACTGGACTAGATTCACCTATTCCCGAAGCACAATCACCGGATCAGATTCATTTTCGGAATATGGAAGGTTAGCATTTGGTTTGCAATTTGTCGGAACATAATCAGTTGCGATAATTATAAAGCGGTCACCGCTTCCTCTTTGCTCATCACCGAACTGACAATTGGCGCTCCATTTATTCCCTTTTACATCAGCTTTCTTTTGTAGGTACCATAAACCGTCACCGGAATGTACGAAGACATTTATAGCAAGACCAGACGGTGTAACTGTGCCACAAATCTTTTGTCGCAACTCGATTTTTTGACGACTGGATACTGAGGTGATTCTTATTTTTATTTTGCTTTCTTTCAGTAAAATAGCCCATGCGATTAACCACATGCCGCCGAGCACAGTAACAAGAGTACCCCATCCGGTAGCAAGAAAGTCTCCCGCTACGCCAAGATAAGTATGCATGAAATCAATTTCCGCCAATCTATCGATCATGGCAATTATTGGCTTAGTAGACGTCGTGACGGCGCCAACAGCGGCGATGAAAAATGTTTTGAATTTTTGCATGGCGGTATCTCTGCCCCCCAAAACGCGTGATACCACGCTTGGGTTCTTTGTATTGGCATTTGATGATAACGCCATATGATAAAACGCTCATCATCTGACTCCTCCAGGCATCAGACGTGCGGTGGATGCCAGATAGCTTGTGGCGTTTGCGCCATAATAATAAAAAACCACGATCAATGCCGTGATCATCATTTCCTGACTCTCGAATCGTGAGGCATAGCCGCGCGCTAAAAAGATTGGTTAGCGATCGATCCCCATCAAATAAAAGCACATAGGTAGAAATACCGCTTGTCCGCTCATCCAGTCAATTGATCAAAGTCGGACAAAATTTAGGGTAACCCGGCGTCCGATTGCTGCGGCCGCGCCTTTGCTCTAGGGAAGCCGCGCTTGCCGTGCATGTGCAAGCCAATGGCTCGCAGCGCATAACTGGACCACGGTCTCCGCCGCCGTCACCGCCGACGCGCTCGCCGCGCTCGGCCGCGCGGCGGAAGCCACGGAACTTCGCGCGCGCTTCCACCTTCAGCCGCCGTCTTCGGAATGACAGGGTCGGCCTTTCGCTTGCTCAGGCAAGCACTTCGTGACAATGCGCTTTGAGCGCTGGCGCCTCATGGTTCGAGACGGCGCCTTTCATGTCGGGCCTGCCCGACATGAAACATTTTTC
>DATJTB010000003.1:0-3253 GCA_035503795.1 Methylocella sp.
CTAAATCACAAAGCCTCGTTTCATGTTCGCTACGGCCTGAGATGCGGAAACCCAGACCGAATTTCACCGGAGAAAATGCGATCGATGCGCTTCCACCCTTACGGGATGTCGCAAGCGCCCACGGACTACTGGCGAAAAAATCGCTCGGACAGAATTTCATTTTTGATTTCAATCTGACCCGGCGGATTGCGCGGGCCGCCGAGCCTCTGGCCTCAGCCACCATCGTGGAAATTGGTCCGGGGCCCGGCGGCCTTACCCGGGCCTTGCTGGCGCTTGGCGCTAGACGGGTTGTCGCAATCGAGCGTGACACACGTTGCGTCGAAGCGCTCGCCGAAATCGCCGCTCATTATCCTGGCCGTCTGGACATCATCGAAGCCGATGCGTTGGCCATTGATCTGGCCGGCCTCGTGGGGAAAGATCGCCCGGCGCGCCTCTGCGCCAACTTGCCTTATAATATCGCCACGGCTCTTCTCACGCAGTGGCTGAGTATGGAGCCTTGGCCGCCCTGGTTCGACCGGCTGATCCTGATGTTTCAGCGCGAGGTGGCGGAACGCATCGTCGCAAGTCCGAAAGACCGCGCCGCCTATGGACGGCTTGCCGTGTTGTGCAACTGGCGTTGCGAAACCCGCATTCTTTTCCATGTCGCGGCGGCGGCTTTTACCCCGCCGCCAAAAGTTTCTTCGGCGCTGGTCGAACTCGTGCCGCGCGCCTCGCCCCTTTCCTGCGAGGTAAAGCTTTTATCGGAAATCACACAAGCGGCGTTTGGGCAAAGGCGAAAAATGCTCCGGCAGGCGCTGAAGACTCTGGCAGGCTGCGATACCGAACGCTTGCTGGCCTGCGCGGCTATCGATCCAAGCCTGCGGGCGGAAGAAATCCCGATCGAGAAATTCGTGGCCCTGGCGCGGACGCTGAAGGACCAAAGGACGGACAGACCTGAGGCAATGGCTCGGCGTATTTGACGTGAAGCAACCTAATAAGAATCGGGCCGAGAATTCACATCGGTCAAGCCGACAACGGGAACGGCGAATGCAGAGGTCCAAATCGTCTCGACAAGCGCAAGGATTTCTTTCCGCCCATGCCTTCATCGATAGTCACTGCCATCCACCCCTTCATCGCATGAAGGCGCGTGAATATCGCGCGGCGTATGCAACGTCATCAAGATCTAGGCACAGGAGACTTACGCGAAAGAGGCAGTGTGATCCACGATCAATTTGAGTCGCAACGCGGTTTTAGTTAACGTGACAATGCCACTTCGGCCGTATAAAGAAGTAAAAAGATCGCGACCCAAATGCGGGCCCTTAATCTTTAAGCCGCCTTTATTGACGGGCTTGGCGGTTGTCTACCAGGCGAGACGATGCCTTCTGGGTTCATTGACGCGACTCTCAAACAGAGGCACGTTGATAAAAGCCTAGTGCTTGACGGGGAGGCTCAATGAGTTCGGCATATTTCGTTTTGACGATCAGTGACCTCGAAGTCCTGCTCAGTGTGCTGAAGCAGCGAGGCTATCGCGTGGTCGGTCCGACTATCCATGAACAGGCTATCATCTATGATGATATCAGTTCGATTGAGGATTTGCCGCGCGGATGGACGGATGAACAGGCCGGCGGTTCTTATCGTCTCATCGAACGGCAGGATGAAGCGCTGTTTGGTTATGCTGTCGGGCCACACTCTTGGAAGAAGTTTTTGCATCCGCCGCTGCTCCGGCTTTGGCAAGCAAAGCGAGATGCCGGGGGAATCCATATAACGGCGGATCCCATTCCGGATGAGCGCTTGGCTTTTATCGGCGTGCGCTCCTGCGAGCTTCATGCCATCGAGATCCAAGATAAGGTCTTTCTTGGAGGAGCCAGCAGGGATCCGCACTATCAAGCGCGGCGGCAGGGCGCTTTCATTATCGCTGTGAACTGCAGTCAAGCTGGTGGCACTTGCTTTTGTGTGTCCATGAACGCGGGGCCCAAAGCCCCATCGGGTTTTGATCTTGCTCTCACTGAGGTTTTGAGCGCAGATGGTCACATTTTCGTCACTGAGGCAGGAACGGAGTTGGGACGCAGCGTGCTTTCCGACGTGCCTCATTGCGCGGCAAAGCAGGAGGACATTGATGCGGCGGAATCGGTGGTGGCACAGGCGGCCGCTTCGATGGGCCGCGAGATGCCGTCGGAAGATGTGCGTGAGCTTCTCTTGCATAATCTTCAGCATCCCCGATGGGATGATGTCGCGCAGCGATGTCTGACCTGTAGCAATTGCACGATGGTCTGTCCGACCTGCTTTTGTACTTCTGTAGAGGATTCGAGCGACCTTGTGAGTGGTGAAACTTCACGCTCCCGGCGCTGGGACTCGTGTTTCACGATGGACTTTTCCTATCTCCACGGCGGTAGCGTCCGCGCCAGCTCACGCTCGCGTTATCGCCAGTGGATGACCCATAAGCTCGCCACCTGGTTCGATCAATTCGGCACTTCGGGCTGTGTCGGCTGCGGTCGCTGCATCACCTGGTGCCCGGTCGGGATCGACATCACGGAGGAAGTCCGCGCTATTCGAGAAAGCGAGTCACGCTAGAGCGGGACGCGAAAAAGTGGGGACCCGTTTTCCACGGAAATCACGCGTCTGAAGAGAATCAAATCGATTACGCTTATGATTTTTGGATTGACAGAGTCAAAATTCATAAAACGTGCTCTAGGAGCAACTGCGATGGAGGGACTTGAACGCATCCTCAAGGAGCATCCGTTCTTTGCCGGCTTGGCGGATGGCTTCCTCAATCTGGTGTGCGGTTGCGCAAAAAATATTCGCTTCGAAGCCGGCCAATATCTCTTCCATGAAGGGGAGCCGGCGGATCACTTTTATCTCATCCGATATGGCCGGGTCGCGCTCGAATTGACCGCTCCTGGGCGCGGTCGCCTCGTCTTCCAGACTTTGACCGAGGGTGAGATTGTCGGGATTTCATGGCTGATCCCACCCTATGACTGGACCTTTGACGCGCGGGCGCTAGAGCTTGTGCGGGCGATTGCCATCGACGCCGCCTGTTTGCGGCAAAAATGCGAGGCCGATCATGATCTCGGCTATGAGATGATGAAACGTTTCCTTCCCATTCTAGTCCAGCGCCTCCAGGCGACACGGCTGCAGATTCTCGATGTCTATGGCGTTCCATCCTGAACCGGTCCCTCCGGGAACCGAGGGGGATCCGATGATTCCCCAGCTTGCGCAGGTACGAAGCAAACGGCGGGACGCGCCGGAGGTTTGGACCCTCGAACTCGAGATCGCG
>DATJTB010000004.1:0-9051 GCA_035503795.1 Methylocella sp.
TTGAAGGAGTCGCCCCAGCTGACATCCCCTGTATTGCCTTGATCCACGAATTTTTCAACGGCGGCCTGCGCCATTTTTCCCGCGATCCAATTCTGTGTTTCGATTGCCCAGGAATTTACGTCTGTCGTCCACTTGTTGAGCGACGGCACATCGGGAATCGTGCGCCGGAATAGTTCCCCAATCCGCACATAGAAGTTCCGCAATCCGGCGCGGATCTCATCCCTGTTTAGGCGCAAACGGAATCCGGGGCCTAATATTTGCCGGGTGTTTTCACACAGTCTGCGAGAATTTTGCACACGCGTCCTACCCCGCAAAAGCGAGGTCGCGGCCGAGCCAGCCGATCAGCACGGCCGGCACGGTCGGTTAAGCGCGGCGGTTTTTTCGAAAGCTCAGAGCGGGATGAGCAAAATTGTGTAGCGGTTTTGCGCCCGCATCCTGCTCTATTATTAAAATCGATCAGATGCGTAAGACCTTGCATGTCACCGTTTCGAGCCCAGCCATGGGAGGATTGCGTCCAAAAGATGGATAGCCGCCGGCATATGCCGCCCGGGCGGCCAAGGGCCAAAGACCGACCACTCCCAGCAGGCGGCCGCCGGTCCAGCCGGAAGCAGGAACCATCTGTCCCGGTTTGGCGTTCATGATTCCGGCTAACGTGCCACTATGCGGCGGGGCATATGCTCATTTCCGCAGCCCTGGAGGAGCATATGTGCATATCCTTAAATCAATTGATGAAAATTGCGCTTTTGTTGACCGCCATTGGCGCGGCATGGGTCCTCTCTCCGGTGACGGCTCATGCGGGCTCCGGCTTCCGCGGAGCGAATGACGCGGGTGTGGCCCGAGTCCTCGTCAACATCGACAAAACAAATCAAACAATGACAGTTTTTTTGGATGGGGTAGAAAGATATGAATGGCCCGTATCAACTGGCCGAGCAGGATATTCAACTCCGTCGGGAAGCTATACTGCCACCTCTATGAACGAAATTTGGTATAGCAAGCAGTGGGACAACTCCCCCATGCCCCATTCCATTTTCTTTATCAAAGACGGTCATGCCATCCACGGCAGCTTCGACGTAAAGAATCTTGGCAGACCTGTCTCGCATGGCTGCGTGCGTATCTCGCCTAAGAATGCCGCGACACTTTATGCGCTGGTGCAGGAAAATGGCCTGGAGAATACGCGGGTCGTGGTGATCGGCGATACGCCGGGCGGCGAGTATAATGTCGCTGAGGATGAGACAAGTCCGCGCGTGGTCAGGCGCTCATCTGGCGGTCCTTATTACAATGGATCCCAGGGGTACTATCGATACAATGGATCCCAGGGATACTATGGATACAATGGATCCCAGGGGTACTATGGATCGCCATGGCCATGGGCCAATTTACATTGATGAAGTTCAATTCAATAGAGCTTTCTGCATGCAATTTTGTGATGGCGCAGCGGGTTGCGCAAAAGTGGATTCCCGTTTTTCGCAAAAATCCCGCTCTAAAATGTTAGAATCGATCACGTTTCATGACTTTGGGTCGACTCGACTCAAAATCATCGTGATCTAGTCGTAGCAATGGATGGCGGAGAAAATAAAGCGGTCCAACGATCATGTGACGGGGATCTCGAAAAAAGGCGGCTGATTCCCCTCGATCGCATGCCCCAGGAATTGGAGGCCCCAGCCGACCGCACTGAGGATCATCCATTCCTTCCAGGCCAGAACTCCCCAGGCAAACCAGGCAAACACAGGAAAGGCGATGCTCACAACAATCGTCGGCATCCCGATGAAGTGCGTCAATCGGTTTAATGGATGCTGATGTTTCAAGCGGTAAACGTCAACCGCGCTGAGGCCGCCGCCTCGATCATACGCTCGACCTCTTCGTGGGAGTACTTCGGGATGAAAGGCATTGGCTACCATGTCCTCCTGTGAATCCCAGCGCTATTTTGCCTTCATCCGGCTTTTTGGCAAGGTGGCGCCTTTGTCTTGCACGCAGGCCCGGGCAGCAGCCCGACTGCCGCCCGCATTAGATCACGATGATTTTGGGTCAAGTCGGCCCAAAATCATGAAACGTGATCGGTTCTAAAAACTTAGAGCGAATTCCGCAAAAGTTGACAGACTGTAGCGCGGTTGTAGCGCTGCAAAAGCGCGTGCGCGAAGGGGTATCTTTTTCAAGACGGGAGCTTAGAAAGGTTCGCATATTCCTCAATCGTGCGGGTATGCCATCGTCTCAACCGACTGCATCAGCCTATGGAATGGTTCGATAGACACATGGTTCTGCCCCCGGAATGGATTATTGAGCAGGACAACGAGCGCCATGACGAGCCCGATCAAGGCTCCGAGCAGAGACACCATTACAATATGCATCCATAATTGCGGCACGCCGAAAAGATAAGTGAAAATCATCAGTATTGCCGCGCCCGCGATGAGATTCCACCAGAGAATCGCGGGCATTTCCAAGTTCGCCGCGTGAAAACGGCCGCGCCGCGCGTCATAAAGCGCATTCAAAATCTTCACGGCATCCGCACGCATGACGCTGACGCTTTCGTCCTTGGCTTGCACCTGGAGGAGCTCGGTGTGAAATTTATCGAGCAACTGCCAGCCTTCGATTTCATAGCTTCGCCCGGCAGCCAATGCTGGCCACTCATCCTGGACGACGATTTCAGCGTAGACGAAAAGATAATGCCGCAATCGCGAGGCCGCGGGCTCTGGAAAAGCTGGAGTGTCGCGATAAAGATCGCCGACGAGATTGGCCTCCGTTTGCACCTGGTTATCGGTTTGTGCGAAATTCTGCCAAACGGCAACAGCGACAAAGGCGAGCAAGACGGCGTAAATGACGCCGGCCGTCGCGAAAATAAAACCTGATACGTCGTTGTGCGCGCTGCGCACCCCATGCGGTAAAATCGAATGTGCCGTCAACAAGCCAAGTGCCGACAGGACCGCGCCAACGAATATTGAAACGATCACTGCAAGAGTTGTTGGCAGGTTTGACAGCCAGTGTGCCGCTGCTTCAAGCATTCAAGCCCTCCGGATGCTCGAATGTCGTGCGCCAGTTTCGCACCATTTCAGTTTAAATCATCTTATTTGCGGGCGGCGGAGCTGTCAGATTTTTGTTTGAGCGTGGGCCCGGCCGGCATAAACATTTCGCGGGTGGTTGGAGCTTCGCGCGGCTCACCGATACATATATCCCCGTAAACAAGATCAAAAGTGAATGTGAAGATGACCAATATCCCCCCGCCCTTTGACGCAACATGGTTGATCATGGGGCTTGTTACTGGACTGACGCTCAGCAGCTTTGTGACTATGCTGAGTTATCGGTTGCCGCGACGCCTCTCGATCATCACGCCGGGCTCGCATTGTCCTGTCTGCAAACCACCGCTAAAGCCGCGCGATTTGGTGCCGGTGGTGTCATGGGACTCTGCGAGTTCTTGGGCAGGCCGAACATACAAACAAGGCCAATGGCAAGATCGCCTAAGCCCGATGGCACAGCAATCAAGCCAAGACCCCAAATTGGTCACTGAGAGCGCATGGAAGCCTGCGATCCTCGTGGCTTGTCTTTCGGCCAAGTCGCAGCAGGCGGCGTAATCGCGCTATATCCCCCCACCATCGGCAAAACTATCGCTGCGCGCCTTGGCTTGCGTGACATGGCTGCCGGGCGGGACGCTTTGGGTCAGCCAGACATTGCCGCCGATGACCGAGCCCTTGCCGATGGTGATGCGCCCCAGGATGGTGGCGCCGGCATAGATCACGACCTCATCTTCGATGATCGGATGGCGCGCCCCGCCCTTCAAAAGGGCGCCATGCTCATCGACGGAGAATCGCTTCGCCCCGAGCGTGACGGCCTGGTAGAGGCGGACATGGGCGCCGATGATGGCGGTCTCGCCGATTACCACGCCGGTGCCGTGATCGATGAAAAAGCTCGGGCCGATCTTAGCACCCGGATGGATGTCGATCCCGGTAGTGGAATGCGAGAGTTCTGCGATGATGCGGGCGGCGAGCGGCGCGCCGAGCTTATAGAGCTCATGGGCGAGCCGATGGTGGGTCATCGCGAAAATGCCGGGATAGCAAAACAGCACTTCATCGATGCTGCGGGCGGCCGGGTCACCATCAAAAGCGGCGCGGATATCGGTCTCGAGGAGCGCGCGGACTTTTGGCAAGTCTTCCGCGAATTTGCCGATGATGTCCCTCGCATGCGCGGCGATGTCCGTCCGGCTTCGGGAAGGCCGTCCGGTAAGCAGCAATTCGCGCTGAATTTGGACAAGCAGCGCCTGCAATTCGCGGTCGAGCGTCTGGCCGATGAAATAATCGACGCCCTCTTCCGTCAGGCTCGGCGGACCGAAATGCCGGGGGAAAAGCGCAGAGGTGAGCCCGCCCACAACATCCGCCAGAGCTTCCCGCGAGGGAAGCTCATAGCTCACGCCCTCGGGCTTCATCATTTGCCGCCATTCGGTCCGCAAGGACCGCAATTGCAGCACGATCCGGTCGAGCGCCCATTGCGACGGCGCGAAATCCGCATCCCTGTTCTTCAGCCGATAGTCCACGTCGTAGCCTCTCTCATCGCCCGGCCAATCGAAGTGAAAAGACCTGATCTGGGAGGCGGCCGTCTCTGCGCAAAGCGGCGGCGCCGACGCATGGCTTGTTCAATCGATCCGCGAAGCTGATCCGATCCAGCCGCCTGATCAACGGATCACGTGACTCAACTTGCACCCGGTTCCTGTTCTTAACATCAAGCGGATAGAAGATTTTTCTTTTGTGCCACAAGAAAGAGGCGGATTTTTATCCTTGACCGCCTCTTTCCTGGCGGATCCAAGCAAAAAGCATGCTTGCATCGGCACAAATGGCCCTATTCGCAAGGCGCGGCTCGGATGGATTGAACCAAGGGCTTGTTGAGCTTAATCCCTGTGCCCGGGATCCTTGGAATAGGCGACCCAATGGAAGCGGACGAAATGGCCTGGCCCGAACAGCTGCGACCCCTCTCTCTGCCGGTCATAGGCGCGCCGATGTTCATCATTTCCAATCCGGACCTCGTGATCGCCCAATGCAGTAGCGGGGTGATCGGCGCGTTCCCGGCTCTCAATGCGCGTCCGCAAGCCAAGCTTGCCGAATGGCTGGCCCGCATCAAAGGGGACCTCGCGCTTTATCAAAAGGACAACCCCAATGCGGAAGTCGCGCCTTTTGCGGTCAATCAGATTATCCACCCATCAAATGACCGCCTGGCGGCCGATCTCGATCTTTGCGAAGAATTTCGGGTGCCGATCATCATCACGAGCCTCTCGGCCCCGAAAGACATTGTGCCTCGGGTCAAGTCCTGGGGCGGATTGGTTTTTCATGACGTGATCAGCCTGCGTCACGCCAAGAAAGCGATCGAGGCGGGCGTCGATGGGCTCATCCTAGTCGCTAGCGGAGCGGGCGGGCATGCCGGCCCGTTGTCGCCCTTCGCCCTGACCGCCGAGGTGCGGCAGATTTGGCAGGGACCCCTGGCGCTGGCCGGAGCCATCACGACGGGGCGGGACGTGCTCGCGGCGCGCGTCATGGGCGCCGATTTCGCCTATATGGGCACACGATTCATCGCGACGCCCGAGGCCAATGCGCCAGAGCGCTATAAGGAGATGATCCTAAATGCTGGCGCCGAGGATATCCTCAATTCCGCCTATTTCACTGGTGTGCCCGGCAATTATCTGCGCCAAAGTGTCGTCAATGCCGGCCTTGATCCCGAGGATCTGCCCGCGGCGAACAGGGACGCCATGGATTTCAGTTCCGCAAAGGCCGCTGAAACCGTCAAGGCGTGGCGGGACATTTGGGGCGCTGGTCAGGGTGTCGGCTCCATCAAGGATATCATCCCAACGGCTTCGCTGATCGAGAGATTGCGGGCCGAATATGCGCAAGCCCGTCGGGCGCTCTGCGGGTAAGCCGCCAGGGGCGGACCACGATCCGGCTGAAACACCGGATTTCGTGAAGATGTCCCTATTCTGACAATCCTTCGTTATTTTCCTCCCTTGTTGTTCTGCTTGGCGTTCCAACGTCAAACTTATCCAGGCTTATCCACAGAAAGATTTGACAGAAAACAAATTGTTCTGTATTTGTTCCAGATCAGAACAGGAACATAAAGTGATCACTCTGATTCAAACTTTAGTAAAATAATGACTAAAACATGCACTTTTTATCGCGATTGCATGGAGTTACCATGGCGGTCCCAATGAAAGCGACGGTTACTGATGAGCGATTCGAGCCCATCACGCGTTTTGCTCCACCAAAATCGCCCGACGGGCGACGCTCCGGACAAGCGGAAGGGCCGGCGCTTGGCTTGGACAACCGGATGTCCGGTTTGCTTGCTGATCAAGCTCTAACTTCACCATGTAAGGGGCGCGGGGCTCTTTCCAACGCAACCGGCCGTTTCGAGAAGCAAATCCGGATTACTGATGCACCGCCCACGGAAGATAGGGGGGATCAGCCACCGGAGCACACGCAAGTTCTGCACGAGCGTGCCCAGACGATCATCACGCGCAACGACTCACCTGATATTTCTTTCGATCAATCGATCAATCCCTATCGCGGCTGCGAGCATGGTTGTGTCTATTGTTTTGCAAGGCCAACCCACGCCTATCTCGGCTTCTCGGCCGGGCTCGACTTCGAGACGAAGCTTATCGCCAAGGTCAACGCGGCGAGCCGTCTCGAGCGGGAGCTGTCGTCGCCGTCCTATCAAGCGAAGGTGATCGCAATCGGCACCAACACCGATCCCTATCAGCCGATCGAACGTCGCGAAGGCGTGATGCGCAAGATCCTCGAAGTCCTGGCGCGGACGAATCATCCGCTCGCCATCGTCACGAAATCAGCGCTTGTTCTCCGCGATCTTGATCTGCTTGCACCCATGGCTGAAAAAGGTCTTGTCAAAGTCGCGATATCCGTCACCACGCTTGATGCCGAGCTGGCCCGGAAAATGGAGCCTCGCGCCAGCAGCCCGTTGAAACGGCTTGACGCCATCAGCCAGCTTGCCGCTGCCAAAATCCCCACGGCGGTGATGGTGGCGCCCATCATTCCCGCCATCAATGACGCCGAGATCGAGTCGATCCTGTCGCGCGCGCAGGCGGCGGGAGCCAGCGAGGCCGGCTATGTGCTTTTGCGGCTGCCGCTCGAGGTGCAGGATCTTTATACGGAATGGCTGGCCGCTCATTATCCCGGCAAGCTCAAACATGCGCTTTCCCTTATGCGATCGATGCGGCAGGGCAAGCTTTACGATTCTCAATTTGGCGCGCGGATGACTGGACTTGGCCCCTACGCCTGGATGATCGGGCGCCGCTTCGAGGCAGCCGCTGCAAGGCTCGGTCTCACGGGCCGGCGCCTTCCGTTGCGCTGCGATCTGTTTGAATCACCGAAGCGGGGTTCAGAACAATTGTGTCTCTTCTGATTATGTCTCTTTTGAACGAAGGCAGAGCTGCATGGAGCGTTGAAAGCACTGTCCACGGATCACAAATGAACGGGAAATCACTTTCGGTTTTTGATTCGCCGCATCTTCTTGCCGCGAATGCGCACTTCGCGGGAAAGGATCTAGAGCATTTTCGGCAAAGTGGCGTTGAGAAAATGCGACGAATAAAAAAAACTAGAGCCGTTGCCCGATTCGATAGAAGCGGGAAACGCTTTATTAATAGTGATCTTTTAGCCACAGGCTTTACGCTTCATCTCATGGAGATGAACCACGTCATGTTGACGCCTCAATCCGCTTCCAGACGGGACGGGTGGAGGTATCGCTCATGCTGCGCCCGACCTTATCTTTCCTCGCCACCTTTTGGACGCTGTCAGCTGCCAATGCAGGGGGCTTCGAACGACCGACGACCTTTGATGAGATCATTGCCCGGCAAGCGAAGATTCATGGCGTGCCGGCGAGCTTGGTGCATCGCACGATCCTACGGGAAAGCCGCTATAACCCGCAGGTCGTCCACAACCACTGCTTCGGCCTGATGCAGATTAAATTGCGGACGGCGCGCAGCATGGGCTATCAAGGAGAGCCCTTTGGCCTGCTCGATCCACAAACCAATCTGACCTACGCGATTCCCTATCTGGCCAATGCCTATCATCTCGCCGATGGCGATGAGGACAAGGCAACGGCGCTCTATCGCGGTGGCTATTTTTACCTCGCCAAGCGGCTCCATATGGGGGGGCAATTGCGGACCGCGTCATCGGCGCCCGAGGCCACGCAGCCTGCCGTCGCGTCGGACACGACAACACAGGAACCGAGCCCCTTGAGCCAGGTTCTTTCTCTTCTGGTGCCACCCGCGGAGGCGGCCCCAGCAGCCGGAGTTGAGCAAGCCCAAAATCAATCGACCGAGGTGCCGCCGGCCCAATCCGCAGTCCCGCCTCCCCAATAGGTCAGCCGCTCGTCCAATCGCGCCAAGATCACCACCATTGAAACAGCGGCCCTGACGCGCTAGGCTTTTTCGGTGATCAGTCCGGCTCGTCACGATCCAGCGGATGTTCCGTGCCGCGTCCTCGCATGGTTGCTCCGAACAATGATCCCCCTCTACGAGAGTGCAGCCTCGGGCTCCCAAACGTTCGCTGATTCGGCGTCGAAGAATGTGATGTTCAATGGACACCTAGACCTCAAGCTAGCGCGGTCAGCAACAAGCGCACGTGCATTCTGTTCGATCTCACGGTTTCCCGGCGAATTTGGATCACCAAAAATGCTAATGAGGACTTCTGGAATCTTACCTTCGGCAATTACCCGCAACACATGCTGGTCATTGGTCGCAAGCGAGTGGCCAAAAATTACAAGCGCCCCAGTAGCGGGGTCGCATACGCGGCTCTTGAAGCTCCGTAGCGCCTTGTGCAGATAGGCATTATGTAATATGCGCTCTTGCTTGCTTGCAGTGTCTCCTTCAGCAACGAAGAGTGGATAGCGCTCCTCATCGAGCGCTTTACGAATTTGCTCGATAATCGGAACATCGGTCTTGGACCATGTGTACTTGATGATCTCCGATCTCGCATCGAACAAATGAAGCGCACCGTGGAGATAATGCACAGTTGGAGAATTCGCCTCCTGCCACGAGACATAAGGCTCATCAGGGTCGTCAGGGTGACG
>DATJTB010000005.1:0-14353 GCA_035503795.1 Methylocella sp.
GCCTGATGTGCTGCCGCCTGAAATTGACATTGGTCTGCTTCACAACCCCAATGAGTTTGCGTTGGCGCGGAATCATTATGATCTAGGCAAGGAGAAGCCTCTGGCGGGATAGACATGGCGGAGCGCGAAACATCCTCCCTATTTCTCGATTTGCGTGGGCTTCACTGCCCGATGCCGGCGCTGCGCACCCGCAAAGCGCTTCGCCGGCTTGGTTTGGGGGAGCAGTTGATCGTGACCTGTACCGATCCGCTCACGGTGATCGATATTCCTCATCTCCTGCGGCAAACCGGCGATACGCTGCAAGGGCAGCAGGCGGAGAACGGCCTCTTTATCTTCCATATCAGGCGTGGCAAGGGATGAGGGTCGATCCGGAGAGCCGCCTTTTGAGCGAAGCGCCCCCCTTGAAAGACGCCGGCCTCAAGGCGCATGAATTGCGGGCCCGCGTTCTTGCCGAGCTGCATGCCCGTCCTTTCGCGCCGGCCGAGGGCGAGCAGCGCATTCTGCATTTCGCCTTCATGGCCGACCCCGCCGCCGCGGAAACGGCCCGCCGCGCCATCGAGGATTTATGCGGCAAATATGGTGAGCCTCTCCCCAACCCAGACGCCAAGCAGCATCGCTTGAGCCTGCCGACCGCCGAGCTCCTCTGGGAGCATCATGGCGAATTCCTGACCTATTCCTGGACGGTGCCGAAGGTGGTGGGAGCTTCGCCGCAGCCTTTCACGCCGCCGGCTGAAAAGCTTGCGCAATTCATGCGGCTCTTGCCGCAGCCCGGTCCGCTGCTGGTTCTCGCCGATCTCCACATTCTGCCAAAGAACGCCATGGCCAAGGACGGCTACCGCGAGTTCTTCGAGCCCGGCCGGCGCGCGGCCTCGGAGATTTTGGACGGCGCCGCGATCGTTGCGACGGATTTTCATCCGGGTCCCTCGGGCTTTGTCCGCCTCCTTGTGCTGAATCGAAGACTGACGCCGGCCGAGGCGGGCGCTGTGATCCGAAGGCTTTTGGAGATCGAAACCTACCGCACCCTCGCATTGCTTGGCTTGCCCGAAGCGGAAGCGGCGGCGCCGGTCATCCGGCGGATCGAATCTCAATTGCCGCTGTTCATCCAGCGGATGCAGGAGAGCGAGGGGCTCGGGGCGAGCCGCGCGTTGCTTGCCGAATTGACGACGCTTGCCGCCGAGATCGAGGCAACCGCGGCCGGCAATCTTTTTCGTTTCGGAGCGACGCGCGCCTATCACGAGCTTGTCACCTTGCGGCTTAATGCGCTCGCCGAAACGCGCTTGCCGGATGACCCGACGCTCGCGGCCTTTCTCACAAGGCGCTTGATGCCCGCGGTGCGGACCTGCGGCACGATCGAAGCCCGCCAGGACAATCTCTCGCAAAAGCTCGCCCGCGCCGGCCAGCTTCTGCGAACCAGGGTCGAAATCGAGCTCGAAAGCCAGAACAAGGATTTGTTGAGCACAATGAATGACCGCGTCCGCTTGCAATTGAAATTGCAGCAGGCGGTCAAGATCGTTTCGATCGGCGCCGTGACCTATTATATCATCGCCCTACTGCATCTCGTTTTCGAGGGGGTGCACCAGCAATTCGGGAGGTTCGATCCGGCCATTGCGACGGAGCTCAGCGTGCCGCTGGTCGTTGCCCTCGTCCTGTGGCTTTTGCGCCGCAAGCCCGATGGCGCAGAGCCCTGAAGCCCATCTTGAGGAATGAGACAATGGCCTTGAATGTTGCCGTCCAGATGGATCCGATCGATAAGATCAACATCGTCGGCGATTCGACCTTCGCTTTGCTGCTTGAAGCTTTTGCGCGCGGCCATCGTCTCTCCTATTACACCCCGGACCGGCTTTCGCTGAAGGAAGGCAAGGTGGTGGCTTTCGCGGCGCCGCTCGAAGTACGGGACAGGATCGGTGATCATTATCACCTCGGACCGGGGGATGGAGTTGAGCTCGCGGGGTTCGATGTCGTGTTGCTGCGCCAGGATCCGCCCTTCGATCTTGCCTATATCACATCGACTCACCTGCTCGAGCATCTGCCGCCCGAGGTTCTCGTCGTCAATGATCCGGCGAGCGTGCGCAATGCGCCGGAAAAGCTCTTCGTGATGAGTTTTCCGCAGCTTATGCCGCCGACCTTGATCACCCGTGACAAGGTGGAGATCGAGGCGTTTCTCGATCAGCATGGCCAGGCGGTGATGAAGCCGCTGCACGGGCATGGCGGCGCTGCGGTGTTCAAGATCTCAAGGGCCGACCCGAATTTCGGCTCGCTCTTTGATCTCTTCGCCACGAGCTTCCGTGAGCAATGGGTGGTCCAGCGTTTCCTGCCGAAAATTTCGGAGGGCGACAAGCGAATTGTCCTTGTCGATGGCGTGGCGGGCGGCGCCGTGAACCGGTTGCCGGCGGCGCATGACATCCGCGCCAATCTGGCCCGCGGCGGTGCCGCTGCGCCAGCGGATTTCACCGAGCGGGAGAAAGAGATTTGCGCCGTGATCGGACCGCAGTTGAAGCGGCTTGGCTTGATCTTCGCCGGCATCGACGTCATCGACGGCCATCTGACCGAGATCAATGTCACCTCGCCGACTGGGTTGCGGGCGATCAAGGCGCTCGGCGGCCCCGACTTGGCCGTTGCGATCTGGGACGCGATCGAGGCGAAATTGGCGGTGCGGCGGGCCAAACTTTCTCCGTGACAGGACAGAGATTATGTTAGGGCCTGCCCGCAACCGTCATTGGGAGCGCCGCGACAATCCATGCGACCGCTTCGGCGTCTGCCCTGGATGGCTTCGGCTCCCGCTCGCATTAATGAAGGCCCATTGGGATTTTACGACCGCCATGCATGAGACTGCGACCCCGGACGAGGTTCCCGGCGCAAACAGGGCCTTGCCTCATAGCCTTCAGCTCGATCGCGCCGGCCTGCGCGCGAAACTCGCTTCGTGGCAGGCGCTGGGCCTGCCTTTCGCCGAATCCCGCAAGGACGTTGTTGCTCTTTTCCGCAGCGCGCTCGACGATGCGCGCGGAAAGGTGCAAGAAGCCTTTATAGCCAAGGGAGGCGGACTTTCCTGCGCGGGCTCGCTGGCGCGGATCGAAGATGATCTGATCCGCGAGATTTTCGACTATGTCACGGCCCATGTGCATCCGTCCGCGGGGGGGAAAGGGGGGACAGAACTGGTGATCGCGGCGGTTGGCGGCTACGGCCGAGCGACGCTTGCACCCTATTCGGACATCGATCTCCTCTTCCTGCTTTCGTCCTCGGCCGGCCCGCGTGAAAAGCGCATCGTCGAGGCCATTCTCTACATCCTTTGGGATTTGGGCCAGAAGGTCGGCCATGCGACCCGCTCCATTAAGGAGTGCCTCATCCAGGCGCGTGGGGATATGACGGTGCGCACGGCTTTGCTTGAAGCCCGGCTGATCCTAGGCGAGGCGGCGCTGTTTGAGAATCTGCGCACCCGCTTCGAGCGTGAAATCGTGCAGGGAAGCACGTCGGAATTCGTCGCCGCCAAGCTTGCGGAACGCGACAGCCGCATCGCGAGGGCCGGTCGATCCCGCTATCTTGTCGAGCCGCATGTCAAGGACGGCAAGGGCGGTCTGCGCGACCTCAACACATTGTTTTGGATTGCCAAATATGTCTATCGGTTGCGTGAATCGGCCGATCTCGTGGAAGCTGGCGTCTTCACCCATGCCGAGTATGCTCTTTTTCGCCGCTGCGAGGAATTTTTATGGCGGGTGCGCTGCCACCTGCATTATCTCACGGGCCGGGCAGAAGAACGCCTGAGCTTTGACCATCAGCGGCGGGTTGCAACACGGCTTGGTTATGCGTCGAGAGGCGGCCTCGCCCGCGTCGAGCGCTTCATGAAGCATTACTTCCTGATCGCCAAGGACGTCGGTGATCTCACCGCGATCGTTTGCGCGGCGCTTGAAGAAAAGCAGGCCAAGCCTTTGGCCATGCTCGACCGCTTTCGGCCCTGGCGGCGCAAAGGGGCAGTCATCACGACCGGCGATTTCGAGGTCGAAAATGGCCGCCTCACCGTGCGATCGCCGGATGTCTTCGCGCGTGACCCGGTCAATCTCATTCGCCTGTTTTCTATTGCCGATCGCAATGGCTTTGCCATCCATCCCGACGCGACCCGCACCGTGACGCGCGCCTTGAAGCTCATCGATGCGAGATTGCGCGCTGATACAGAAGCCAACCGGCTGTTCTTGAGCCTGCTCACCTCGCGCAACGAGCCGGAAATCATTCTGCGGCTCATGAATGAAGCGGGAGTTCTCGGCCGCTTCATTCCGGAATTCGGCCGCATTGTTGCCCTCATGCAGTTCAACATGTATCACCACTATACGGTGGACGAGCATCTTCTGCGGGCGGTCGGCAACCTCGCCGACATTGAGGCGCAAAGGCTCACCAAGGAGGTGCCGATCGCCAGCGAGCTGATGCCGACGGTCGCCAACCGAAGGGCGCTCTTCCTCGCGCTCTTCCTGCATGACATCGCCAAAGGGCGCTTGGAAGATCACTCGCACGCGGGCGTCGCCGTCGCCCGCCGTCTTGGCCCGCGGTTAGGCCTGAGCGATGCAGAAACCGATACGGTCGCCTGGCTCGTTGAACATCATTTGGTCATGTCGGATACGGCACAGCGCCGCGACCTCGGTGACTTCGCGACTATTGCGGCGTTTAGCAAGCTTGTGCAAACGCTTGACAGGCTGAACATGCTCTTCATCCTCACGGTCTGCGATATCCGCGCCGTCGGTCCGGGTGTTTGGAATAATTGGAAACACCAGCTTCTGCGCACCCTTTACTTTGAGACCGAGGTGGTGCTGGCGGGCGGCCATTCGACCATCGAGCGCAAGGAGCGGGTTACCGCGGCAAAAGCGGAATTGCGTCGGGTGTTGCCGGAATGGTCGGACCTTGATTTCGAAGCCTATGCGGCCCGCCTGCCTCAAGCCTATTGGCTCAAGGCGACGCTCGATGAGAAACGTCTGCATGCCAAGCTTCTCAACCGGACTGAAACGGAAGTGCCCGCGCCGATTACCCATATCCGCGTCGATTTGGAGCGCGGCGTAACGGAGCTCACCATCATCGCGCCCGATCACTCGAAGCTCTTGTCGATCGTGGCCGGCGCCTGCGCGGCGACAGGCGCCAATATCGTCGATGCCCAGGTCTTCACCACGGCCGATGGCATGGCGCTCGACACGATCTCTATTTCGCGCGCCTTTCAGCTCGATGAAGATGAAATGCGGCGGGCCGGCAATATTGTGCTCACCATCGAGCGGGCCCTGAGCGGCCAGCTCCGCCTGCCGGACGTCATCGCGGCAAGAAACAAAACCGCCGTATCGGATCGAAGCATATTCCGCATTCACCCGGAAGTGGTGATCAACAACACGCTGTCCGGCCGCTACACCGTGCTTGAAGTGACCGGCCTCGACCGGCCGGGACTCCTTTACGAGCTGACCACCATCCTGTCGCGGCTCTGCCTCAATATTGCGTCCGCCCATATCGCGACTTTCGGAGAGAAGGCGGCGGATGTATTCTACGTGACCGATTTTACGGGAGCCAAAATCACCCTGCGGCATAAGCAGGACGCTATTCGCGAAGCCATTTTGAAAATCTTCGAACCGGCCAAGGGACCGGAATCTCCCGCGGAACGCAATCCGCCCCTGCTCTCCGCGCCCTCGCCATAGAGGTCATCCTCGCGGAAAGCGAGAATCCCCGACATCATCGCCTGACAGGGCATGTTCAACGAAAAGGCCACCGATATATCATTGGTGAGTCTAAGCGAAGCTGTAAACACGGCTCGATTCATGATATCCGCCCGGCTCACCCATCCACGCAGCGGCTGGGCTCCGACCCGTCATCCCTGTCAGTGCGCAGACGCCCATCCGGCAGCATTCCGCCGGCGGAACCGCACCGCTGCGAGGCGAGTCGGCCGGTTAGCTTGATTTTGGTGGCGGGATGACAAATATCCCGCTTGAGCCTGTCAACCTATCAAGGGTGATCATGAACGATACGAAACAGACTGAGACGACGACGGATGGCGTCTCGCCAACCAATCCGGAACGGGACGCTGTCTCTCTGGAGCCGGCCCAGATGGAGGGGTCGGCGCAGACCCTTGCCAGTGAATCCGATTTTGCCCCTGTCCTCGAGAATTTGCGCCGCGAAAATACCGAGCTCAAGGATAAGTTGCTCCGCACTCTGGCCGAGGCGGAAAATCAGCGCCGGCGCGCCGACCGTGAAATCGCCGATGCGAAAATCTATGGCGTGACTGCCTTTGCCCGCGATATGCTAACGGTCGCCGATAATCTGCGCCGGGCGGCGGGGAGCACCCCGAAAGGTGCAACGGAGCTTGAAAATGCGGCGCTGAAGACCCTCATCGAAGGCATCGAGCTGACAGAAAAGGATTTCCTGTCACGGCTCGGCAAGTACGGCATCCAGAAGATCGCGCCGCTCGGGGCTAAATTCGACCCCAACCGGCATGAAGCGCTCTACGAGATCCCAAGCGAAACAGCGCCAAGCGGCACGGTGGTCGAGGTCATGGAAGAAGGCTATGCGATTGGGGATCGCGTGCTGCGTCCGGCCAAGGTCGCAGTCGCTCGTGGCGGCGCCAAGCCCGCCAATCATAATGCGCTTGGCGAAGCCGGGGACGCTTCCTGAGGCATGACAAACGGAGAAAGCCGAGAGGAGAGACTCCGGCCAAACGAACAAGCCGGCCTGAGAGGCCGGCTTTCGCTAGGTGTTGTGGGTTCGCCTAGGGGGAGGCCGATGATCAATATTTGAAGGTGACGCCGACACCGGCAGCCCAGGGGTCGAGATCGACATGAGTGCGGATCGGAATTCCAAGATTGAGCAGGTCGCCCGATGCATCGGTCGAAAGGAAGATCTTCTTCACATCGGCATAGACACCCCAGTTCTGGGTCAGCATCACATCGGCGCCGGCGTTGAGAACGAAACCGAAGTTCTGGTCGACGGCGAGATTCGTCAGGATGCCGTCGCTCATGTTGCCGAAGTTGAGCAGATAGGCGGCACCGACACCGACATAGGGCTGGAACATCCCAAAATTGGTGAACTGGTAGCGCAGGAGCAGCATGGCCGGCCCATAGCGGACGCTGCCCAGCTGATTGGTCCCCAATTGCGGAGTCAGGGTCAGGCCGGTCGCCTTGAGATGGGCAATCGGCGGGATGCCGGCGGAGAGCACGATCGCCCAATTCGGCGTGACGTAATAACCCGCTTCTAGGCCCAAAGTGTAGTCAGGCCGGGAGGCGATATTGGCGATACCACCTTGCGCCGATGGGCCAAAAGGGAATGCACCCAGCGTACCCGGTGGAACCGGCAGGTAATTGAAGAAACCGCCGCCTGTCGAAGACGCGTTGATTTCCTTGAACACGCCGAGGGCGCCCACATGAACAAAGAAGATGGGCGCGGGCGGCGGTGGAAGCGGGGCTGGCTCTGGGGTCAGATCCGCGGCTTTGACGCTGGTGATAGTCAGGGCTGCGATCGCTGCGGCGGCCCAAACTCGGATGGAACCAGTCATGAACTCTCCCTCCACGTTTTATTGTGAAAGTAGCGTTCCCGCGATATCGCGTTTTTGTCAAACGATCGGTGCTCGTTTGGCGCGTTTGGCTGGGCACTATGGCTTTTTTGCCACGTTCATAGAACGCCAGCAGCCCCCGACGGCAACGAAACGCCATCGCGTCCGACCGACAATTGCGAATAAGGTAGGAAGGATCTCGGCGGGATGAATTCTTTGCGATCGGGTTGAAATAAAGACGCAGCATCTCATCATCATGCGTTAAAAAACTTTGGCTTCGCGCCCGTCCTGGACAAGGTTCGGCTTAAGCTTGAAGAAAGGTGCGAAGCCACATCCGGCGCCGTAGGCGTCATCTGGAAGAGCAAGGAACGGCAAGATATGAGCAATTTCGCATGGCGCCGCGCGCAAACCTCGAAAATGAAAGGTTGGGTCTTTCCCATCTATCTGGTTGTGTTGCTTGGTTTTGGTTTTTGCCATTCCGAGGCCGTTGCCCATTCGCGACTGGTGAAATCGGATCCCGCGGCTCGCGCGGTCGTCGCAGCCGCCCCCAAGGAACTCAAGCTCTGGTTCAACGAAGGGGTCGAGCCCGCCTTCGCCAAAATCTGGATCGTGCCCGCCGAAGGTGACCAGATCCCCTTGGAGAGCCGGGGGGATAGCACCGACAAAAAGCTTCTTATCGCGACCTTCCCCGACAATCTGCCAAACGGACCGGTGAGCATTGGTTATCATGTCCTGTCGGTCGACGGTCATACAGTGGACGACAAGCTGAGCTTCACTATAAAGGGATCGAACTGACACCCCACGATTTCGCAATCGACAGGACCGGAATAATTGCGTTCTCTAGAGTGGGATGAGCAAAAGTGTGAAGCGGTTTGGTGTTCGCATCCCGCTCTGAATTACGAGAATCACGCTTCATGATTTTTGGATCGATTCGATCCAAAAATCACCGTTGGGGTGGGCTCTTTGTCGCACTCATGCTTCCGCCGCCTGCGGAGGGGCCATATCTCACTCAAGAGTGATCACAAAGCTGGAGGAAATTCTGTCATGGCATTTGGTTGATGCTTGTTGATGCGGGCCGAAAGAAATCTCTCTTGAAAATGCGTTCGGATGTCGGGTGATGGATCCACTTGCCGTAGTTCGCGCCATTGCGACCTTGGGGGAAGCGATCATCGTGGGTACCGGTGTTCTGCTCTGGTACTCGCGGGATGCACTTGAGCCCGCTGGGGCTTTCATTTGGCGTCGCCGTGCCGCCTTGACCGTTTTGATCTCCTCCTTCGTCGGGGCGGTCGCGACCGTGATCGGTGCGGTTGGCGCGGCGGCGGCGGCGGCCGGGACGCCTTTCTTTTCGATCAATCTTGCAACGATCGAGAGTTTCCTCTTCAAGACCGGCGTTGGCCGATTCTCGATCGTTGAAATAGCTTGTGCAGGGCTTGCCTGCTTGCCGAGCGTCCTGGCGTGGATCAATGTCAAGAAGTCGTCGCTGTCGAATCTGGCGCTTCTTGCCGGAGCTGTTTGCGCGGGGCTTGGCCTTGCCACCTTCCCGTTCAACAGCCATCCAGTCACTCTCGATCAATTCGTCACCAGCATCGTTACGTCGGTCGCCCACCGGCTGGCCCTGGCTGTCTGGGCTGGGGGGTTGCCGGCACTCATCCTGCTCATCGGGGCCGGCCCTATTCCGGATGACACACGCCGCCTGGCGGCGGTCGTCCTGCGCCGTTTCTCGCGGCTGGCTTCGGCCGCCATGGCCGTCCTTCTAGTGACGGGGGCGCTCTTGACCTATTTTCTGGTCGGCAATTTCCCTGGCTTGATCGGGACCGAATATGGGCGGCTCTTGTGTCTCAAGCTCGCGCTTCTCGGCGGCGTTCTTTATATCGCGAGTGGATTGCAGCGGCAGCTCCTGCCAATGCTTGAGCTGCGGCCGGTCGACCGAACCTTCCGGCGCTATGCAAATCGGGTGAAGGTGGAGACGGCCCTTGCCGTCCTCATCGTCGTCGTCGCTTCCGTTTTGGCAGGGCTCGCACCGCCAGAACATGAGAATATCGTCTGGCCGCTGCCCTTCCGATTCTCTTTTGCCGCTACCTGGTCATGGGCTTTTGCGCCCCCTTGGGTTGCTGTCCGCTTCATTGGTGGCGATCTACTCGTCCTGCTTGGTATCGGCATTGCCGTGTTGGGATTTCTGCCCATACGGCGGCAGCCCGCCTGGCTTGCGCTTTCGAAAAATTGGTCAGTTGGTCTCGGCGCCGTCGCGGCTGCGGCTGGTGCCGCAATCGCCCTGCCAGCCGTCTCCGTCCAGGCCTATCCGGATACCTATCTCACGACGGACATTCCCTATGCCGCCCGTTCGATCGCTTCCGGCATCAAGGCTTACGAGGACAATTGCACCGGTTGCCATGGGGCGAGCGGCCACGGCGATGGTCCTTTAGCGAAGGACCTGCCGATTAAGCCGGCCGATTTATCGGCACCGCATACGGCGCTTCATACAGCGGGTGACCTCTATTGGTGGGTGACCCACGGAATTGAGAATTCGCCGATGCCCGCCTTCGGCGACGGTTTGAGCGACGACACACGCTGGGACCTCATCAATTTTCTGGCGGCTTATTCGAACGGCTATCAAGGCCGCATAATCGAACCGCGGGTGCAGCCCGGCCAATATTGGCTGCCACCCCCGGATGTCGAGCTCACTGACGAAAATGGCCAGACCAATCTACTGACCGACTACCGGACTAAATCGGCGGTTCTTGTCCTGCTTTTCTCCTGCGTGCCCGAGAATTTGGAGAAGGAAACGGCGCGTCTCGACGAGATCCTGGGGGCCCGCGAACGTCTGGCTGGGAAAGGGGCAAAGATCGTTCTGATCGCGCCGGGTGATATTTGCGCGCCCTTGCGCGAGAAGGCGGCGGGCAAGATCGTCCTCGTCGATCATGACATAGAGGATGCGGCGGCAACCTTGGGGCTCTTCACCCGCTCGTTCCATAACCGCCAGCAATTGGTCGTCCGGGTTCCGCCGGTGCATGCCGAGTTCTTGATCGATCGTCCCGGCTATATTCGTTCCCGCTGGCTACCCGCCGAGGATGACAGCTGGATGGATATCGCGTTCGTTGAGGGCCAGCTCGATCTTCTGGCGCGCGAGCCCCCTGAGCCGCCGCCGCCCGGTCCTCATGATCACGGCTAAGTCGGAAACTGGACCGGAAGGCCGGTCGCGAGCGCGGGATTGCGCGCGCATCTAGCTTCCCATTTTATCCCATTCTACTCGACCACAATCTTATAACGCTCGGCTCCTTGGAGAGGATCGCCGGGCGCAAGACCGTTGATCAGCAGAAAAGTATCAAGCGGGCGATCTGGAACGGCCATTCTGGCAGCTATGCTCTCGCTTGTTTCGCCCGGCTTGGCGGTCAGGATGGCGATCCGGTGAGGTCGCAAGGTCTTTATTTCCTCGGCCGAAACATGATGAAAACTCTGGATTGAAGCGAGGAAGCGGGATGTGGCTTCATCACTAAGGATTCGCGCGGCGAAAATCAGCCGGTAAACGCGATTGGCGTCGAAGCGGATCACAGCGAGGAGGAAGCTCCATTCGCCAGCTCTCGCCGTCGCCGTGGCCGCCGGAAGGCCGCTGACTTCGGTGCTCGCTACGGAGGCTTCGTTCAGGCCGTCAATCCAGCCACTGGCCATATAGGCGGTCAGTGGAGTAGGTAGCGGCACGCTCACGCTATCGATTCGTAAAGCCTCGTTTCCGCCGGTTTTGACCCCGAGCAGCGCTTGGTTGGCATTTTCGAGCGTGAACCCTTCGGGGGCGAGAAAACCGAAGCCAAGCCGGACGTGCAAGAATTGCCGTCCTCGGATGAGTCCTTCGGCGGGATCATCGCCGAAGGTCATGCCGTCGATAGCGGCGAGGTAGCCCGACCGGTCCGTTTTGCCGATGCCAGGTGCGCCGATCTGGCGGGCCGCGCTGATCGCCTGGGCAACCCGGTCGGGAGTTGACGGATGGGTCGCCAGCATATCTGGCTGGCTATTGCCGGCATATTGCCGCATCAGCGAGACGCGCAGTGAGGCTGAACGGTCCAAGGTGTTCAAGAAGCGGGCTGCACCATAAGGATCAAAGCCCGTCCGCGCGCACATTCTTATGCCGATCTGATCGGCTTCGAGCTCCTGCTGCCGGGAGAAACTCGCTATGGTGCGGCGGGCCAGCGTTTCGACCTCCTCGCTCTTCTCCTTGCTTTGGATCACATTCGCCGCTTCCGAGATGACGGCGGCCTTCTTCTCCTCCTCCTCGCGCTGCAAGGCATGCTTAGCGGTGATATGGGCGATCTCATGTGCGAGAACGGCGGCGACCTCCGCCGCATCATTGGCGAGCGTCAATAGCCCACGGGTCACGTAGACGTGGCCGGGTGGAAGGGCGAAGGCGTTCACGATCGGCGAGTTGAGGATTGTCACTCGGTAGGGCTCCGACCCAGTTTCATCCGCCTTGTCGAGCTTGGCGAGAATCTCGTTCAGATAGGATTCGGCGGGCGGAAACTTATATTCGCCGTCGAAAAGCGCGATCATCCGCGCATGCTCTGGCGAGAGCTTTTCCACGATCGCGGCCGGGCGAGGAGGAGGGACCGGGATCACGGCATCGAGGGACGGCTTATCCTGTGGTTCGATCGAGGCACAGGCGCTCACCAGCGCGGCCAGCAGAACCAGCGGCCTGCTGCACCAGGCAGAGACGGAGACGGCGCCGGTTCGCCGTTTATCGATGCATGGCCACGAAAACGCCATGCGCGCGCCCCCTATTGATGAACGGAGGGAGAGGAGGCGGGGCGGCCGTCATCTTGATCCACCACGTCAATATCATCGGGATGTGAGAGTTCGATTTGCGGTCCATAGCGGACGTCAAGAAGGCCTCGCACGAGCACGTACCTGCCGGCGAGGTCGGAAAGCGCCGCGTGGAACGCCTCAAAGCTCTTGCCGCCAGCATAAATAGCAACGGACAGATTCCAATCTCGGCCCGTCTCAAGTTCAAGCATGATACGCGGCTTTCGACCGGTGACGTTTCTGATACGGCCTTTGACAAGCACAACAGTCCCTGCCTTCTCGGAAAGGGATGCAAGGCATGAGGGATCGGTCGCGCTGAGGACCGCATAGTACGGATCTGACCAGAGGCCAAGTTTAGCTTTACGGGCGCGGGCTTCAGCCGCCAGCAACTGATCCCGGCAGGGGCTGGCCCGTATGTCGGCCTCATAACGGCCAAGACCTGCATCCAGCAAAGCCTCACCGACGGAAAGCCATTCGTGGCCCTGCGGATTGGCCCCAGCCGGAACGGATGCATAAACAAAGGCTGGCCTGCGGTCCCATCTGTCTATGTTTTGATCTGCAAGGCGAAAGAAGATTGTCCGATTGGTCAGCCAAAGAGCGAGCCGGCCCCGGGACACAAGGTCAAGATCGGGAGTCTGCGGGGTCGGCCTGGGCGGATCGACCCCTACAATCTTAAGTTTCTGCCCATCATCGAGGAGCAGATCGAGCCGCTCATCGACCGCTGCAACTTTGCCGTGTAGGGCTTCGCCCGCATCGCCGCTTAGGTGGCAAAGCTCTATCCCAGCACTCGCTGCCGGTCTCGCGGTGAATGGGAAGAGCACAGCCGCGATCACGCTTAATGCCCAACAAACCGGTGGCTGGCAAAGCCTTTTCAGTGATCGGATAATTGGCTGAATGCCGGCCGCACAAGAGCCAGAAGCGCTGCCGCCTTGCCCTCTGGTCCGGGAGCTGGCCAGAAACTTGCTAGTGATTGAGAATAGAGAGCGTTTGAGATAGCTACGATGCGCGACATTCATGATACGGAATGAAACATTGCTTGAGGGCCTCATCTATACAAATCTCTAAGTGAATTTCTAGACTTCCCGAGGCAAAGGGACCTAGACCGCAAAAGTGTTATCTACCTCAATATTTTTCATATTCTTTCAACTTGGGCACGGATTTTCAATCTCTGGCGTTGCCTACTCATCAGTTGCTGTGAAAGCCAAGGTAATATCTGGATGCCCATCAATTCCAGCCCGAACGGGTAGGTAATACCCACCGCTTTGTATTGGAAACAGCCCTATCCACACGTATGTTGTCCCGCGCCATCGGGGGTTCTAAACATGCGATGGGATAAACTGGTCATTTAATGGGCGTCGGGCGCTCCGCGAGTCGAGGTTGAGTTACAATCGGCGGTAAGCGGGGGGACTCCAACCGGTGTTCGACCAGACTTCATCCTCAACAGCAAAGAGGCTAAATCACATGAGCTTAGTAACTGGAACAACGCGCGCCGGCGAGGCTGCGGCCGCCGCCGAGGCGCCCCTTCTTGACGGAAGGCTGTCGATCTTTGGTACGCTCGCCATCTGTACCTTCTATGTCGGCGTGCGCATCTATGAGCAAGTATTTGGCTGGTACGCGGGTCTCGATTCCTTCGCGCCTGAGTTCACCACCTACTGGATGACCATCCTCTACATCGAGGAGCCGGTCGAACTCATCTCCTTCCTTGCCATCATCGGCTATCTTTGGAAGACGCGCGACAAGGACGTGGCCAATGTCGCTCCGCGCGAGGAGCTGCGCCGGATCTTCACGCTGCTGGAATGGATTCTCATCTATGGCGTGGCGATCTATTGGGGTGCCAGCTATTTCACCGAGCAGGACGGCACCTGGCACATGACGGTCATTCGTGACACCGACTTCACCCCGAGCCATATCATCGAGTTCTATATGAGCTATCCGATGTATATCGTCGTGGGCTGCGGCGGTTTCTTCTATGCGCGGACCCGTCTTCCGATCTTTGCCTGCAAGGGCTGGTCGATTGCCTATGTCCTTCTGTTCGTCGGCCCGTTCATGATCTTCCCGAACGTC
>DATJTB010000006.1:0-3049 GCA_035503795.1 Methylocella sp.
TGCTCTATCCAGCTGAGCTACGGGCGCCTGCCGCAACATGAGCGCTTTTTCCGGCTTCAGCTGAACCGGGAAATGGCTCCGTTTTATAATTTAACGCGATCTGGCGCCCACTTCGCGTATAGATGATGTGGAAGCCCGCCATGGTCGGCATGACATTGATGACCGCATGAAGGATCGAGCGCGAGACTTAATCGTTCATCTTTGCCCTGGCAATAGGGCCGTTTGAAAATCGCGGATGGCGCTCCCTACGGGACTCGAACCCGTGTTTTTGCCGTGAGAGGGCAACGTCCTGGACCGCTAGACGAAGGGAGCGGGCAAGCGCAACGCTCTATTACCCGCAAGCCAAGGCGGCTGCAAGCGCCGCTCCGCACCCAACCTTTCCGAGTTTCGGTGCGACGCCCCGATGGAGGGAGAAACGGGCCCAAAGGACATTGGATTTTCGGCCATCCCACGCCGATCGGACCGGGATGGCACCTGAAACACCATGAGCCAGGCTTGCAAGAAATTCTTTGCGCCAAACTTTGGGAATTCCCCTCAGCCATTTGTCCGATTTCAGGCCGGCCTGATCGCTTTACAATTTCACTGTCAAAATCCTCTTATAGTGAACGCATCCATGCCGATAGTGAGCGCATCCATGCCAAGAGAAACGCGGCATGCGCCCCCTCTCCAGCTCTGAATCCGGCCGGGCATTTTCATGACTGACATTTCCATTGAGCCGCTGCGTCCGCCCGCCCCTGCGCCGCTGGAACGCCCCGTCGGGTTCTTCAAAGCCTATCGTCTGATGCGCAAGAACCCAATCGAGACCTGGACCCGCGCTCATTTCGAACTGCCGATCGTGGTCGGGCGGACGATCTACGGTTGGACCGCGGTTGTAAACGATCCGGCCGCGATCCGCCGGGTCCTCATCGACAATGCCGCCAATTATCGAAAGGACGAGTTACAGAGGCGCCTGATCGGACCGGGCCTGCGCGATGGGCTTCTCGAGGCCGAAGGAGAGGACTGGCGGTTCCAGCGGCGCACGCTCGCACCTTTGTTCACGCCGAAAACCATCGCCTCATTCGAGCCCGCCATGCGGGCCGTGGCGGAAGAGCTTGTGCTGCACCTTTCGCACCAGCGGGATGGAAAGGTGATCGATATCCAGAGCGAAATGGCCCGCGTGACACTCGACATATTAGGGCGGACCATTTTTTCCGATGGGCTTGGCCGGGATGGGAACGAATTCGCTGCCGCCACCACCAAAATTCTTGCAACCGTCGGCCATCTCGATCTCTTCGACCTTTTCCGTCTTCCCGATTGGGTGCCGCGCTTGTCGAAGCTTGGCGGGCGTAAGGCGGAACAATTTCTCAAAATGGCCGTGCAAGATCTCATGCTGCGGCGCAAGAGGCTATTGGGCGGGGACGGCGCCAAGGGCCCGCCCGACATTCTGGCCTTGCTGCTCAGTGCCCAAGATCCGGAAACAGGCAGCGGACTCTCCGACAAGCAGATCATGTCGAATATCAGGACCTTCATCGCGGCCGGGCATGAAACGACATCCAATGCCTTGACCTGGTCGCTCTTCCTTCTCTCCCAATCGCCGCAATGGCAGGATGTGCTCGCTGAGGAAGCCCACGAGGTTTTAGCTGGCCAGGCTGAGGATCAGGTCGCCCGACTTACCAAGACACGGGCGGTGATCGAGGAAGCGATGCGGCTTTATCCGCCCGCCGCCAGCATGACTCGGGAAGCGATCGGCGCGGATGATCTGGCCGGCCAGCGGATCCGGAAAGGCACGCTCGTCATCGTGGCGCAATGGGTCTTGCACCGACACCGGCGGCTTTGGGCGGATCCCGATTGCTTCGATCCGCGCCGCTTCCTCCCGGAGGCGCGCGACAAGATTGACCGTTTCGCCTATCTGCCGTTCGGGGCTGGACCTCGCATCTGCATCGGCGCATCCTTTTCGATGCAGGAAGCTGTGATCATTCTGGCGCATCTCATGCGCGCCTTCCGCTTCGAGGCGCAGAAGGGCCATGTCGTGGTACCGGTGCAGAGGATCACGCTGCGGCCGGCAGGCGGGATGCCACTGATCCTGCGCCAGCGCACACCTTGATGGTGCCTATGGGCAACCCCGGGTCGATGGCTTAAACGTGGGGGCAAAGGCTTTCGCACCCCGCTCTAGTCAAGAGAAACGGCTCTCCTCATGCGCCATTCGCTCCCAATCTTTGTTCAAAGGCCCCTTGAGTCCTTAGCCTTTTGTCTGGCGGTTCTGACGCTCAACCTTGCTTGCCTGGCAAGCCCGCTCGCCGCGCGCCCGGTCGTACCCGCCGAGCAGCGTTATCTTCCCTATGACGGCGATCTGCCGGCGTGCAACGACGCCTCCGTTCTCGATCGCATCGAAGACCGATTTGACGACCGTGAATCCGAGTTCTGGAATTCGGGGCTCCTGATCGTCGGTTTCGACCACATCAGAGAGATCGGCTACAGGACCAATGGCGCGGATTACATTCCGCGCCGCTTCTGCACCGCGCGCGCCTATCTGAACGATTCAACCCTGCACAGTGTGTCTTATTCGATCGGCGAGGATCTGGGCTTTCTCGGCTTTGGCTTCGGCGTCACCTGGTGCGTCGACGGGCTGGACCGCAATTATGCTTACGCGCCTCATTGCAAGATGGCACGCCCATGAGCCGGAATGGCGCACGCCTCACAAGACGAGGCGGACTCGGGAAGACTCGCTTGGCAATCGGGTCGGTGGTCGTGGCCTGGCTCACATCCTGCGCGATGGCGGGCCTGAGCGCCGCGCCGGTCCTCGACGAGACTGTAGGTTTTTCGGCTCGTTTCCTGCCGCTTCGCCCAATTCAGGCGGGTGGCGATACGCCGGGAAATTTCGATTTTTATGTTTTGGCGCTTTCCTGGTCGGCGGGTTTTTGCGAAACGCAGGCCAGAGGGCGTTTCGAAGGCGGTCAATGCGCCGCCGGCGCCAATCAGAGCTTTGTCGTCCACGGGCTTTGGCCGCAGAATGAACATGGCTATCCATCGAATTGCGGGGCTTTCCCCCGCAACCCCCCGCGCACCGCGC
>DATJTB010000007.1:0-9788 GCA_035503795.1 Methylocella sp.
TGGCGAGCGCCGCGAAGATGCGGTCAAAGACGCCGAGGCGGCTCCAACGGATGAAGCGGTTGTAGAGGGTCTTGTGCGGCCCATAGTCCTTCGGGGCGTCTTTCCATTGCAAGCCATGCTTGATGACATAGACGATGCCGCTGACGACCTTGCGGTCGTCGACGCGCGGCACGCCATGCGACAAAGGGAAATGCACCGCAATCCGCGCCATCTGCCGTTCGCTCAGCAAAAACAAATCATCCATCACAGCCTCCTATCGGAAACCGTGAATCACAAATCAATCCAAATTAATAGGTCCTGAGCCTAGATCACGATGCGTTCAGGTCGAATCGGCCTGAACGCATGGTGCGTGATCGATTCCAACAAATGAGAGCGGGATTTAAGCGAAAAACCGGAATCCACTTTTTCGCATCCCGCTCTTGCGGATATGGTTCCGGCGCTGCGGATGAGATTGCCGAAGCTGCGCGGAACGCTCGCGGCCCATGTGCCGCTCGCGCCCTTCTGCTGGTTCAAGACCGGGGGCCCGGCGCAAGCTTTCTTTGAGCCGGAAGATGACAGCGATCTCGCCTATTTCCTTGCCGGCCTCGATCCTGACATCCCCATCCTCGTGCTGGGCGCGGGCTCGAATCTGCTGGTGCGTGATGGGGGCCTTGCAGGCGTCGTGATCCGCCTCGGCAAGGCCTTCCAAACGATCGCGATCGAGGGCCGGCGGCTCAAGGCCGGGGCGGCGTTGCCGGATGTGAAGCTTGCATCCGCGGCGGCCCAGGAGGGGCTCGCCGGCTTCTCCTTTTTTCGCGGCATTCCCGGATCGGTGGGCGGGGCCTTGCGAATGAATGCGGGAGCCTATGGCGCCGAGACGAAAAATGTGCTCGTCTCCTGCATTGGACTCGACCGCACGGGCAACCGGATCGAGTTTTCCAATGCGGCCATGGGCTTTTCCTACCGCCATAGCGCGGTGCCACCGGACGTGATTTTCACCGAGGCGCTCTTCGTCGGCACGCCCGGGGATCGCGAAGCAATTCTGGCGGAGATGGCCGAAATCACCAAGGCGCGATCGGAAAGCCAGCCGGTCAACACGCGCACCGGCGGCTCGACCTTTAAGAACCCGCCGGGCCGCAAGGCCTGGGAGTTGATCGATCAAGCGGGTTGCCGCGGCCTGGTGGTGGGTGATGCGCAGGTCTCGGCGCTGCACTGCAATTTTCTGATCAACCGCGGCCGGGCCACGGCGGCCGATCTTGAAAATCTCGGCGAGCTAGTCCGTGCCCGCGTCCAGGAGGCGAGCGGGATTTTGCTGGAGTGGGAGATTTTGCGGGTCGGCAACCCGCTCTAATGAAGCTTGTTTCGCAGGACGGTTACGTGCGGCCGAGGAGCAATTCCATTCGGTCGACATAGGCAACAAGATTGGCGTGCTGCAGAACCCTCTCCTTGAGACCATCATTCAATGGAGCCCGGAGAATGTTTGCGAGGAAGGCGTACAGCGTGGCATCATAGGATGTTGGATGGTCGGCGACCACAAAGTCACGAGTTGCGAGCATCAAAGCTAGTGCCCATAGGTCTGCTTCCCCGAGGGCTAGAACCTCTTCCGGTGTGTGACGGCCGTAGCCTTGATCATGAAGAGCGCGTCGTACGCCCCGCCGCGCAAGGGACGCGACGACATCGCGCAGAAGAAACGGCATCGAGCCGAAAAACGTTGGCTTGATGATTTTCCAGCCGTCCGGGTCAATCCAGCGATGATAGAGAAGCACGAAGTACAGGCTTTCCTCACAGCAACGCCGAATCAGATGCCCCAAGGCTCTTTGCTCGGCGTTCAGCTCTTGGTCGAGCGGATCTCCATAGCGTTGCTGAAGATAGGCGATGATCTGCCCGCTATCCGGGATGCACTTCTTCTCGTGGCTCATGAACGGCAACTTGCCACGTGGAGCGCGGAAGGGCAGCGCGGGAACAGAGTTGAAAGGGATGCCGGCCATGCGGCAATATGTTTCCACCTTGAGGCAAAAGGGGCTGGGATTGAGGCCCCATGATTCAGGAAAGACATGAAGAATGATCGGGTCGCCGATCATGTGCTAGCCTCGCATTTCTTTACATGGCTGAAGCGGCCGGAGCTTATGACAGACCGGGCATGGGAAGATAGCGCGATTTGGCTTGCCTCCATAGAACGGGATGCGAAAAAGTGGGTATCGGTTTTTGGCTGAAATCCCGCGTCTCAAGTTTTTAGCATCGGTCTACGGGAACAACGTGGTTTGTTTCACAAAAGCCTTGCATAGCAGGAGTTTTCGAGTCTGTTGTGGAACCTACGGATAAAATTTTCTTTATCCTCGGTTCGATGGATCAAAGCCTTTGTGCGATGCACGCGCTCTTGACCGGAAAGGGCAAATGAGGCCAGTCTCCGGTGTCCTCCGCTTCCAATCAACGAGGTCGGGGGAAGGAGAAGCAAAATCATGGATAGAAGAACTTTCTTTCTCGTTTTGGGGCTTGGTTCTGCGACCCTCTTCCTGCCAACTCTTGCCTTGGCCGAGGATCATTTGGCCGAAGCGATCAGCCACACGAAAGAAGCCATCGATCATGGCAAGCAAGGCCATGCGGATGTGCTCGTCACTCATGCCGAAGCGGCTCTCAAGCATGCCGAGGCGGCTGAGGCCGAAAAGGACAATCCGCATACCAAGCTTGGGATCGAGCATCTCAAACAAGCGATCGAAACCGGCAAGGAGGGCCATGCCGAAGTCGCGACCAAACATGCCGAAGAAGGCTTGAAGCATCTCGAAGAGGCGGAGAAGTAAGGCAACGTCCGACAACAATCGCTTTATAGCGTCATACGCGGGCTTGACCCGCGTATCCAACATGCAGCTACACGCCTAGCGTTGCGTTTTGGATGGCCGGATCAAGTCCGGCCATGACAGCGTTGAGGCAATCCAGGGTGTTTTTGGCGGGTCCGCGCCGGCATGATGGATGTGGAACAGGGCTTTAGAAATGGATCGCCCGCCCATAGGCCGAAAGCACGCTCTCATGCATGGTTTCCGAGAGGGTGGGGTGGGGAAAGATGGTTTCGATGAGTTCCGTCTCGGTCGTCTCGCAATTCATCGCGATGACGAAGCCCTGGATCAGCTCGGTGACCTCGGCGCCCACCAGATGCGCGCCGAGCAGCTGGCCGGTTTTCGCGTCGAATAGGGTTTTGACAAGCCCCTCCGGCTCGCCAAGCGCGATGGCTTTGCCATTGCCGATAAAGGGAAAGCGGCCGATCCTGACCTCATAACCTTGCGCCTTGGCTTTGGACTCGGTGAGACCCACCGAGGCGATCTGCGGGAAACAAAAGGTGCAGCCGGGAATTTTCAGCTTGTCGAGCGGAGGTGGATCGAGCCCCTTGATCGCCTCGACGCAGATCACGCCCTCATGCTCGGCCTTATGGGCGAGCATGGGCGGGCCGGCGATATCGCCGATCGCAAAGATTCCGGGCACATTGGTGCGCCCCAGCCCATCCGTCTGGATGATCCCGTGGTCGATGGCAACGCCCAGCGCTTCGAGGCCGAGATTTTCCCAATTGCCGGTTACGCCTATGGCGGAGATCAGCCGTTCGGCTTCGATCAGCCGCGTGGCGCCTTGAGTATCTTCGAGGGTGGCGGTCAGACTGTCCGGCTTCTTCTCGACCTTCGTCACTTTGGTGGAAGTCAGGATCTCGATGCCCTGCTTCTCGAAGCGTTTGCGGGCGAAGGCGGCGATCTCCTCATCCTCCGCTGGTAGGATCTGGGGGAGGATTTCGACGACCGTGACCTTTGTTCCAAAGCTGCGGTAGAAAGAGGCGAATTCGATCCCGATCGCGCCCGATCCTACAATGATGAGCTTGTCCGGAATCCTGTCTGGCAGCATGGCCTCGAAATAGGTCCAGATGAGCTTGCCGTCGGGCTCGATGCCGGGAAGAATGCGTGGCCGCGCACCGGTCGCGATGATGATGTTTTGCGCGAGATAAGTGCCGGGAGCGAGGCTGTCCTTCGGCGAAGGCGGCTGCGGCTGCATGGGCGGCTTTTGCGTCGCCGTGACAAGCACCTCGCCCGGCTTGACGATGCGCGCCTCACCGAAAATCACCGCGACCTTGTTCTTGCGCAAAAGAAAATCGACGCCCTTGTTCAATTGGGCCGCGACAGCCCGCGAGCGTGCAACAAGGGCCGAAGAATCAAAGCCGATCTGGCCTTCGACGGTGAGGCCGAAATCCTTGGCGCGGGTGAGAGTTTGATAGACCTCCGCGCTGCGCAGAAGCGCTTTGGTCGGAATGCAGCCCCAGTTCAGGCAAATGCCGCCGAGATGCTCGCGCTCGACGACGGCGGTCCGAAGGCCCAGCTGCGCGGCGCGGATCGCCGCCACATAGCCGCCCGGCCCGCCGCCGATGATGAGGATGTCATAGGTTTCGGCCATCAGCGCCTCGCTCTTTCCTATGCAGCCACGATGCGCAGAGTAACGCTACGTTGTTGCCATTTGAACCTACCGCGCCAGAAATCGAACCCTGCAAATGATACATCTTCAGCGACTGATCATGTATGTTATAGATTAAGAATAAGGCTATTTCAAAAAATGAATAAATAAGCAAAATGCGGGCGAGCGATATTGGAATTAATTTCATGAGAAGCTGTGATGATTTTGGGCTTAAATTATGGAATTCGATGCCGCAAGGCCTCCGAGATCGGATCGTGATGAGCGAGGATGGGCTCGTTTTCGGTGACATCCGTCTCGCGAAAATGGGGGACGAAGGCCTTTGCATCGATGGGGAAGAGGAACGAATCCTCACCTTGTTGGCCGTCGCTTACGGGGACCATGCCCCCCGCGCGCCTCTGGACGTCCTGCGCCGTGTTTCTCAATTTTGGCAGAGTGGCGACAAGTGTCTCGCCATGATCTGCCTCGAGCAAGGCGGTTTTCGAAAGCTCGACAAGGATGCCGTTTATCGCCTTTCCAAAGCAGCCGGGCTTTTGGACGAAGGTGTTGCTGCGCGAGGTGTCGTGCAAGCGCTAGGGCTTTCCCCGTTCCTGACTGATTTCAGCAAATACGACCCGGATCAGCCGCGCGTGCCAGCCGGAAATGGGCGTGAAAGCGGCCGATGGATGGAGGCCGGCGGCTCGGCGGCAGACGATTCTAAAGATATATCCGTTCATTCGTATCCAGATCCTGTCGAAGGAAGATCGGCGGGCAAGCCCAACAGAGTTGAGGGTATTCCAAAAGACGCGGTCGCTGTCAGGCGGCCGGACGGGACGACGATCGATGATCCGCAGTCGCCGGCCGGCAAACTCATGGCGCCCCCGCACGCGAATTTTCAACAGGTCTACGCTGCTGGAGAAAAGATCGCGCGCTGGCCGCTCATGCAACAGTACGATGCCGCTGAATTTGCGATAGGACATTTTGGGACTTATGACTTTCAGCGAGACAAGGCACCAAACCGTTTCTTCGTTGAATATATCCCTGCGGCCAATTATGCCGTCGGTGTCTATACGGCTGGGGCCGGCTACACTTTGGAAGCAACTTATATCATCGCCCAGAGATATGCTTTGTCTCATTCGTCCAACTGGTACGACTACTGGAGCAGGGGTAGGCCTTGGATCAAGCAGGGGTGGGAAGACGCACGGAGAGGCTACTGGAAAAAACCATGACGCGGCTTAGAATGGCCCTCGTGGCTATGCTCATCATTGCTTTCAACATGTTCCTATGGATTGTGCTGCCACTTTCGATTGCGCTCGGGATATTCACGGCGGACTCGTCGGGTTGTGACGAGTTCATAGACCATGGTTCTTCAAATACGCGGGGCGACGTCGTCGAGGAATATATGAGGGCTTGCACCGGTTTTGGAACAGTCGTCGATAATTCCATCATCCTGCAACTCAGCACGACTGGAAAAGCGATCACGATCGCGCTCTACGATGACGCTCAGGAAAAATACCCTCAATTTCAGTGGATAGATGACGACACGCTGGCCGTCGATCTTGGCACGATCAGGTGGGTCACGGTTAGGCACCGTAAAGTGGGTTCCATCCACATTAGCTATGAGTACACCAAGAACGACATAGACTGGCCATTGTGGTGAGTTAGAGTTGTGCCGCTTTCGATCAACCTATTTCGGCGATTGCAAGGAGATGCTACCTGCTCGCGCTTAACGACGGCGGTCTTGAAGCCGAGCTGCGCGGCGCGGATCGCCGCCACATAGCCGCCCGGCCCGCCGCCGATGATGAGGATGTCATAAGGCTCCGTCATCCGTGCCTCGCTCTTTCCCGATGCAATCTTGATCTCCAGAAATAACTATAATACGCCAAGCCATATTTTGATCGATTTCATGAAATGCTTTTGAGAGGGAGAGGAAGATGCTTAGAGAGGCCGTTGGAAAAGCGATTGTCGGAACCAAAATTGGCGCTTTAACAGTTCTCGCCCTTGTGGCCGGCCTGTTGGGACTGAAGCCAAATGGATCGGGTTAAGGCGAGGCGCCATTCATAGTAGCATTTTCAATAGTCTGGATCATGTCATTGAGGAATATGTAGGGGCTGGCACAGCTTTTGGGGCCGTCGTCGCCGACCCCATCATATTGCCTCTCACCGGCACGGAAAGGCGGATCACATTCGCAGGGTGCAACCGACTTCGATATGACGATTCCAAATTTCACCGGATCGATGATAACACGCTCATGGTCGATCGCGGACGCATCGACTGGGGTTTCGGTGAAGACTCGAAATGAGCAGTGCAGAGCAGCCATCGGCGTTCACCAGTCGGAAGGGCTGCTATGGACCGTTTTCAGCCTGACCACTTCCGAGTAACAGACGAAGAAGCTGCCATTAGCGCAATTCGTAAGACGAGCCGATCTACCGTTCAGCTTTTCGTCGAGGCCAGGCTGAAGTCGTGGTCTTTGCCTTGAAACGTTTGGTCGCCGGCTTGAGAACGCGGGCGATTCAGATGTGATATTCATTGAAGCAGGCGTTAAATCTGGAATTGGCCGTGACAACGCCCCCGGGAGAGGGGCAAGGAAACAGGCCGATTTTGCCACCAGCTGCGTTGCTATAGAATCGGATCGCATGGACCACGTCGATTCAAAGACGCGCTCACGAATAATGTCTTCGGTCGGTCAAAAGAATACCGGACCGGAAATGACGCTGCGTTCGGCGCTCCACCGTGCTGGCTTGAGATACGTCTTGCACGATCGCGGACTCCCGGGAAGCCCCGACCTCGTTTTCGCGCGCCGTCGAGCAGTCATTTTCGTCCATGGCTGCTATTGGCACGCCCACGGATGCCATCGTTCCACTATTCCGCTGACGAGGCGCGAGTTCTGGCTCAGCAAATTCACCGCGAATAAAAGACGCGATGCCGAGAACGACGCTAAGCTTACTGCTGCTGGATGGCGAGTTTTAAGGGTTTGGGAATGCGCCCTGGTAGGCAAGTCGGCAAGAAGCGGCGATCAGATTGCGAAAGACGTGATTCGTTGGCTTTATAGCGATTCGCTGATACAGGATATCCCGGAAATCGATAGCGCCGAGCCAGGATCATGTTAATTGTCGGCTGAAAAGGTCGGCTTGGCGGTGGTTTGTCCAGCTGAAGAGGGCTATTGCGACAGCAGAACCAGGTATTATCGAAATCCCGGTAGGTCTAATCTGCCAATGCGCAAAAAAGTGATTTGACGTAATGGCTCAAGCAGCGGCCCCAGCCGAGGGATATTCATATGTCAATTTCACGATCGACGCGGAGTTGCTTCGTGAATTGGGCGAGCGCCTCGTTGGCAAGCCATATGTCGCCCTGGCCGAACTCGTAAAGAATGCATATGACGCCGACGCCATACGCTGTGTCATTCAGTTCGGACCAGACTCCATTGAAATCGCTGACAATGGCAACGGGATGTCCCATTCCGAGTTCGTCGGGAAGTGGATGAGGATCGGCAGCACCCACAAACGAGAAGAGCGAATTTCACCTCAATTCGAAAGGCCCCTTACGGGATCGAAGGGCATAGGTCGTCTGTCGGCTCAGTTCTTGGGTTCCCAGATTGAAGTCCGTTCCGTTCCTCGAACCAATCCATCGAGGTCCATGCAAGCTAATGTCGATTGGCAGGAATCCTATCAGAAAGGGTCGTTGGTTGAGGCCGGCGCCTGGGTCAAAGACCGTGCTGGAACCAAAATTCTCCCACACAAATTCCAGCATGGGACCAGCATCAGAATCACCGGGCTGAAGGACCGATGGACATCCGAGATGTTCCGAGAACTAGCCGGTGAGCTTTGGTTCCTTCAGCCTCCGCGGATAGTCGCCGCCGACATCGACGTAGCCTCGCGTTTCAATATAGAATTGAAAGGCGTCAGCGAATCCGATCTTGAACAATACGAGAGCCAAACCAAGGCCGCGCTCGGCAATTGGATCGCGCGCATCAGAGGAACCGTCGAGAACGGCCGCGCATCGAGGGAGGCGAAGATCCGCTTGGAATTTTCCGACGGCGAAAAACATACCGCCACTTACTCGTTGCCGAATGGTGCGCTCGACCAAGCGAGATTCGACGTGCTGATATTCAAACTGTCGGGACGTCAAGCCGGTGGCATTTCGGTGGAGGACGCGCGGAAATACTTCAAGCGCTTTGGTGGCGTTCACATCTACGATTCAGGGTTTCGATTACCCTATTACGGAGGTGGGGAGCATGATTGGCTCAGCCTTGAAGTCGCGCATTCCCACCGTCTGATCCAATCGCAGATTCTTCCCGAAGCGTTGAGACCGGAGGGAGGTACGTTACAAGACTTACCTACGCTCGCCCGCGTATTCGGCGTTGTACGCGTTTCGACGAGTCACGAGTCGCAAACTGCCGACGCCAAGACACCACCGTCGCGTTTGCTGACGGTCCAAGTTACACGCGATAAGTTGATCGACAATCTCGCGTATGCGGATCTCGAATACTTCGTACGTTGGGCGTTCGATTTCTATTCGTATCACTCGACGGCACGCCGTACCAGAGCCGCAGCCGAAACGATTTCCTCTTTCGTGGACGCAATCGACACGCGCTTGGAGACCGTCCGACTGCAAGCGATGGCGCTGAAGTCCAAGGTCCCAGCCAAATTGGTCGAACCACTTGAGCAGGCGCTCGACAGATTCGAAGAAGCCCAAGAGAAACGGCGGATCGAAGCTGACGCCGAACGGGTCCTGCTGGGAGCGCTCGCGACCGCAGGAATGGGCTCGGTGGCACTCCAACATGAATTGGCGAAAGAACTCATATCTCTCACCGAGCAGATAAAGGCGCTCGATGCTCAACTGGTCGGCGAGGAAAGAGAGGAAACGAAAGAGGCTGTCCGATCATTGAAGAAATGGGTCAAAACGGCCTCACAGACTCGCCTAATGTTCGCTCCCTTTTTCCATGTGGAGGATCGGGATCGTCCCAAACGACTGCGCGTCGGTAGAACGTTGAAACGCCTCGCGTCCAATCTCGCGCCGCTCCTGAGAGGAACGGAGGTGGAGATCGACGATATCGACGACAATCTGCAACTCCCCAAGGGGACCTTCGCCGGCTGGAATGCTGTGTTCCAGAACATCTTCGTTAATGCTGTCAATGCGATGCTCGAAACGCCCCAAAAGCGAATCCGATGCCGTGCGCAGTCGGATTCGAAAGGGCGCGTGCGGTTGATCGTCGAAGACACTGGCGTCGGTCTCGATATCGACAGCTCCGAGGAGCTGTTCAGACCGTTCGCTCGTAAATTGGAGCTATCGGAGGAACGGCAGGCGCTCGGTTTCGGGGGCATGGGAATCGGATTGACCATCGTTCGGATGGTGTGTCGGACGTACGGTTGCGAGATTCACTTCATAAG
>DATJTB010000008.1:0-12299 GCA_035503795.1 Methylocella sp.
CGCGATCGTGCTGATCGACGATGTCATGACCTCGGGGGCAACCGCCAATGCGGCTGCCAGAGCGCTTCTGCGTGCCGGGTCGGCGCGTGTCGATGTGCTGGTCTTCGCCCGCGCGCTTTAAAGCCGGCCGATCCGGGCTGCCGGTGGTATCATCGATGATGCCCATGTGCCACGTTAAGGTCGAAAGTGCGCAGTTTAGACCCGAACCAGACCATTTGCGTAGCTTGATCGATGAAAATTGCCTTCCTTGTTTTCAGAATTTCGCCTTTTCTCAATTCATCTCCTGCTCGAAGTGCTAAGAGCCGTGGGAGTTACCTTTTTACCGAGATATCGCTATGGTCCGATAAGGAAGAGTGGCGGCTCTGAACCTGCCTCGACGGTCTGGCCTTTCTCGACGTTGCGCGAGACAACGGTTCCATCGACGGGCGCAACAATATCCGTATATTCCAGATAGGTCTCGGCGGCTTCAAGCGCCGATTGGATGTGGGTGACCGTCTCCTCGTCAAGCTTTGCCTGCGCCTCTGCCTGCTCATAGGCCTTACGCAGCTTGTCGATCATCTTTTGCGAAACGGCCCGACGTTTTGCCTGCGCCTCACTTTGCTCCAATGCGGCTTTGGCCTTAGCGAGATCCGTTTTGTCCTTTTCGAGCCGTGCTTCGGCTGCCGCCAAATCGGTTTTGTTTTGATCTATCATGTTTTGATAAGGGCTCGGATCGATTTTCGCGCAGAGCTGACCAGCCTTCACTTTCATGTTGACGTCGCATTCGAGCACCAGGATCACACCGGACACGCGAGCGCCAATCGGCGTTGTCGCCGCGGCCTCGACGAGGCTGCTCGCAGTCCCAGCGCTGGCAACAGGACTGCTGTCGATCTTTTCGGCGACGGCAACCGGGTTCTCCGATCTGTCTCGATTGAAGGACAAAATGAGCCACCCGCCCCCGAGCGCCAGGACAAGGGCAACGCCGGCCGCCCATCGCCAGCGCCTCGGCGCAATAGGCGCAGTTCCCCTACCCCTGTTTTTGACTCCGAATAAGAGGGCGTGGAGTTCATCTGTCCCAATAGCCCGTTCGAGTTCGGTGAAGGCAAAGAATGGCATCAACACGACGAACATGATGATTCCGACCATCAATATTCCCCGAAGTGTGCCGCCGCCGATGTCGGCGATGCTTTGAGAAAACGTCTCGCCACGCAATAGTCCCGAAAGGGAATCTTCGATAATACGGAAGCAAATCAAGAGGACCGCGAAAACACCAGACTTGTATAGGATTGGATAAATGAGCGGCCTATTTTTGAGTTTGTCTCCGAGGTGAAAAAACTCTCCGAGGAGCACGACTTTTGCCAAAACCAGCGCATTGATGAATGCAAACCCTTCATCATATATGACGTATTTTTCATTTAAAATGATTGCCTTATGAAAGGAAAACAAGCTCAACAAAACCCAGATATAGAGAAATATCCAGAATAGTTTCTTAGTTTCGCTGATGGCTCCAGTTTTCAGGCGACGGAGTCGATCATTCACCATGTTCTCACCTCCAAGCGGCGGGGCCACGTGATTTGATGGCTCTTGTGCCGTTGAGCGCAGCCATGCCAAAATGGCCGTAGGCCTTGACGATCAAAGGCTCGGGAGCGGAATCGATTTGGGTTGAATCGCATCACGATTGGACCTCTGGATCCCCTCTCATTTTCACATGCAGCGGATGCGCAACGTAGCATCCGCTCCAGGCAAGGCGGCAATGGATATTCTCAACTATCGCCCTTGTGTCGGCATCATGCTGTTCAACCACGCCGGCCTCGTCTTCATTGGACGCCGCCGGGCCAAGGCAATCGCTGAACATCTGCGCCCGGACTATGAATGGCAGATGCCACAGGGCGGGATCGATGAAGGCGAAGAGCCCTACCAAGCCGCCCTGCGCGAGCTTCACGAGGAGACCAATATATCCTCGACTTCCTTTCTTGCCGAGTCGCCCGAATGGCTGAGCTATGATTTGCCACCAGACACGATCAAGAAGGGGTGGAAGAGCCGTTATCAAGGCCAGAGACAGAAGTGGTTCGCGCTGCGTTTTGAAGGCCAGGAGCAGGAAATCAATATTGAAGCGCCGGGCGACCATGCGCCGGAATTCGATGCCTGGCGATGGGAGGAGATCCACCGGTTGCCGACGCTCATCGTTCCGTTCAAGCGAGCGGTCTATGAGCAAGTCGTCGCGACTTTTGCTCATCTGGCCAAGAATTAAATCAAGCACTGACGTGCTTTCTGGCCAGCCCACATTCCGTCCTAGGGTCAGGACCTAATTACAGGGCGACGAAGCAATCCCTCCACGGCTTCGGCGTCTGCTTGGATCGCTTCGCTTCGTTTGCAATGCTGGTACCTTAATCAGATCCTGACCCTAGATCCTAGGGCAGATTCGAGCGCGCTACCTTTTGCGGGGCGCTGCATGTCCCATTGGATCGCGCAAACCGGCGTGGCGACAACGCCCTACCGTGTCGCGCAAACCTTCGCTCCCGCACGCCACCTTCCCAACGCCTCAGCGGCAGCGAATAGCTCCAATAAGTTCCAATAAGTCAAGTTAGAGCGGGTTAGCCGTTCGATTTGGACCTCCGCCGTTCAGTGTTTTTTTATCCAGTCCTCAAGGGCCTTGTGTGCTGCATCTTTGCTGATGCCGTAACGCTCTTGAATCTTGCCTTCGAGCTGCTCGCGTTTGCCGGCGATCTTTTCCAGATCATCATCGGTGAGATTGCCCCAATGCTCCTTGATCTTGCCCTTGAGTTGCTTCCAATTTCCTTCAATCTGATTCCACTCCATGAGAAGCTCCTCTTGTTGACGGACGTTGAGCTCGGCTTTGTCCCGTGCTCAATGTGTTGACTCAAATCGCAAGCGGGGTGTTTGGTTCCAGCACGTTCTTGGCTGGCCGGAGCGTGAAGAGCACCCAAAACATTTGCAAGGCGGCTCTCAAGCTTGCGGCTAAATCAAATGGGCCGGAAATAGGAGGCAGCGGATGCGAGCGCGGGAGCCACCGAACGGTCCAAAATCTGGGGGGGTTGAGTCTGGCGGAACTTATTATAAGAGATTGAATTGCCTCATAGAATTTTGAAAGGAACTTTACAATGTCCGCCCTGTGGCTGAGCTCAGGTTGTCCCAATCCTCCGTTTAGGTGTTTCATGTCTGTTGGGTTTTCGTCGCAGATTGTGCGCATCACTATATCCGGAATCGTCACACTGCTTGTAGCGCTTGGGGCGTCAAGCAGTCCTGCGTGTGCGGAAAGCGGCGAAACTGAAGCACAGTCCAATTATGCTGACGCGGTTCCATTAACGACCGACGGCTGCAACTCGGCCTCCCGCGCACCTATTCCCGGCACAGGTGATCTTTTCATCGCTCGCCATTACATCGATAAAAGCGGCGCGTTATTGTCGGATGTCTGCGGTTCGGCCTCGCTGAAGGATCAGAATTACGGCCTAGTGCTTGAACATCTGGATTGGAGCAAGAAAGAATTTTTTGTTGTGAAACCTCTGCTACCTGTGCCGCTAACTGTTGGCGGCGATGGCCCCTTTGAGGGGCTCATAATCACGGCTGCGTTCGATCCAGACATCGTCGTTTATCACGGCCATTATCTGGTTTCTTTTGAATGCGGGTTTCGCAACGCGAGGAAATTTGGAGTTAGAGGTCAGGCTTCTTGCATGGCTCCCTTCGATTTTTCGAAGAAGGAAATCGACCCGGATAAGGTCTATGTGGTCGCCAGTGGCGATCACGACGATTTCAAAAAGGAAATGTATTCGGCCTCGGTTCCGACGTTGCTTGTCGCCGATGACCGACTTTACATTTATTGGTCAGTACTGACCGTGAATATAGCCCCAGGCGCTGACCATTTGAAATTTCTTAGCTCGTCGGTACGCGGAGCCGAACTGGTGAACGATGGTAAAGGCTATTTCTGGGTTAAAAACGCTAAGGGCATGGCCTATGTGACGGACCCCAAGAAAACTGTTGAAGTTTGGGGACCGGACAAAAGCAACCCGATGAGCGATATTTCCGTTGACATCAAATCGCTCTGGACGCACGGGGATGAGATTGTCGCTGTGGCAAGCCTCGGTGGTGGAAAGTGCACAAGACCGAATATCGATATCCGCGGCTGTTACCGCATGGTGATAGCGAAAGCGACACAACCGCTTGGCTACCATGTATTCAACAACTCATCCATTTTGGATGGCGCAAACCTACCCACAAATCCGGTTGATTACGTGCAGCCCATCAAAGATCCTCAAGGAAACTATTTTCTGCTTGGCTGGTTTCACTACCCGCACAAGAATGGCTACTCCGAACTTCGAATTATGCCACCTCAAAATGACTGGCCGAGCGACGTCACTCTGGATAAGTGGCAGAATGCTTATCAAGCCGTTGCCTTTCCGCTCGAGGATAGGGATTTGTGGCCGACTAGCAAAAACGTTCCCCATACCCGTAAGCCCCCGCGTCGCCGCGCAAGCGGCAAGGACAACAAGCAATCGCCTGCGCTCTGACGCCGCCCCTCTCCCTCGGTCTATATGCTTAAGCGGTCTCCCGCATGTCCTCGCCCCGCACGGCGGCGGTCTGCGGTTGCAGCCCGTGGAGATAATCGGCGGCCTTTTGCGCGTGGCTGGCGGCGGTTAAGCCGGCATGGCCGCGCTCTCAAAACTCGGCTTGCTCTACGAGTTTCAAGAGGTTGAACTCAAGAATGAGTTTTGAGAGGCATCCAGCTTAAGAGAGTTATTTTCTCTGGATTCCGAGCGCGTGCTGGCGCTCGATGTGGCGCCGATGACCTGCCGGTCGGGCGCGGCCGGTTCTTTGCCGGCACTTACGATCTGCCAGGACCGCTTTCCGGAGATCGGCTTTTCCGACATCAAGGATTATCAGAAGGCGGCGGATTGAAGCCATACCGGATGATTTTTGTCCGATGAGGGGCCGCAAGACCTTACAAGGCCACCGACATCTGGCGCGCGATGATTTAAGTGGGATCGCGCAGAAATTTGGTATTTTTGGCGGCTAGCTAGCATGGATGGTCAGGTCACCGGCGCCTGTTCCTTCGCTCCACGACCGCCGCGACGCGGTTTGAGCGGCTCCTCGCCGGTTATATCGGCAAGCGCCATCGCTACGGAGTGCCGATTAGGGAACTCGGCTACCAGCCGCAGTTTTCCTCCATAGCGGCGGCGTAGCTGCTCGAGGTGGAGAGCAGAAGGTCGGCCCGTCGCTCCAGGCCCGATACGTTTTGCTGCTCAACGCCCATCAGCTCGGCCATGCGCTCCTGCGTCAGGCGAGCAGAAGCTCTTCTGGAAAATCGACTATTACGACCTGTTGCGGCATTTCGGCTCGAAAGACCCATCCGATCCGCTCAAACCACGCGCGTCATGACATCATGCGAGGCGTATTAACGGCCAGGCGCGCGGGGCTCTTAAGCTCGCAACCTGGATCAACGCATCGAGCCTCAATGCGCCGCCGGCGCTCCGAATGGGTGCGGAAGACATACACCTTGTTCATTACTGTGCGAGCATACTCCGACAATACCGAGCATTATCGCGGCGGCGGCAGCCCCTCCATCGTCGCCGCCGTAGTCACCTCCACCATAGTAACCGCTGCCCCAGCCGCCGTAACCACGGTGGTAGCCGTAGTAGATGGTGATAGCGGTAACCGACAGAGCGGCCTTCATAACCACGGTAGCCAGGAAAGCCGCCGAAGTGGACTCCCCCACCATGAAAGCCGCTAAAGCCGTGGAAACCACCCCCATGGAAACCACCCCCGTGAAATCCTCCGCCATGAAAACCACCGGCGGACACTGGAGTTGCACATAGCATGAGCGTTAACGGTGAGTGTCAGCGAAGCTTTCAGCGCTTTTATCCGGTTCACGATGGCTCCGTCATCAATCCACTCGGCGGCAGGTCGCGCTTATTGTCTACGGCTATCGGTTGCATACAGTTTTTCGCTCAAATCGGCTGGACAGGACCAAGCGACGCGGCGCCATGACTGTCGTTCTCGTCCAGAGGGCTGTCTTGCGGGGCAGGCAGAACCTCCCTTCGGAACCGTGAGATGACCTCGCCCGCCATGGACACATCCGTACAGGCGACCTTCAAGCCGACGCTGCCGCGCGGAAGAACGGCTGAAAGTTTCGCGAGCTTCTCCCGGCAGGTCTCCGGGGAGCCGATAATCGCGGTCGCGAGCGCCTTGTCGATCGAGACCGGCTGCGGCGGCGCGGCCGGGTTGGCATGCCGTCGCATCTCGGTGAAGAAACGCTCCATCGCGGGTTTCGCGGCGCGGAGTGCCTCGGCGTCCGTATCCGCGACGCAGGCCGTGCGCAGCACCACAATGTCGGGTTCGCTTCCCTCGCCGGCGGCCTTGTAGCGCGCGCGCCGGTCCTCGATCTCTGCAAGGGTCGTGGCATGACCGGCCATGAGCCCGAAGCGTCGCGCCGCTGCCGCTTCGACCGCTTCCTTCGTCGTCGAGGCGATCCAGATCGGCAGGCTCTTCTGGAGCGGGCGCGGATAGACCGTCAAAGCTTCGCTCTTATACCACCGCCCGTGAAAGGTCATCTCGGTCTCGGCGAGGAGCCTCGCCAAAAACTCCGTCGCCTCGCCGGCTTGATCGCGCGCGGTCTCGGGCGCGACATGGAAATGCGCATATTGGCTCGGGAACGGTCCACCGCGTGCCAGCCCGACATCGAGCCGGCCGCGCGAGAGGATATCGATCGTCGCGAGATCCTCGGCGACGCGGACCGGATCGTGGAGAGGGATCAGGATTGCCGCCGACCCGATCCGGATCCGGCGGGTGCGGCCCGCAAGATAGGCGAGCAAGGGGAGAATGGAGCCCGATTGGGTGAAAGGCGTGAAATGGTGCTCGGAGACCCAAAGCTCGTCGAGGCCATCATCTTCCGCCCGTATGGCAAGATCCATCGTGCGGTGGAAGCAGAAGAGATTGCTCTCTCCGTCCTCGTGCTCGAAGTTGAGGAAGAGCCCGAGCCTCATGACGTGGGGCCGATGTGTTGTGGCATCTCATTCGTGATATCGAAAGCGAAGCTCGGCATGAGGACTCGCGTTCTCTTCTCATCTGCAAAGCCGATCATAATGCCAAGCGGCGTCAGAGGCCAGAAGGCGCCGCCGCGCTCAAACGCTCAAAAGACATCTGCTTTCGCCAATCCCACCCTTTGCGGAGCAGATGCCGTCCTTGGGCTTGTAAGATTACGGTGCCCGATCGGACGAAAATGTTTCACGTGAAACATTTCTGTAAGGTCTTGGGCCGCGATCGGACAAAACTTTGGGCCGGCGAGCGCGGCGTCACCTTTCGCGCGACTGGATCGATCGGCTCGCCGGCCTTTTGTCATGCAACGATCTACTCGGCGGTCCAGCCGCCATCGATGGAATAATTCGATCCGGTGATCTGTGCGGCGGCATCCGAGCAGAGGAACAAGACGAGAGCCGCGACTTGTTCCGAGGTCACGAATTGCTTCGTCGGCTGCGCTTTCAGGAGCACGTCATTGATGACCTGCTCGCGGGTCATATGGCGCGATTCCATCGTTTCGGGGATTTGCTTCTCGACGAGCGGCGTCCAGACATAGCCGGGCGAGACGCAATTGACCGTGATGCCGAAGGTGGCGAGCTCGAGCGCCGCGGTCTTGGTGAGCCCGGCGATGCCATGCTTGGCGGTCACATAGGCGGATTTGAACGGCGAAGCGACCAGCGAATGAGCGGAAGCGGTGCTGACGATGCGGCCCCATTTGCGCGCCTTCATGCCGGGGATCGCGGCGGCGATCGCATGAAAGGCGGCGGAGAGGTTGATGGCGAGGATCAAGTCCCAGGTCGCCGGCGGAAACTCCTCGATCGGCGCGACATGCTGGATCCCGGCATTGTTGACGAGGATATCGACCGAGCCGTGGGTTGTTTCCGCCTCCTTGACCATGGCGCGGACCTGATCCGGCTTCGTCATGTCGGCGCCCGAGTAGAACGCCTTGACGCCGAAATCCTTCTCGATCGCGGCCCGCTCGGCCTCGATCGCCGCGGCGTCGCCAAAACCGTTGATCACGATATTGGCGCCCTCTTGGGCGAGCGCCCTTGCGATGGCAAGGCCAATCCCGCTGGTCGAGCCTGTCACTATGGCGTTGCGCGTTTTCAGGGTCATGTGTCCTCCAAGAATTGCAGCAGCTGCCTTCCAAATCATCGTGATCTTTGCGGTCAGCCCTGAATATATAGGGCCGTCATCGCAAAGAGAGGAGCGATGAATCCTTCCTTCTGCGGCTCTATCTGCGCGCCATGACGGTTTGAAGATCGCCAAACCCCGACAATTGGAGTAAAATGAAAAAATGAATGCCTCACAGGAATTGCGGCCGGGTCAGCCCTCTCAACCGAGCGAGCCGATTGAACCGTGCCGCGAGGATCGACTGGCGAGCGCACTGGCTCTTTGCCGGCGCGAAAAAATTAGCCTGACCCCCGGACGCCGGCGAATCCTCGAAATCCCGGCCAAGGAAGGCCGGCCGCTCGGTGCCTATGATATGATCGACCGGGTGGCCACGGCCACGGGCAAGCGGCCGGCGCCCATCTCGATCTATCGGGCGCTCGATTTCCTGCTTGAAAACGGCCTGATCCACAGGCTCGCCTCGCGCAACGCTTATCTTGCCTGCGGCCATAGCCACGCCATCGAGGAGCCGATCATCTTCCTGATCTGCGAGATCTGCGGCGATGTCGTCGAGGCAACCTCCGCCGAAATCCGCGGCAGCCTGGCCGAGCTCGCTCAGGCAGCGAAGTTTTCGCCCCGCGCGCAGATCATGGAGGTCTCCGGCCGCTGCCGGACTTGCAGCGCGGCTTGAGGGAGGTGCGCCAACAGAAGGTGGAGTCTTTATCCGCGCAGCTATGGTCGTCAGCGCGCCGATCAGCCATTAAAAGCCGGTGACATTGGATGATCAAGCCGAGACACGACAAATTAGGCTCACTCGCCGGTTCCGTGTTAACGCGTTCCTACTTGACGGACGTTTCTCGTTTTGGCCCGCTTCCGGCAACGAAAAAGCTGCCATGCTGCAATCCTCTCCTCTTCGCCTCGGCGTCAATGTCGATCATGTCGCGACTTTGCGCAACGCGCGCGGCGGTTGCTTTCCCGATCCGGTGCGCGCCGCCCATCTCGCCATAGAGGCCGGCGCCGACGGGATAACGGCGCATTTGCGCGAGGACCGCCGCCATGTCCGAGACGAGGACATGGCCCGCCTCAAGCGGGAAATTTCAAAGCCGTTGAATTTCGAGATGGCGGCGACCGACGATATGGTGGCGATCGCGCTGGAGACCCGGCCGCATGCCTGCTGCCTCGTTCCCGAGAAGCGCAGCGAGCGCACCACGGAAGGCGGTCTCGATGTGATTGGCGGGCACGATCATTTGCGCATCGTCACCACGGAGTTGCTCAAGGCCGGCGTGCGGGTATCGCTTTTCATCGAGCCATCACCTGAGGCGGTGCAGGCCGCGCGTTCGATCGGCTCGCCGGTCATCGAGCTTCACACCGGCGCCTGGTGCGATGCCCTCGCGCACCATCAAAATGAAAGAGCGGTGAAGGAATTCACCCGCCTGAGGAGCGCCGCAACGCTTGCTGCTTCCCAAGGCCTCGAATGCCACGCCGGGCACGGCCTCGATTTCGCCACCGCCAAGACCATCGCGGGCCTGCCTGAGATCAGCGAGCTGAACATCGGCCATTTCCTCATCGGCGAGGCGGTCTTTATCGGCCTTACGGCGGCCATCGGCAAGATGCGGGCGGCGATGAATGAAGGGCGGGCAAGCGCGAAATGACTTTCCTCAAGCCTGTGGCTACGCCTTCGATTTGAGGATGTGTGCCGTCGGGCTCGCCAGCGGATCGGCGCGTCGTCATCCGCGCGTGACAGATTCTGTGTGTCCTTGTTTTCATGCCGGCGAGCTCGGCTAGAGCATCTTTGCTCTTGGCCCGGTCCGGACTGTCCTATATTTCATGACCACAATCATTTGCGAAATCAGGTTCAGGAGCAGGCCTTATGAATAAGCTCGACCGTCCCCGTGAAATCATCGAATATTGCTTGAAGCCGCTCGCCCTCGCCACGCATACGGACGAATATCAGGAGGCCTACCGGAGGCTTGAACATGTGATCAAGACGCTCCAACTGCAGGCGGCGCGGGGGAAAAGGCCAGTCGCGATTGATTTCTCCAACATGAAGACCATCAACATCAATGAAGCGGCGCATGGCGACGAGAGCTGATCGCGGGCGGGCCGCTTTCGGCCAGCACCGCATCGAGCTTTCCAGTCAAGAGATGCCGGCGTCGAGACCGAGGCCGCCAATGGCTTCGATTGGAAGCTGCCGCTTCTCGGCCGGCCGGGCGGAGGCAATGCCGAGATGTCCTTCGCTGCGTGTCATTTCTCAAGTAAATCGATGAAGATTTGGATATTGCCGGCTGGCAGCGTGCCACCAAGCTACAAATAGAGAGACTCTTGAATATTCAGAAATTGATCGAGGGCCGGAATCGCACCATCATCGCCTGCAAATGTGAAATCATAGGAATGAGATCGTGCCTCAATCGCCGATTTGCTGCTTCAACTTCACCATCGCCTGATCGATGGTGAAGCTGGCGGGCCGCTGACTCGGCGGAAACTCCTTGAACGTCGCCAGGAACTCGGCCGTCAGCGCCTGCGCCCCGCCCAGAAGATAGGCATGGTCTATTACCCAGTCCCAATAGGTGTTGGAAGTGATATCCGCGCGCTCGTAGGGGTCGGCGTGAAGGTCGAACATCTTTGGAACACGGAGTGGTGTGAACGGCTCAGACCACACTTGCAATGTTCCAGGCGCCCGCTGCTCTAAGAACACGATCTTCCAGTTCTCGACGCGCAGGGCGACCAGATCACCGTCGTCATTGAAGTAGAAGAAACCCCTCCGGGGACTCTTCGGCTCCTGGCCGGTCAGGTAGGGAAGCTGGTTGAAGCCGTCGATGTGGACTTTGAAGGTCTTGCCGGCTACGTTGTACCCCTTGAGTAGCTTGTCCTTCACGTTGGGATCGCCAGCTGCGGCCAACAGCGTCGGCAACCAGTCGTGCCCACTGACGATCTCGTTCGAAACCTGGCCAGGCGTTATATGGCCGGGCCAGCGGATCATGCACGGCACCCGGAACGCGCCTTCCCAGTTGGTGTTCTTCTCGCTGCGAAAAGGCGTCATGGCACCATCCGGCCATGTATTCATGTGCGGGCCGTTATCGGTGGTGTAGATCACGATCGTGTTGTTTGCGATACCGAGATCCTCAAGTTTCTTGAGCAATGAGCCCACCGTTCCGTCGTGCTCGATCATGCCATCGGCATATTCGGTCCGGGCAGTGAATCCAGGCTTGTCGCGATGCTCCGGGCGCACATGGGTGCGAAGATGCATCCGGGTGGAATTGTACCAGCAGAAGAACGGTTTGCCGGCCTTGACCTGCCGTTCCATGAATTCCATGGCGGCGTCCGAGGTCTCGTCGTCAATCGTCTCCATGCGCTTTCGGGTCAACGGGCCCGTATCCTCGATCGTCTGCTTGCCGACCCGGCCCCAGCGCGGCTGCTCGGTGGGGTCGTCCCGGTCCGACGCCTTACAGCGCAGGACGCCGCGCGGGCCGTACAATTCCCTGAATCTCGGGTCTCTCGGGTAGTTGAAGTTTTCCGGCTCCTCTTCGGCGTTGAGGTGGTAGAGGTTGCCGAAGAACTCATCGAAACCGTGAACCGTCGGCAAATACTCGTTGCGGTCGCCGAGGTGGTTCTTGCCGAACTGCCCAGTCGCGTAGCCGAGCGGTTTCAGGAGCTCTGCGATGGTCGGGTCCTTCGCCTGCAGCCCGACGGTGGCGCCTGGCACTCCGACTTTGCTCAGACCCGTGCGCAGCGTCGCTTGGCCGGTGATGAACGTCGATCGCCCCGCCGTGCAGCTTTGCTCGGCATAGTAGTCTGTGAAGATCATCCCCTCTTTGGCGATGCGGTCGATATTCGGGGTGCGATAGCCCATCAGGCCCATCGAGTAGGCGCTGATATTCGTCAGCCCAATGTCGTCGCCCATGATGACAAGGATGTTCGGCTGCTGACCCGCTGGTGCAATAGGCTGTTTCTGAATTTGCGCCGTTGTGACCGTTACTGCCGATCCTAGAGCGGTTGCGGCGGCGAGCGTCGTACTGGCGAGGAGAACATTGCGGCGGCTCAAACCAGATTCGTCTGGACACTTTACTGGATTGTTGTTCAGCACTGCCGCCGCTTTCGTGCTCTCGGTCGTCATCGCACTCCTCCTTGCCGAGGCAGGCCGGCATTTTATCCCGATGTTTGGGTTCTCACGACGCACC
>DATJTB010000009.1:0-12479 GCA_035503795.1 Methylocella sp.
CGCGCGCGAAGTTGTCGTAGAGGTAAATGCTCTTTATCCCCACCTCATACGCCAACAACGAAGGTATAATAACTTCAAAGTCAGAGCTATGTATGACCAGGAGATCCGGTTTCGTGAGCGTTAGAATATCCTGAAACTCCCTTTCCCTATCCGATCCTATGGCGTCGAGGAGGGCGCATACCCTACGCACCCCCGCGCGCGCGCTTCTGATACGGTCCCAGAAATTCTGGCCTGTCGCGACCTTATCTGGTGGTTCAGTTGGCGTCTCCGGCAGCCAACTCGCATACAGCGGTATGAATTGGAATCCGTGGGGAACGACGAATTGCTTACAGTCGGCCACTCCCAAATAGGAGACATCGTGCCCTCTTGAACGTAGGTCTCGCGCGAGTTTTAATCCGCACGCTACAGACGCAAACATAGGCCATACGACGAAGAGGATGCGCGCCATGGATCAGCTCTCCACGCCATGCTGGCAATTACGGAGCGAGGCGTTCCGGGGAAAATGCCGAATTTCCCGAATAATTAAACCAGACGTCGACGCCTTCATAGTATCTGAATAGTATCTGGCGCCGGCGGCAACTCGACCCGGCAAGGGACACAGGTGGCCCATACATTGAGCAGAACCACTTTTCCACGAAGCCCGTCGAGCGTCGCTCCTGCGTCTGTGCGCCTTCCTTGTTCTCGGCAAGCCCTTCGCCGCGCCGCGAGGCGCGTCGAATCGTCCGCATGCCCAAAAGGACGCGAATAGAGCTTCGAAAGCGCAACGATCAGACCTTCTTCCTCATGTTTTATATAGGTTCTCTTCCGCTTTGATTAATTTATCGATTTCGAAATCAACAAAGCGCGGCGACGCCTGCTCTGCCGATAATGCGTATCATTGGATTAGCTGAAGATGTCCGCTGCCCTTTAGTGTGCCGGCGTCCAGCGTTGCGATGCAGCGTACCCGCACATAATCGAGCGAGATTGGCATCCCAACGATACGCATTTCGCCTGTTTGCTTTTCGAAATCGGCCCCGGTGAAATCCGAATTGTCGCGATCTAACTTGAAGCCCAGTTCGGTTCCGCCAACTGTTTCAGTAAAGCGAATGCGCACGTGGCCAGAATCGATCGACTTCTTCAATTCTCCAATATCCGCGGTGCGAGCACCCGCGCTAAACTCCAATTTGTGCTCACCTTGGGACAATTTAGAAACAAGCGAGGGCAATTTTTTCGCGCTTTCGGCCGTGCCCTTCTCAGTCTGTTGAGCTTCCATAACGCCTTCTCCTTGTCTGCCATCCGTCATTTTGGCCGCATAACCCATCCATGTTAGGGTAAGTTTTTACGACTTGTCTAGGCACAACAAGCGTTGGCCGCGATGTGCCCGCCCTTGGAGGCGAAAGTCTAAGTCACGGCCGATGGCCGATCATGTCCACAGAGTCATTCCGATACCGCAGAACTCTTCGTTCACCGAGGTTATCGGCTTCCTGAAAGGCAAGAGTTCCCTCTGGATCGCGTAGAATGCCGAATGCAAGACGCGCAATTTCACCGGTCATTCATTCCGGCTCGCGTCACTTTGTCGCAACAGTCGGACGGGACGAAGAAACAGGGCCTACATCAAGAACCAAAATTTCAAGATCGTGCGCTGGATCCGCTGACCCTGATCCCATGGCCCATCACAAAAGTCGCAAGGTCCTTAACTGGGGGTTAGTGAATTATGCATCCTGAGCCAGAAAAATTCTTTTCTGCTCTGGCGAGTCTGCACAGTCTTATTCGTCTTAACCGATATGAGGGACCGAGGAACACCAGGGCCGTCATTCATCCTTGGAAGAGACAATGCACACCGCCCATTTTTATGCGGCCTTGACATCTGTTGGATTGGTCTTTAGTTCGCGAGAAGCTGTGGCGGCCAATCGAATGGTGGCCATAGCTTTTGGTCTCAAAATTGTGAGGGGCTGCAGCGTGCGCCGCTCGTATTTCATTCCGCCCATTGCTATATTAGCTTTTATCCCCGCATTTGCCTTCGCACAATCGGTGTCTGATTCCGCTTCAAACGCCTGGGTCTGGGACATTCCTTCTTACGTCCGCCCCCCGCGCGTGCCAGCCGACAATCCCATGTCGGAAGCCAAATACCAGCTTGGCCGTCACCTCTTTTACGATAAGCGCCTTTCCGACAATGCAACGATCAGTTGCGCATCCTGTCACGTGCAATCCCGCGCCTTTACCAACGGACACCCAACCGCGATCGGCTCAACTGGCGAACATACGCCGCGCAATGTACCAAGTGTTGCCAATGCCGCTTGGCATGCGACCTTGACATGGGCCGATCCCGCCATTGTGACGCTCGAAACCCAGATGGATATACCCATGTTCGGTGAGCATCCAGTCGAAATGGGGGTTACGGACGCGAGCAAGCCGCAGATCCTGTCCCGGCTAGAGAGCGATCCCTATTATCCACAGGCTTTCAAAGAGGCGTTTCCGGACCGCAAAGAGCCGATGAGCTTTGAAATAATCATCAAGGCGATCGCGTGCTTTGAGCGCGGCATTCTTTCCTTCGACAGCAAATATGATCGCAATCTGCAAGGGAAGGCCACGCTCAACGAGACGGAACAGCGGGGGCGTGATCTCTTCTTCGGCGAGAAAGGTGGATGTCATCATTGTCACCGAAGTTCGAATTTTGATGGTCAATTCGTCAATAACAAGGGCCGCGTTCCTGATTTGCCGTTTCATAACACGGGCCTTTACAACATTGATGGAAAAGGGGCTTACCCTGTTCCGAACCGCGGCTTATTTGAGTCGACTGGAAATCCGGAAGACATGGGTAAGTTCCGGGTCCCGAGTCTGCGCAATGTCGCGGTGACCGGCCCCTATATGCACGATGGCAGCGTCGCAACGCTGGAAGATGTGGTTGAGATCTATTCCCAAGGAGGAAGAAAGATCGATGCGGGTCCTTATGCAGGCGACGGGCGCATCAGCCCGGTCAAAAGCGGTCTCATCGTAAAGATCGACCTGACGGCGGAGGAGAAGGCCGATATCGTCGCTTTTCTCAAAACCTTGACTGATGAATCCCTGATGACATCTGACCGTTTTTCCGATCCTTGGAACTCGCCGGCTTCATCGACATCCCCTCAACGCAGTGATAACGGCAAGCCATAGGTCCTTGAACCGCCGGAAGCCCGGGCTGCACGCGGGTTTCGTCTCTGTAGTCGACTGTGAATGATCGAGAAAGCCGTCGGGGGGCGTCCACCCCATCAGAGCCAAGCCGATAACCTTGATGGCTGACCACGTTCACATGCTTATTTCGATCCCGTCGAAATATTCGGTTGAGAAGATGGCCCTCCTCGATCTCGCACTCACGACGCCGCGCCAAATCGTGAAAGATCTCGCCCAACCGTTTCTTGACTTTAGCAAGAGAAGCTTTCTTTCGATATTTCGAATGAAAACCACATTTAGTCGCTCCAGCATAGCTGGAGGCTTAGCTATCGGCCTACTCTTCCACGATAGGGTACCGGCGCAATCGAGGCAAACCTAGCACAGCCAAGACGAATGCTTGTCCAGCAAGGGCGGCGCAGGTAACGAAGCTCGCTTGCAACTTTTCGCTGCTAATATTTTTATAATGGAATCGAGGAAACTCATCGTAGCCTGTAAAGTCAATTTCTTTCCTGATGAGCTTCGTGATGAAGTAATCCTCAAGCTCGGCATGATAGAGATCGACCTGTGATAGGAACTCACGTTGGGACGCGATCCCCGTGCCTGTCAAATCCAGAAACGCGCTGTGAACCAGGAGAGCGGGGGAAAGGAACTTGAGCCACTCGACAAAGTGCTGCTGACGCTGGAGCTGCATTGCAAACTCCGTCTCGACCACTTGGATCTGACGATTGATCTCTCGATTCATTATGGACCAAGAGGCCCAACTTCCGTTATCCTTTACCTGCGGCCTGAGTTGAGGATGATCGATCAAGAATTTCTCGATAAACTGGCTCGGGTCCTTCCAGGCATTCTCCTGATTATCACGCATTGTCTTAATGAACTCGACGCGGGAAGGCAGGGGATAGGCCGCTGTGATCCAGGTACTAACCCCGGCAGGAACGAGCACTACGACCAAGAGCCAGCATCCGGCGAGGGCCAACGCATTGGTCGCACTTTTCCAGCCCCAGGAGATGATGAATACACAGAGCAAGAACCAGAACAGGCTGTAGGCCACTACGACACCAAGCCACACCAGCAGTTGTACAGCGGCCTGGGGTTCAAAAAGTCGGTCACTTATCAGTCCTGAGATCAAAATTAGCAGCAATGTTAAGATTCCAATGATTAAGATCAAGCGGAACCCGATCTTCAAATACAGCAACTGCGGCAACGAAACGGGTTGTGCTGCCAACAACACGAGAATGCCCTGTTCCTTCTCGCCAGCGACAACATCGTAGCAGAGCGCGAAAATGAGCAGCGGAAGCAGGTAGATTGACACGAAGGCCAGATCAAAGGGACCAAGCAGCAATTTTCTAACATTGACGTTTTCATGTGCACTGACGAGTTTTGATTGGGGCTCTGTATTGATTTTCAGCACAAAAGGATAGAGATCACTTTGTCCAACTGCCAGCGGAGCGAGCGGTGCTGGCAGCTTAATGGCGAAGCTTACAAGATGGTATTCCATGAAACCGTACGTGGTTGCAGGATTTTGCCAGTCACTTACCTCTTCCATCCCGGCGCGAACCCGCTCGGCCTGGGCCTTGGCTCGTGCAAGAGCGGATGCTTGCTCCTGCTCCGCCGAGGCAATGACTTGGTATTGATAATCGACCCAGCGCTGGCCATTCCAAAGACCGAAGCCAAAAACGATGATCACCATCAAGGTAATGGTTGGAAACATACGATCGGCTATAAGCTGCCGCATTTCGTACTTGAAGATCATTCTTGGCATAGGTTCAAGGTCTCAACGTTGTTGCGCTTCTCAGCGCTAGCACCCAGGCTAACGCACACCATGCCAAGAGGATCAGAGCGGCGGGCGCGTAGTGCCACATTAAATCGCGAAGGTCTGGGAGGGCGTACTGAAATTCCGGGACACGTGCCCAAAGCTCCGGGCCAGCACTATATTCGCCCCACTCTTTTTCCGGGTGCAGTGTCAACTCTTCGTTGAGGGTCTTTTGGATCACGCGTCGATGTTCTTCCGCCGCGCGGACAAAGCCCTTATGATGCTCGAAATCGCTGCCTGCCAAGCCCATCGATAAAGACTGAATTGTGACCGCGGGTGCGAGAAGTCCTCCCCATTGGTAGACTATGTCCTGCCGACGAACCCCGTCGAACAGCTTGCCGAAATGCGCATCGAACACCGGATAGTTTTGCTCCTCGCCGCGCTGCAGCATAATCCCGCGCCAATTAACCGGGAGAGCGTCCACATTATCAACCCCATATTGCGCAAATAGCTCTCTCTTGACCTGGAGTTCCAAGGCCGTGGCATGGCCATCTCTAATTTCAGCCTCCATGCCGGCTTGCCATGCAGTCGCGGAAGGCAACGGGATGGCCCAATCCGCGATCTCCGCGACGGAGCGGGGTACAAGAAAGCCATTGACAACCCAGAACGCCAGCAGAAAAGCGAGTGCGGAACGTGCTGATCCCGCACGCGCTGTGACGGCGAGAGTGAGACCGACGAACGTCCCGAGGTAGAGGCAATAGACGAATACGAGCAGGGTCAAACGGAGCCATGAGACATCGGCGCTTAAGCCGATCCCGGCCGCGATAGCCATGGCAACAGCTGGCACAAGCACAAGAAACAGTACTCCGGTAACGGCGGCGGCCTTTCCTAAAAGTAGAAAACGGCCATCCACACCAATGCTCAAGAGTTGCCGCAAAGTGCCCTGATCCCGTTCACCAGCGAAGGCGTTGAACCCTAGCAAAATGATGATTAAGGGGCCAAGCAGCTGAATGATCGCCGCAGGAGTCATGTTGAAGAAACGCTGTACCGCCCCAGCATCTTGCATCGGCCGATAGATGAATTTGTTCTGCTTGTGTGCTTCGAGCCAGACGCTAACTCCTAAGAATTGGTCGACTCCGGGATCAAAAGCCATGAGCGGCGTTTCCGGCTTGAACACATAAATCCCGAAATGCGCTGCACCGTGCGGTCCGAGGTCGGAAAGGTTCAACCAGCGTGAGCGTTCGGTTTGGGCCGCCTCGCGTTTCTGTTGCGTCACTATCTGGTGATGCTGAACGCCTACAAACGAAGCCACCGCCACTAAGAGGAAGCCGAGAAAGCCGGCGGCCAGCAGGCGCGCATCGCGTCGCATCTGGCGAATTTCCTTAACCAGGACCAACCAGATGGGTCGGGTCATTTCATATATTCCGGGTCATTTCATATATTCCAGGTAAATCTTTTCCATATCTGTATGGCTGAACTGTTCCGTAGACATCGTGGTAACCAATGTCCCACGTCGCATAATGCCAATTACGGAACCGACTTCCTTGGCCCGGAACAGGTCATGAGTCGTCATGAGGATGGCGACTTTCTCCTTAGCGAGTTGGCGCAGGAGTTGCGAAAATTCGTAGGAGGCCAGCGGATCGAGACCCGATGTCGGTTCATCCAACAGAAGGGCCTTCGCATTCTTCGCAAGCGCGATGGCGATCCCGACCTTCTGGCGCATGCCCTTGGAATAGGCGCCGACCCTCTGGTCGGCCGCTCCCCCCGGCAAACCGGCCGCTAATAGGAACTCGAGCAGTTTATCTCGCGGATAGTCATGGCCCGCGAGCCCTGTGAAAAACTCCAGATTTTCGAGCCCCGTTAGACTACGATAAAGGTTCACTTGTTCGGGAATATAGGCAAGATCCTTTTTGGTCTCCACGGAATGACTTGCCACATCTTGTCCATTAACCCGAGCTGTTCCTCCATCGGGCCGGATAAAACCAAGGAACAAATTGATGGTCGTCGTCTTCCCCGCGCCATTAGGACCCAAAAGACAGTATATTTGGCCCGGCTCGACCAGAAGATCAAGGGCGTCCAATGCAATCACGGCATTGTAGCGCTTGGTGAGTTTCGACGCTTCGAGCATGCGAAAAAGCCTTGTGGGTGAACCCTCCGTTACAAACGTCGCGAAACTTAAACGAACCAGCGGGAGTTTATCCGACATCCCGCGGGATCGAAATATATTGCCATGGAATTCAAATGTGGACGCGCCCGTTTTGCAAGAGTTTTATAAGCGTTCGTGCTGCAGTCATATGTCCGGCCTCCCTTGGGGCTGTGGTGTCAAGCTACCTCATTTCAAAACTCCTTCGGTTCGGCGCACGATGCGCGGGCAAATGTGACCCAAGGCGGAGCTTTCCATTTGACGAAGGTTGTTAAACCTCACATCTGGTGGGACGCCTTCCCTGGGTATGGAGCCTCCGGGCGTATGTCCCCGGCGGCGCGAGGGCTTCCCCGAGCGATTGCGCGTTCTCCGCGGCCTTCGCCAGCACGACGCGCAACGCGTCCTCGTCCTCCTCCGCCAAGGCGGCGAAGCCGTAGGCGCCGGAGTCGAAGATACGCGCGGAGACGCCGCTGTCGCGCGACTGGCCATTGGCGAGCGGCACGCCCTTGCGCATAGAGACGGCGGTCGAGAAATTCGCATGCCAGCGAATTTCGCCATACTGCTTGAGCGCCGAGGCGGCGCCGGCGAGCCGATCGAGCACGATGAATCTCCCAAATTTACGGGGGCACCATAGGCAGTCTGCTTCGACACGTCCGTAATTGCCAGCGAAATGGTATTAGTGATTAGTGAGGCGGTAAACTTAAAAGGAGGTAGAGCAAGATGCCGCGGCGTTCAGACCCTGAATGTAGTGTGAATCGCCGCAGCCGCAGTGCATTGTAGACCACGAAGACCGAAGAAAATGCCATGGCGCCTGCGGCCAGCATCGGCGACAGAAGGATGCCGAAACCGTGATATAGCGCTCCCGCCGCGACCGGCATCAAGATGATGTTATAGGCGAAAGCCCAGAATAGATTTTGCTTGATGTTGCGCATCGTGACCCGGATCAGCGCCACCGCCGTGGCCGCCGCTCTGAGGTCGTTCGCCTTCAGCACGCCATCAGCCGCGTCGTGGTTGCTGGCAATCGTGAGGCGGGCGCTCGAAGCGCAGGAGAAGGCCGCTGCCAAGGAAGACAAGACAGGCGACAGAAGACAAACTTGTGCAAAGAGCAAAAGGACAAGCCAAAAGGTTAACCCTCAAACCGCATTGTTAACCAACCTTTAATATTACAGTAATGATGTCGATGCCAAGCCAATCGCAGCAATTCCTCAACAGCTTCCGAATCCGGGGGACCGCCTCCGGCCCGGGCGCCGAAGGTCGCGGCGAACGAACCCGCGACCCCGGCAGGCAAAATCTCATCAATCGTCGCCCAGAAATCGTGCAGGGGCATCCACGAGCTTTATCGGGCCTACAATCAGTCGCCAGGTACTCTGTCGTGATTTTTTGGTCTTAAGCGTCTCAAGTATTTGAGAGGCTATGCCGAAAGCGTACAGTGCTGGTCACACCTCCCAAGACTTCCGTCCACATGATCGTTCAACGGATAGCCTCTCACCATATCCGGCATTCGGCGCTCGGAGAGGGCCCCGATCGTGACTGTCACCGGGGCAATGGCGCGATTGGCAAATTGATCACCTGACCGACGCGCAGCCGCCGAGGATCGAGACCAGGATTTGCTTTCATGATGCTGTGCCATTGCCGTTGTCCCCATATACGCGGGCAGCGATCCGACGCAACGTATCGCGGGCAGCGATCCGACGCAACGTATCGCAGGCGGCGATCCATTCGGAACTCGGCATCAGTGTCCTTATGTGGGGAGAGGTGATTGCCGCAGGTCGGTGCGGTCCAAAGGCTCAAAGCGAGGAGGCTATCTACGCCTAGGTCGAAAAATGATTATGGCCCTTGAGGACCTACAGTAGGTACCAGAAGCGAGATTGCGGCTTTCGGCATTTGGTCGGCCACCGGCTTGCGCCAGATCATTCCCCCTGGAGCTGTGGAATGGCTTGAACTTCGAATTCCAGGCGGGCAGCGCGCGGCGGAGGTCCTGGGCGCGACTCGACAAGACGGCTAAATCCAATATTCGAAACAGGAATCGATTCCTTCAGGATCAGGAGGAGCCTAGTTGATTGATTGTAAGCCCATAAAGTGCGAATCGGCCCAGTAGTGGGACCCTGCCCGCAATCAGGCTTCAAACATTGATATTGGAAGAGCAGTTTTGTTTGCCCCCCAGGGCGAACAAATTAGGATAATTCTATCAAGGATATCCCGCGCTTTTTGCCGAGGTCCTGATTCCGGGCCGATTCAGACGGGTCTTTGCCACGCATGACGTAAAGACGTCGACCAGTTCGGTGGATCGCTTTTTGCCAGCCACAAAATCAGTGTCAAGAAGCCTGACGCTAGCCAAGAACAACGGCCGGAGGTGGCCGAACGCGCGAAAAGTGGAAGGCGACGCAAACCCGTCTTGATCCTCAAAAGCTTGTCTTCATCGACAAGACGGGGCCGACAGGAAGATGGTGCGGCTTTATGGACGAAGCCGCGAGGAGACGTCGCGCAAGCTCCCTTCAGACATTGAAAAACCACCATAATCACGGCAGGGCTATTCCCACTCTCATTGCACGGGTGTTATTGAAGCCCGCTTGGCATTTCAATTATCGGCGGACTTATCGTCAGTCAGCTCTTGACCCTCTCTATGACGCCGGTGTTTATCTCTAATACCCTGTCGTTTTTTGCCCTTGGGCGAGGGAGCAATGGCGTCGTTTTATCCCGCAATCGCCAGCCCGTCTCGGGAACCTTCAGAGTCAGCGATGGGTAGTCTCCGGTCGGTCGAAAAAGGAGGAATCGACATGCTACACGATTGGCGGCGTAAGGCTCATTCAGCATTCCCGAGAATTTGTGCTCGAAATCGGCTGACGCGACACCACCCGTTCAGTGTTTCACGCTTGGCCATAAGTATAATTCGGTTCATCGCCGGAGTTGCGGTTCTTCTTACTGTACCATGTTGGGCCGTGTCCATCAAAGATACTCGCTGGGCTGCCGAGCATGGGGATGCAGAAGCGCAATTCTATCTCGGCTGGATCTATGCAAAGGGTCAAGGGGTGGCGCGCAACGACGCCGAGGCAGTGAAATGGTATCGCAAAGCCGCCGAGCACGGACAGGCGGGAGCGCAATTCAGTCTCGGCCTGATGTATGCCAGGGGGCAAGGCGTGGCGCGCGACGACGCCGAGGCGGTGAAATGGTATCGCAAAGCGGCCGAACAAGGAGACGCCGAAGCGCAATTCAATCTCGGCTTGATGTATGCAAACGGCCAAGGCGTGGAGCGCGACGACGCCGAGGCAGTAAAATGGTTTCGCAACGCTGCCGAAAAAGGGGATGCTGAGGCGCAAACTAATTTAGGGCTCATGTATGCTAAAGGGCGAGGAGTGGCGCGCGATGACGCCGAGGCGGTGAAATGGTATCGCAAGGCCGCCGAGCGCGGGCAGGCGGAGGCACAATTCAATCTCGGCTGGATGTATGCAAATGGGCAAGGTGTCGCGCGCGACGACACCGAGGCGGTGAAATGGTATCTCAAAGCAGCCGAGCACGGCCAGGCGGGGGCACAATTCAATCTCGGCTGGATGTATGCAAAAGGGGAAGGGGTAGCGCGTGATGACGTTGCCGCTTATATGTGGTTTTTCCTTGCAGCTGGACAAGGACATGAGAAAGCAAGAAGGGCGCTTGATGATACGGAACGCCTGATAACCACAGAACAGAGGGATAAGGCGCAACAACTGGCGCGAGAGTGGGCACAAAAGCCAGAATAAGCGAAAATCATGCCATAGAGTAACCGCTCACTCAGGCAGGTCGTTGTACATCCAACGCCAAGGCGCGATGGTGTCTTGAACTTTGTGTGAGCTTGTTTCTATGAGTTCACCTTACCCCGCCGTCAGTACACCGGCAGCAGGGTGAAGAGTTGATGGAACCTCTTTGGCCGAATCCGACGCTTGGGCGACCGCTGCCGCCTGCTCGCGCAGCTCCGGCACCGCGGTACTCTCCCAAGACGCCGGTTTGCGCAGAGTGCCTACGATAAACATGCCGTTGACTTCACCAGCAGGAGAGGCATTGCGCACCGTCTGAACGCCGGCATCTTGGAAAGCCTTCACTTCACCGGCTCGCATGACCTCCTCATATTCCAGGTCTACGAAGCCGTCCGCCGCAATTCGGTGATAACCTTCGGTTGCCTTGCCCTGCACGACCCGCACGACGCAGATAGATCCCGCTATGATCATGCGGGACGCTCGCCTGGCCGGGAAGCCACGTCATTACCATCAGCTCATAGTGTTCCCGCACGATGATGGGGGCGCGACTGTAGGTCTGCGGATTGGCAAGCCCGTAAGGGGCCACCTCACCGAACGTCAGTTCGGACGTCTTCATCGCCCGCGCAAGACCGATTAACGAAATTCCTGGACCAAGCGCATCGAGCTTTTGCACCAGTTCGAGAAGCGAGCCGCTTAAAGCGTCCATGTGTAAAGTCGACCGTTAGAACGCCGCGGGAAAGTAGCGGCTGATGACGATGATAAGCGGAGTGAAGTGAGCACCAGCACCGTCGGCCGCGAGTTCGTCGCTATCCCGGCCGAGAGACGGCAAACCGAAATGCCACGAACAACAGGTCCTGTCCACTCGCGGCAAGCTCCACGAACGCCAACCGAAGCTCGAGTGGCTATCCATACGGACGGCCAATTTTCGGTCAGTGTCCGGTTCGATGCTGGGTTTGAAACAGCTCCACGCCATATCGGCGACTCCTAGCGATCAAGACCTTCTAGCGATCTCTGCGCCGATTTCCAGGCGGGAGCACGGGCCGAATACGGCTACATAGTTCGCGAACCAGAAACACAATGAATCTTTCCTGGCCACGCCTTGTCCGGTTCATTTCAAAGCGGCCTGCAAGGTTTGGATTTCGCCCTTGGCGCCCGTCCAAACAAGCATGACTGCACCCGCTTTCGCGGCGATATCTGGCGCCCGTCCCGGCCATTGGCCGAGACGGGCAGGATTCCCTTGCGGATCGATCTCGGCCAGCACCATTTGGTCGGCGCGATCGTCACGGCGATCCTCGTAAGTGACCCACACATGATCGCTTCCATCCACAGCGAGCTTGACGTCGGCGTAAGGCACCCAGCCGTCGGTGAGGAGCGGAAACGGCGCAGAAAAAGTGTTGCCGCGATCGGCCGAGACCGCATAATAGATTCCGGGCCGCGCGCTGGTGCCCGTGTACCATGCAACATGGAGGCGTCCTTTCGAGTCTACACCGATCCCATGCGTGATCTCAGGGCAACGACTAGCCTTGAACCGATCGTCATGGACTTTGACCGGAGTCGACCAGGTCACACCCCGATCGCTCGATGCCGAAATCATCACGTCCCGCACGGAGTCGTATGACCCCTTGTACGGATTCAGCTTCGCCCGCCAAGCGATGAAATATGTTCCGTCGGGAGCAATCGCCAGTTTTACGCGGCTGCTTTCTGATGCTGTTTTTGCGATCAGCAC
>DATJTB010000010.1:0-3550 GCA_035503795.1 Methylocella sp.
TGCGCGCCAGGCGTTCGCCAGCGAAAGCGCGACCCAGGCCACGGTCGAGGAGTTGCTGCGGCTCGACCCGCCGCTGCATCTCTTCGCGCGCCACGCGCTCGAAGAGGTCGAGTTCGCGGGCGTGCGTTTGCGCCGTGGCGAGAAGATCGGCCTTCTGCTCGGCGCGGCCAACCGTGACCCCGACCGCTTCTCCGAGCCCGACGTGTTCAAGCCCGGCCGGACGCCGAACCCGCATGTCAGCTTCGGCGCTGGGATCCATTTCTGCGTCGGCGCGCCGCTGGCGCGGCTTGAGCTTGCCGTCGCGCTGCCGATCCTCTTTGCCCGGCTGCCAAGCTTGCGCCTTGCCGGCCAGCCGCGCTACCGCGATTCATTCCACTTTCACGGGCTTGAGGCGCTGAAGGTCGAATGGCCTTGAACGAGCTGCGAACCCGCTCAGGCCGCGCCCCTCCTCGGCTTCGTCAGACCCGCCTGCACAAAACGAGAGCCTGCTGATTGGCGATGCCTCTTTCCTTGTAAAGCTCGATCGAGAAATACCGGGACCACTCTCTTTCAACATATTCGCGGCTATGGAAGGCGTCCCGATAAAACTTTGGCAGGCCTTGCGTGCCCTTGCCGCCGCCGATGTAATAAAATCCGTGTGAAAGCTGATCCTTGTCGAGCGTTTTTCCCGCAAGCTCGAGAGGGAGCGTGGAAAGCAGCGCGGTCCCGCCCACCTTCAGGACCCGCCTGAGTTCGGAAAGCCAAGCGAACTGCATCTCCTCGGGAATATGGGTGAACACCGAAATCGAAAAGACAAAATCAAAAAAACCGTCGTCGAACGGGAGCGGAGGCATGGGTTTGTTGACGACGAATTGTCCTGTTGAAGCGAGGTTCTTCTGGCACCATCCGATCGCTTCGCCATCGATGTCGGAGCCGTACCACTCGATCGGGCTGCGGGATGACGAATTCTTGCGGCAAAGCTGACCGAGCGGAACAAGCACTCGGCCGCAGCCGGATCCGAAATCAAGCCCGCGAAAGCGCCCGACGCCGTCGTCGACTTTCAGATAGCTGAAAACGGTATCGGAAATCATTCGTCCGATATCCTCGAAGCTGTCTTTATCCTCCGCGCCGTGAACCCTCTTCCTGAGGTGAGCGGGAGGGACGGGCGGGAAGCTCGCGAGCCCGTCATCTCGAACGGCTCGCGGCTTCGTCCAAAATCTTTTGAAATGACCCAGCAAATCAAACCCCAGGAAGGCGTTGTTCCCACGCGCGGAACACAAAGCCCGGCTTTGGCGCGTAGCCACTCCATACCCTACAATCGAATGAGCTTGAACCAATTGACATAGCGCTCTGTGTCCGACCGGCCGTGAGGCTTTGCCTTCCTGTGTCAACAGCGGCTAAAAGCCGGTCCCGTGAATTCAGCTTTTGTATCGGCTCGGCCCGCGCCCGCGGCGCAGCAGCCCGATCGCCTGCAATGGCGCTCCGGCCTGTTGCGCCGAAACCGTCGCTTTGTCGGCGTCCTCGCCTTCGGGCTTTTGGCGCTGCCGCTCATCGTCGGGATCATCAAGCCCGATAATCCGGACCTGATTCTCAAGGAGGGACGCAGGCTTGCGCCGGCTCCGAATCCGCCGGCCACCTTTGAAGACTGGCGGGCGCTGCCGGGTGAAACCGACGCCTATCTGAAGGACCGTTTCGGCCTGCGTCAAAAAATGATCCGGCTTCATAAGGATTTGACCAGACCGCTCGTTCCCGAGGGGGATCCAAAGGTCCTCGTCGGCCGCACCGGCCGCATGTTTCTCAAGCTCGACGGCATGGTGCTGCAGAGCGCGGGGCTGCTGGTGCGCGATAAGAGCGTTTCCGATACGGCGGACCTGCTCGCCGCGATGCGCGACACGCTCGCGCGAGGCGGCGTGAAATTCCTTGTCGCGATCCCGCCGAATAGCGCCACGGTGTACCCGGACGAACTTCCAATCTGGGCCCGCAGCAACGGAAGGACGACTGAATACGATCTCCTTCTCGAAGATCTCGCCGCGCACGGCGTCAAGGCCGTGGACCTGCGGCCCGTGATGAGCGCGGCCCGATCATCTGGCGGCGCCTACTATCTCCATGACACGCATTGGACGCCGAGGGGCGCGATCGCTGGATTCAACGCGATCGTCGACGCCGACTCGCACCCCGATTGGCGCGTTGACGCGCAGTCCGCGCTTGGCCCCATGACGAGGAAAGAAGGCGGGGATCTCGCGTGGTTGCTCGGCGTCCAGAACGACGTGGTCGAAGAAAGTGAGCCTTTGGCGCTGCCGAAGGCCGCGGAAATCGAACAATTGTCCGAGGGCCCGAGTCCGGTGTTGCCTGACCGAGCGTATAGGTCCGCCAAGCCGGGGCCCACCATCATGGTCATCGGCGACTCCTTCACAAATGATGAGTTTCCATGGATGCTCTTGCCGCATGTCGGACGTGTGGTGTGGCTGCATCATCGGTGGTGCGGCTTCGACTGGAAATGGATCAAGGTTTTTCATCCCGATGAGGTCTGGTGGATGCCAACGGAACGCTTTCTGGTTTGTCACGCGGGCGCCCGCCCGGCTGATTTTGAAGGGTGACGGCCGTTTCTGGCTGGCGTTCGCCACGCGCGGTCGTGACCACGTGGCGGCTGAGGCCATTGGAGAGTTTGCTTCGCCGACCGAGGGGCGGCGCCGCTCAAAACCGAGTATGACCGCCGTCCTCCGCCGGCTTTCGCCGGAGCTGTGAAAGTACAAGGACGATGAGCCCTACGGGCATGTCTACGGACCAACAATCCATGCTCTATCTTAGCAAAAGACAGAACGCGGTCCTGTTCGTCTCGCTTTTCCTTGTTCTCGTGGGGGCGCGAGCCGCCGTCATCAATTATGCCGGGAATTCAGTCCCGTTCGGAGATGAGTGGGACGCTGTCGCGGCCGGACTGTTGCGGCCCTATCTGCAAGGACATCTCAAAGTCGCCGACCTGTTCTCCGCTCACAACGAGCACGTGATTTTTTTCACGCGCCTTGTGACTTTGGCGGTCTTCAAGATCTCGGGCTATTGGGACGTCATTTTACAAATGATCGCCAATGCGATCCTGGACTCGCTGACGGTCGTGGCGATAAGCGCGGCGCTTTCGCGAACGCTTCCTCAAGGGTTGGCGCAGATTGCGGTGATTCTCTCCGTTCTCATCAACGCCATTCCCCTGGGCTGGGAAAACATTGTGCTTGGGTTCAACACCCACTTCTATCTGTTGCTGGCGTTCTCATTTGCCGGCCTCTGGCTTCTGGCGGACAGCCGGGCGTGGTCGCTACGATGGCTCGCCGGAGGCTTTTGCTCGGCCGCTTCATTTCTCTGCATGGCGTCGGGCGCCTTGACCCTCGGCGCAGCGATCGGTCTCCATCTTGCGCAGATCGCATGCGGTCGCAGGCGCGGCCTCAGGGAATGGCTGGGAATCGCCGCGCTCGGCGCGATCACGCTCGGTTTGGCGCGCGTGGTTCTGCACGCGGCCGGGTCGGGCGGATTGGGGGCGCACTCGCCGAGTGAGTTCGCGGCGGCGTTTTTCCATTTTGCGAGC
>DATJTB010000011.1:0-11072 GCA_035503795.1 Methylocella sp.
GCTTGCCCGAGTTTTGCGCGATTTCCCGGCTGAGCATGAGCCCTGCCCGATCGGCTCCGACCATGCGCTCGACCATGCGCTGATCACCGCGCCGGATGCGCGCGATCCCGAGTTTTTGAAGAAACTGGAGGCGATCCTGAAACGGGTCAATCAAACATGACGGTAGAACTCAAAGACATCATCCGCACCATCCCCGACTATCCGAAACCGGGCATATTGTTCCGCGACATCACCACGCTGCTTGGTGATGCAAAAGCCTTCCGCCGCACGATCGATGAATTGGTGCAGCCCTGGGCTGGTGCCAAGATCGACAAGGTGGCCGGCATCGAAGCACGCGGCTTCATCCTCGGCGGCGCCGTCGCGCATCAGCTCTCCGCCGGCTTCGTGCCGATCCGCAAGAAGGGCAAGCTGCCCCACACAACCGTGTCGATCGCCTATTCGCTCGAATATGGGCTCGATGAAATGGAGGTGCATGATGACGCGGTAGGGCCTGGCGAGCGGGTGATCCTTGTCGATGATCTCATTGCGACTGGAGGAACAGCGACCGGCGCAGTCGGGCTTTTGAAGAAGATCGGCGCTGAGGTCGCTGCCGCCTGTTTCGTGATCGACCTGCCCGATCTCGGCGGCGCGGCCAAGATTCGCGCCCTCGGCGTTCCAGTGCGAACGCTGATCGCCTTTCCAGGGCATTGAGCAAGCCACTCGATCAAACTTGCATTACGGCGATTACGAAGTTTCGCTCAGCCAGTCCGGCAGCTTGTCGAGGCCGATCAATTCCTCATAAGTGCTGCGTGGGCGCACCACCGCATATTGGCTGCCGTGAACCAGAACCTCTGGAACGAGCAGGCGCGAATTATAGGTCCCTGCCTGCACAGCGCCATAGGCGCCGGCTGAGAGGATCGCCAGAAGTTCGCCCGGAGCCGGTTCAGGCATGTCACGGGCCAGGGCCAGATAATCACCGGTTTCACAGACTGGCCCCACTACATCAACCAGAATCCTTGCTTTTTGCATCAGCATCGGATTTTCCACAAAGCTGGTTTCCTCTTTTGAGTCGGACGCTTTGCCTTCGCTCGCCATTTCGGCGATGCGTATGATCTCGTGATGAGCGTCATAGAGCGTCGGCCGGACGAGATCATTCATCGCCGCATCGACGATAACAAAGGTCTTGGCCTCACCTTCCTTTACAAAGAGAACACGCGTCACCAGAATCCCGGCATTGCCGGCGATCAACCGGCCGGGCTCGAAAATAAGCCGGCAGCCAAGCGGTGCGAGCCGCGCCATCACGATCTCGGCATAACGCTGCGGATGATAGCTTTCCGGGTTGTCAAAGGCTTTGTAGGGAATACCGAGACCCCCGCCGAGATCGATGTGCTCGAAAACGTGCCCATCCTGGCGCAACGTCTTGACGAAATCGGCGACCAAGGCAAAAGCCGCATCGAAGGGGGCAAGATCAGTGATCTGCGAGCCAATGTGAAGATCAACGCCGGTGACCTGTATTCCGGGCAGCTTGGCGGCCTCCGCATAGATTGTTCTGGCGCGGCTGAGTGGTATTCCGAACTTATTTTCTGCCTTGCCGGTCGCGATCTTGGCATGCGTCTTCGCATCGATATCCGGATTGACCCTGATCGCGATGCGAGCAAGCTGATCGCGGCTTCGCGCCATCTCTGAAACGAGGAGAAGCTCAGGTTCCGACTCGATATTGAAACAAAGAATATCATGATCGAGAGCGAAGGCGATTTCCGCCTGCGTTTTGCCAACCCCTGAAAATGTGATTTTCCGCGGTGATACATTCGCCGCGAGCGCTCGGCGCAATTCGCCGCCGGAGACGACATCCATGCCGGCACCAAGCCGGCCCAAGGTTTTGAGAACGGCCTGATTGGAATTGGCCTTCATCGCGTAGCAGATGAGATGCGGGACAGAGGCAAAAGCCTGATCGAACACCCCATAATGCCGGGTGAGGGTCGCCGTCGAATAGCAATAAAAGGGCGTGCCAATGGTCTCGGCCAGCTTGACGAGATCGACCCCCTCGGCATGCAAAACGCCGTTCTTGTAGGTGAAATGGTGCATGGCCGATCACAGCAAAGGATCGAGCAGGAACGTTTTGTGGGTGGGCTTTGCAGTGGTCGTGGCCTGATTTCCTGAGTTTGAATTGGCAGCATTTTGTCCGGATAATTCGGCCGGGCCTACCGGCGCGTTTTCATCCCCTGGATTGCCGGTGACGGCTGGATTGGGTGCGGTGGCATCTGGCGGCGGTTCAAGTGGACCGCGCCGCCCGCAGGCGGCAAGCGCAAAGGCCACGGCAACGAGAAGAGTGGCACCTTTGAAAGCGAATGGTCTCAAGCCAACATTCCACATTTTACGCTTCAGAGGCCGGACGCACGAGTGGGCGGGACAATGCTGCCAGACCGAAGCAGCGGACACGCCCGATTTTTACCAAATGCCTGGATATCATGTAAGTCAATGTAAATCCCGTCTCGCTGACCAAAAATCAATCCTTCCTCTGTCCGCGAACTTGCGCGCGCTCACATTTCTCGCTTTCGTCATAGAGCTACTCTAGTAGATAGAAACCAACGGATAAATCAAATGGTGAATTTCACCCCTCGTTTAAATCCATGTATGGCGACTTCTGGGAGACACGTTACCACGGCGCGTGGCTAGAATGAACCCTCCAGATCCTATCCACAAAACCATTCAATTACTCAGGCTCACGGTGCCAAACCGGTGGGACTTGATTGCATTCCCCTTGATCCTCACGCTGCTGGTGTTGCTGGCTCTTGGCGCGAAAGGCACCCTTGCGCCACTCGCAGTGGTTCAAAGCACGCCCATCTCGCTCGATCCCACCATGCTGCCCGGCTACGCCGTGCGCACCGTGTTGCGCATGCTGGCGGCGATGGCGGCTTCGCTCTTGTTCACCTTGACCTATGGGACCTTGGCCGCGAAAAGCCGGCGTGCTGAAATCATCCTCATTCCCATCCTCGATGTCCTGCAGTCTGTGCCAATTCTTGGCTATATCTCCTTCACCGTTGTGTTCTTCATGAATCTGTTTCCTGGCCGTGTGCTTGGCGCCGAGCTCGCATCGATCTTCGCGGTCTTCACGAGCCAAGCCTGGAACATGGCATTCAGCTTTTATCAGTCGCTACGAACCATACCGCAAGATATCGACGAGGCGAGTCGTGCTTTCCGCTTTTCTTCTTGGCAGCGTTTCTGGCGTCTGGAAGCGCCTTTTGCCGTGCCCGGTCTTGTTTGGAACATGATGATGAGCATGTCCGGCGGCTGGTTCTTTGTCGTTGCCTCCGAAGCGATCAGCGTTGGCCAACAGCAGATCGCACTGCCGGGAATTGGCTCCTACGTGGCGCTCGCAATCGAGAGTAAAAATCTGGGCGCGATTGGCTGGGCGCTTTTCACGATGACCCTTGTCATTATCATTTACGATCAACTCATGTTTCGGCCCTTGGTCGTCTGGGCCGATCATTTCCGATACGAGCAGGCTGCCGCGCAGACGGTTCCTCATTCCTGGTTCCTCAATACCCTGCAGCACGCCAAATATCTGCCATTGACCTTTCGGCCGTTCGAATATCTGGCGAACCGGATTTTGCGCGCCCCCATCCTCAACACCACCATTCCCGGCCCGCTCACAAACGGCAGGACAACGCGTGGCCATGCCGTTGATGTTTTATGGTATTCTGTCGTAATCCTGATGGCCCTTTGTGGAACCGGTATCGTCGTTCGTTACCTTGCGGCCGCACTGGATTGGAGGGACATACTGACGGCCTTCCAGCTTGGCGCCTATACTCTGATACGCGTCGCCTTGCTCATAGCCGTGACCTCGCTGATTTGGGTGCCGATCGGAGTCTCGATCGGGCTCAGGCCGCATTTGGCTGAAACGATCCAGCCGCTCGCGCAGTTTCTTGCGGCCTTCCCAGCAAATTTGTTGTTTCCCTTTGTCGTCATCTTCATCGTCCACTTCAATCTCAACCCGGACATTTGGTTAAGCTCATTAATGATCCTCGGGACACAATGGTATATCTTGTTCAACGTCATCGCCGGCACCACGGCCTATCCAACCGATTTTTTAGAGGCCGCCGATAATTTCCAGATCCATGGATGGAAATGGTGGCGGAATGTGATTCTGCCGGGTATCTTTCCTTATTATGTGACGGGCGCCATCACGGCTTCCGGCGGCTCCTGGAATGCCAGTATCGTCGCCGAGACTGTTTCCTGGGGTCAGACGCATCTCACGGCGCATGGGCTTGGCGCCTATATCGCCGAAATGACGGCTGAGGCTGATTATCCGCGCATCGTGCTCGGAATTGCCGTCATGTCCGCTTATGTGATTTTCTTCAACCGCGTTTTATGGCGCCGGCTCTATCATTATGGCGAGCGCCATTTCCGGCTGGACTGAAGGGCAAGCCGATGCTCGAGACCGATTACAAGCCAGCGATCACAAAAAAAATTGTTCTTGATCTCTATGGCATCCGCCAGACTTTTCCGCGGCCGAATGGCGCGCCTGCCATCATCCTCGACGACATCAGTTTGAACCTTCATGAGGGCGAGATCGTTGGCGTGCTGGGCCGTTCCGGCTGCGGCAAATCCACCCTCTTGCGTATCGCCGCCGGTTTGATCACTCCGACGGATGGATTTGTCACCTTTCAAGGTAAACGATTGGATCGGCCCGCCAAGGGCATCGCGATGGTTTTTCAAACCTTCGCGCTGTTTCCATGGCTCACCGTTCTCGAAAATGTCATGGCTGGACTCGATGCGCTTGGCGTGAAGGAAGCGGATGCCCATGAAAAGGCTCTGGCCGCGATCGATCTGATCGGGCTTGATGGCTTTGAAACAGCCTACCCTCGCGAATTGTCCGGCGGCATGCGCCAGCGGGTGGGCTTTGCCCGGGCCTTGGTGGTGGACCCAACCGTGCTTTTGATGGATGAACCATTCTCTGCCCTCGACGTGCTGACGGGGCAGACGCTGCGAGCCGATTTGATTGACCTTTGGACCGAAGGAAAGCTCGGGATCAAGTCCATCATGCTCGTCACTCACAATATTGAGGAAGCAGTCTTTCTCTGTGATCGCATCATTGTCCTTGCCGCAAATCCCGGTCGTGTTGCAGCCAAACTCGAAGTGCCCATCCCGCAGCCGCGCGAGCGTCTGTCGCCCGCCTTCCAGGAAATCGTCGATGACATTTACGCGCGCATGACCGCCGGACACAGCTCTGCAAGAGGGGCCAAGACGGCCTTGGCTGGCACGGCGATGCACTTGCCCGTCGTTTCCAGTCACCGCATCGCTGACCTCTTGGTGATGCTGGCGGCTCCTCCCTTTGAGGGTAAAGCGGACCTCCGGACGCTCGCCGGGCAACTTCATCTCGATAGCGATCAGCTTTTGCCCCTGGCAGACGCCGCCCAGATCCTCGGTTTCGCCGAGATGAGCAATGTCACCTTGCAGCTAACCGCAGCGGGGAAGATCTTCGCGGAAGATACGCCGGATGGCCGCAAGCGGCTCTTTGCCGAGCATCTCCTCCGATCGGTCCCGCTCGCAGCGCATATTCGTCATGTTTTATTGGAACGGCCCTTTCATGCGGCTCCCCGCAATCGTTTCTTGCCTGAACTTGAGGATCACCTCAGTCCGCACGAAGCCGGGCAAACGCTCAACGCGATCATCGACTGGGGCCGATATGCGGAGATTTTTGCCTATGATCGCAAACACCACATGTTCAGCTTCAATCAGGATAGTTCAGCTTAGAGAGGGATGCGAAAGAGTGGATACCGGTTTTTCGCATCCCTCTCTAAATTCTAAATAATGAGACTTGATCCCATTACTTGAGTCGCCTCAGCCAGGATTTGGCTTGGGCGCGGACATTTTTCGGCGCTGTGCCTCCAAAGCTCGTCCGGCTCTTCACTGAATTCTCGACGCCAAGCACCAAGAAGACGTCTTCCGTGATGCGCGGCTCGACCGTCCGCAGCTCTTCAAGCGAGAGTTTTTCAAGGCTCTTGTTCTGCGCGGCGCCGAGCGCAACGATTCGGCCGGTGACATGATGCGCCTCGCGGAAGGGCAGCTTGAGTGTCCGCACAAGCCAATCTGCTAGGTCAGTTGCCGTCGCATAGCCAAGCCCCGCCGCCGCTTTCATCTTTTTGAGATCGAAACGCAGATCCTCGATCATGCCGGTCATCGCGGCGAGTGAAAGCGAGAGCGAATGCAGCGCATCAAATGTGCCTTCCTTATCTTCCTGGAGGTCTTTTGAATAGGCGAGCGGCAGGCCCTTCATCACCATCAAGAGGCCGTTGAGCGCGCCCAGGATCCGGCCGGTCTTGCCGCGGATCAATTCGGCCGCATCCGGATTGCGCTTTTGCGGCATGATCGAAGAACCGGTCGAGAACCGGTCCGAAAGCGCAGCAAAGCCGAAAAGCGGCGTCGTCCAAAGCACGATTTCTTCCGCAAGGCGGGAGAGATGCATGGCTGAGATAGCCGCCACGCTTAAGACTTCCGCGACGTAATCGCGATCGGCGACGCTGTCGAGCGAATTGGCCGTCGGCCGGTCGAAACCTAGCGCCTTGGCGGTCATCTCCCGGTCGATCGGAAACGAGGTGCCTGCGAGCGCTGCGGCGCCGAGCGGCGATTGATTGAGGCGGGCACGGGCATCCGCCAGACGTGAGCGATCGCGGCAAAGCATTTCGACATAGGCCAATAAATGATGGCCGAGAGTGACGGGCTGAGCTGGCTGCAAATGAGTGAAGCCTGGCATCACGCTGCCGGCGTGGAGAAGCGCCTTCTCCGCGAGCACCTTTTGCAACTCGCGGAACTGCTCATCGAGCGCATCTACGGCCTCCCGGATCCAGAGGCGGAAATCGACCGCGACCTGATCATTGCGAGAGCGGGCGGTGTGCAGCCGCCCGGCGGCCGAGCCGATCAACTCTTTGAGCCTGGCCTCAATATTCATATGAATATCTTCGAGCGCGCGCGAAAAATTGAAGGTCCCGGACTCAATTTCTCTGGCGATCTCATCCAACCCGTCAGAGATCGCTTGCGCATCCTGCGGTTCGAGGATACCGGTTGTTGCCAGCATGGCAGCATGCGCCTTCGACCCGGCGATGTCATGGCGGGCAAGCCGGAAATCGAAATCAATCGAGGCATTGATTTCTTCCATGATCACGTCCGGGCCGCTCGTAAAACGGCCGCCCCACATCTTGTTAGTCATCTCTTCGCTTTTCGAAATTCGAGATCCGATGCCTGACGCTTATTCCCAAAAGGATCAGCGGCCGCAACAGCCAAGAAGGGCCTTCATGCTCTCGTCGGGGATCCTGGCCGTGTTGGCGCTTGGTCTCACCCTCTACGGGATCAAAAAGACGGCGAATAAGGAGGTCGCTCCTTCTCCCGAGTGTTCGGGCGCCGCCGAGCGGACGGAAAGGCTGAAACCTATGGTGAAAGGGGAAATTGCTGCCCTGGCACTTGCGGAGCATCCGAGCCCTGTCCCCGAACTCACCTTTTCGACCCCCGAGAAGAGCCAAGCCAACCTCACCGATTTCCGTGGCCGCACGCTGCTGGTGAATTTCTGGGCGACTTGGTGCGTCCCGTGCCGACAGGAGATGCCGAGCCTAGACCATCTGCAGAGCTTGCGCGGCTCCAAAGATTTCGAGGTGATCGCAATCAATGTCGATACCACAAAGCTCGACCGGCCACAGGCTTTCCTGAATGAGATCGGAGTCAAAAACCTGAAGCTCTACACTGACAGCACGGCTTCGGCTTTCGAGAGCTTGCGGCGGTCGGGCGAGCTGATCGGCCTTCCGACCACCCTATTGGTTGACAAGGAAGGCTGCGAAATCGGCTCAATGGCCGGGCCCGCCCAATGGGATTCGCAGGATGCGCTCAGTTTGCTCGATGCGATCGCCAGCTAAACCGGTCAAGCTTCGCCCAACTTGCAGAGGAGGACGCGCGCTATCGGCATGGAAAGGCCGTAAACTGCAGGCTTCATCGCCGTTATGCCATTCCCCGCATAGATCCGGCCGCTGAGACGAGGCACGGGGCGATCCGTTCGTATCTCTGCTGTCAAGGCCCTGCAGGCACGAGGTTACGAAGCCCCCGGGCTGTTCAGTCCATCGACGATCTGATTTCTTCGCCAACGGCAAATTCTTGCCGTTAGAAAAGAAACCCTGAAGCCTGGACGCACCATGGTCATTTTGAACAGGATTTACACTAAGACGGGGGATGACGGCACGACGGCGCTGGGCAATGGCGAGCGGCGCGAAAAATGTGATGTTCGGGTTGAAGCCTACGGCACGATCGATGAAACCAATTCGGCAATTGGCGTCGCTCGCGTCGCGCTTTCGGCTGAACCCGATTATGCGAGGGTCGATGCCATGCTGCTTTGCGTGCAGAACGATCTCTTCGACCTCGGGGCCGATCTTTGCATGCCGCTGAGGGTGGGAGGACTGGAGCCTCAGTTGCGCATCGTCGACTCGCAGGTCGAACGGCTGGAGCGTAAAATTGACGAACTCAATGCTGAACTCGAACCTTTGCGATCCTTCATTCTGCCTGGTGGCTCACCGGCGGCGGCGGCCCTGCATCTGGCGCGAACCGTGACTCGCCGAGCCGAGCGGCTGCTGGTCGCCTTGGCCAGGACACCGGGCGAATCCGTAGGCGAGCCGGTCCTGAAATATGTCAACCGGCTTTCTGATTTTCTATTTGTGGCTGCCCGCTATACCAATCAGAAGGGCAGGGCCGACATTTTATGGGTGCCAGGACAAAACCGCTGAGCGTAGCGGGACCCACTTCCCTTCTCTCGGATGGGCACCGTAAGCTGCACAAGCCTTCAGCCGGCGCCCGCTGGCGCCTTCTGCAATGCGGATTCCTATTTGCGGCCATGGGGCATCGACTCGAAGCTGGAAACCAGGTTTAAGAATAAAAAATCGGGAGCAGGGTCTGCTCCTGGGTCGCGGGAGCTGGCAACCAAGGCTCCAGACACCCCTGGGCTTTGGGACGCGCATAACGACCAGGTCAGGAGAGTAGGGCGCCAACGGCGCAGCTTTGGTGGGAGCTCGTGAAAGACGAAGGCGCTCGTCACCGCATCCCGACTTGCATTCGCCAAGGAATCTGTTCGACATTGGCAAGGATGAAACCAAGCCAAGACCAGCGCGGGGACGGCGCTTCGCCTCGGCGAGAAAGATCCAGTCCGATCACCTCATGACGTGGCTAGAGCGGGATGAGCAAAAGTGTGAAGCGGTTTTGCGGTCGTATCCCAAGAATCGATCACGATTTCGGGTCGATTCGAGCCAAATGATCGTAGCCTTGCTTGATGAAATCGAGGAAGCGTCGGCCTCCACAACCGAGGTCAAGCAGATTGAGCTGGCGTTGATCGCGACGGACAAAGATTTCCTTGAGCAGCGGGAGCGCTTGCATGCGGATCGCATTGGTCGGCCTGCTATCCACATTCGCCAATCAAGCTGCAAAAGATCCGCGATTTCCTCGTGGAAACGGTGGGCCAGCGACCGTTCCATTGGTTGCGGCGGCGGCGGGCTTTGGGAACCGGTTCTCATAGTTGAAGGGAGCCGATTTGAAGGGAGCCGACACAGCGCCTCGCAGGGCTTCAGCTAAGCGGATAGGCGGCCTCGACAACATAAGGTCCGCCACCGATCGAGGCGCGTGACGAGAACAGAACGAAACGCTTGGCTTCGAATTGCCGCGTCAGGAAATGGCCGCGCGTGGAAAGATATTCGGCGACACTCGCGCAGGAGGAAGCCCGCAACCGGGCCAAGGTCACATGCGGAGTGAATTTGCGCGGTTCCGGGGCGATGCCAATGCGCCGCATAAGCCGCTCCTGCTGCGCATGCAGCTCGATGAGCGGCGCCGCCGCTTTCGCCTTGGCAACCAAAGCCCTTGGCTTGGCGCCCCCGAAAGAGCCCAAGCCTTCGAGCGTCACGGTGAAAGAGGGCTGGCGGATTCTCTCGAGGATTGAATGGACATCGCGCGCCGTCGCATCGTCAATATCGCCGATGAAGCGTAAGGTTAGATGGTAGTTCTCAGCATCGATCCAGCGAGCACCGGAAAGACCGCCGCGCAGCATGGCGAGATCCAGCGCAAGATCGGAGGGGATTTCGAGACCCGTGAACAGACGGGGCATAAGACCCTCCTCTTGCGACCCGTAGCCCAAGCAGAGGCTCGGGTTCGGCAATGCTCAAAGAACGGGCAGACTTATAACGAAGATTCGCCTTGATGAAAATTGTCCCCTCATCAAAAAACCCTCTACTCCTTCGGATTGGCTGGAGTTTCAGCAGGCTCGGCGCGCAAAAAACTGTGCACAAGGGGCAGAATGCCTTCGACGATGCGCCTGACTCCTTCCGGACTTGGATGCAGATGATCTTCGAGCAGCAAGGCCGGATGGCCCGCGACCCCATCGAGGAAGAAGGGGTAGAGCGGGGCGTGGTATTTCCGCGCCAGCTCCGGGTAGATCGAATCGAAGCGCGCCTGATAGTCGGCCCCAAGGCTCGGTGTGGCCTTCATGCCGGCGATCAGGATCTTGATGTTGCGGGCCGCTATTTTGGCGCAGATGCCGTCGAGCGCGGACCGTGTCACGCCGGGGTCGATGCCGCGCAGCATGTCATTGGCGCCGAGCTCGACAATCACGCCGTCGGCGCCGCCGTGGAGCGTCCAATCGATCCGGGTCAGTCCACCGGAGGCTGTGTCGCCGGAGACCCCGGCATTGACAATGGTGAGATTATAGCCTTCCTCGCGCAAGCGTTTTTCGAGGACGCTGGGAAAGGCGGCGGCGGCAGGAAGGCCATACCCCGCCGTGAGGCTGTCGCCCAAGGCGATGAGTTTCAATGGCGCCCCTCCCTCCGCCCGAGCCCCACGGTCCATGAGCCCCCCTATAATGAGCGAGGCGAGGGATCTCAGGAAGAAACGACGCCGGCCGCTTGCTGGGTGGGGTAAGGACCAATTGTTCAAAGAGGCGCCTGGAGTCGGCATGGATGAATGAACCGATCATTGAGTTTGACAATGTGCATCTGAGCCTTGGTGATGGCCCGGCCCGGGTTCATATCCTCAAAGGAATCTCGCTGAAAATAGGGCGGGGCGAGACGGTCGGC
>DATJTB010000012.1:0-6104 GCA_035503795.1 Methylocella sp.
CGACGAAGGGTTTCTCGCTTCCATCCGGGACAATGGCCAGCAGGTCCCGATCCTAGTCCGACCGCATCCTACCCAGTCCGGCCGTTACCAGACAGCCTATGGTCACAGACGAATCGCGGCCGCGGGCGCGCTCGGCCGTCGCGTGAGGGCCATTATAAAGCCGTTGACGGATGAAGAGCTCGTCGTTGCGCAAGGGCAGGAAAACATTGAGCGCAACGGGCTATCCTTTATCGAAAAATGTCGGTTCGCGCACGCTCTTGAGCGCAGGTCCTTCACACGGGAGACCATCGGACAGGCCTTGTCAGCCCACAAGACAATCTTGTCGATCATGCTCTCCCTGATCGAGCGACTGCCAGCAGATCTCATTGACGCGATCGGCCCTGCGCCAGCGACGGGACGGCGCGCCTGGTCCGTTCTCGCGGATCAGCTCGACCAGCCGAGCACTCTCGAAAAGATCCGCACATTCGTCAATTCGGAAGTGTTCGCTACGGCAAACACTTCCGACGAAAAATTTCGGGCTATCCTTGCCGCCACTTCCGATGTCAAGCGCACCGCGCCGCGAAAGGAGATATGGTCGAGAGCAGGGCGGAATTTCGGAAGCCTCGCCGTAGGAGAGAAAAAAATCACACTCTCGATCGACCTGACCCATAACCCAGAATTCGAGGCCCTCGTCCTCGAACGCCTGTCGGCCTTGAAGGCCGAGCTTTCACCTGAAAAACCACCCAAGGAGGATGACCTCTAGCAAAAGAAAAAGGCCCCCGATCCGTCACCGTCTCGGAAGCCTCTCTATGACGTTTGGCGACAGATAGAGAAGCATTTCCGCGAATCGCTGTCAAGAGTCAGCGCCGTTTCGGCGAGCAGATTTCTTTTGCCTAATGACTGGAAGGCAAAAGACAATGAGTGATAATTTAACGACGCCCTTTGGGCGCCGGCCGCTGAGCCTTGCCATGGTGGCAAGCCAGGTTGCGGCGCGGGCTTATGCGGAAAGCGAGAAAGCGGCTGAGGCCGCCGTCCATAAATGGCGGCTTTTCCGCTCGCTCACAGAAGCCAGGGACCGGATCGGAGTAGGGGCTCCGGCTCTGGCGGTTCTGCATGCGCTCCTGAGTTTTCACCAGGAAACCACGTTGACCCTGATCGGGGCTGAACAGGGTGGGGCCGGGTTGATCGTCTTCCCATCGAACCGCGAATTGTCGGTTCGCGCGCATGGCATGCCGCCTTCAAGTTTGCGCCGGCATCTGGCCAGCCTGGTCGAGACGGGGCTTATCATTCGGCGGGACTCCGCGAATGGTAAGCGCTTCGCGCGCAAACGAGGAGGGGAAATCGAGGATGCTTTCGGTTTCGATCTGACCCCTCTCATAGTTCGCGCCGCGGAGATCGAAGCGTTCGCCGAGGAAGCGCGAACAGAGTGTCGAACGGTTGCCTTGCTTCGCGAGCGGATCACGATCTTGCGCCGCAATATTTTGAAAATGATCGAGTTCGCGGATGAGGAGGGTGCGCCCGCGGATCAGCTTGTGGCTTACCGGGATCGCTTTACGGAGCTGGTGGCCGGATATGCGCGGGGTCTCGGAAGAGTGGGTCTGGAGCCGCTTGCTGAGGGGTTGGCAGTGCTTGCGGGGAATCTCCGTAGTTTGTTGATAAGTCTTATGAAAGAGAGAAATATAAGCGCCAATGAGTCCCAAAATGAGCGCCATATACAGAATCAAATCACAAACCATACCGAACTTGAACTAGGCCTCCAAGAAGGCCAGGTCGCCCCGCCGAGCCTCACGATTGTCGCTGAGGATGGTTCAATAACCTCGCCCAAGGATTTGAGCACAGAAAATCTCGTCCACGGCCTGGCGAAGGGACGGACTTATCCGCTTGGCATGGTCCTTTCAGTCTGCCCGAACATTGTCGATTATGCCAAGGGTGGCGAGATCACGAACTGGCGGGACTTGGCGCGAGCCGCGGAGACGGTCCGGTCGATACTGGGGGTTTCGCCAAGTGCCTGGCAGGCCGCCATTGAAACCATGGGCGAGACAGATGCCTCGATCCTTATCGCAGCGCTTCTTCAGAGAGGGGAGGAGATCAAGAGCGCCGGTGGCTATGTCCGGGCGTTGACCGAAAAGGCGAGGGCAGGGGCGTTCTCTATCGGACCAGTTTTGATCGCCTTGTTCAAAAAGACGAAAGGCGGGAGGCGGGCTTCTGGTTAGGGCTTTGGTTTGCTCGAATGGATTGGATAAGGTTCAAACCTGATGAGGGATTTTGTCGATGACAACGAAGCCCGAAAAACCCGCTGATGAAACCCGCCCGCGTCTTGGCCGTGGTCTTGCCGCTTTGATGGGAGGAGTCGACGCTCAGCCGCGGGCCCAACCACAAAATCTTTCGCTATTTCCGTCGCGGGGGACCAAGAAGGTTCCGATCGAATATCTTTCCGCTAATCCGCGGAACCCTCGTCATACATTCGGTGAGGTGGAACTCGACGAGCTTGCCGCGTCGATCCGGGAGAAGGGGATTCTTCAGCCCTTGCTTGTTCGGCCGCTTGTCGGTCAGGCGGACCGATTTGAGATCATCGCGGGTGAGCGGCGCTGGCGCGCCGCTCAACGGGCCGGCCTCCATGACGTACCGGTGCATGTGGTCGAGGCCGATGACAGAGAGGCCCTCGAATTTGCGATTATTGAGAATGTTCAACGCGCCGATCTCAATCCGCTCGAAGAGGCGTCTGGCTATGAACGGCTGCTCGACGAATTCAACTATTCTCAGGTCGAGCTTGCCAAGGTGGTTGGCAAAAGCCGAAGCCATGTTGCTAACAGCTTACGGCTCTTGAAGCTTCCGGAGCGGGTCAAAGGGCTTTTGCGGGAGGGTGAGATTTCAGCTGGCCATGCCCGCGCTTTGCTCAATGCGGAAGATCCACAGGCGCTTGCCGAGGCGATCGTGGCCAAGGGTCTTTCGGTCCGTCAGGCCGAAGCGCAACAAGTGGTGAAGGGCAAGGAAAAAGCTCCTCCCAAAATCCATGCAGCAGTCGCTAAGGAAACGCAGCCGAAATCAGCCGATACAAAGGCGCTCGAAAAAACTCTCGCTGAAGTGCTCGGCATGGATGTCACCGTCATGCAAGGGCAGGGTGAAGCCGGTAAATTGACCATCCATTATCGAACGTTTGATCAGCTCGATTTCGTAACCGGCCGGCTGCGCGGAGGTTGATCATCAATTTGGTTCTGCCTCATTCTCTGTTGCGACTGGAGACTGGAAAACTGATAACTCGCAAACCTCAGCTACCCAGGTCTAAACCGAATGGACAACCTCCTGACAACTCACAACTAGTCGGAGCTTATAGACCTCTAAATCCCCCCGAAGTAATCGGGCAGACGCCGCTCGAAATCGGGATAGTAATGGGGGACGATCGCCATATCGAAGCGCCCGAGGATTTGCTCTTTTGGCTCCCGGTCCAGCAGGAAACGGAAGGCGGCCTCAATACATTTGACCGGGGTATGCGCCCCCGCGGTCAGCTCTTGATAGGTGGCCGGCGCCATAGTAACCACATGACGGCTCTCCCCCTTCTCGTCTCTCACCGCCACCGCGAATTTCAGGGGATCCCCACCTGCGATCTGCCGGACCTCAATCATGCCGATGCCTCCAGTTCCCGCACTGGGTAATCTTACGACTTGCCTTCGCACGCGGCAAAGCAATTCTCGACAGACTTCCGATCAAGCGTCGATTGGCACTCCCCTTGCGGCTTGGAGCCATATGCCAATGAGCCTCCTGCCATTGCCGGACGTCAAAAAAAGGTCACGGGACGATCACAAGACTTGTGTCGCAAAATTGTCCTATCGGACGTTTGAAAAGAATGTGGCCTTTGGGCGGTGCGGAGGTGAATTAGCGAGGAAAATCTATGATGAGTTCAAACCGGTCCACTATTGCCCCGCTGCTCGCCGGTTGCCTGATCACGATTGGCTCGGTTGCGGCCGGAGCCGAGAATTTGGTGCCCGGCGCGGCACTGCCCAATCCGGCCACGCTGATCCTGTCGGAGGCCGTCACCGTCGAGCAAGCGGGCGGGCGCCATCCGACCGTGGCCGTTGATCAGAACACGGGGACCGCGTACCTTGCCTGGACGCAGGAGGTTCCTGGCATGGTCCCCGCGGCGCAGGCAAAGGACGGCAGGAAGCATGACCACAAGTGTCAGGTTCTCTTGTCCCGCTCCGATGACGGCGGGCGCCATTTCGGCACTCCGGTTGTAGTAAGCTTGCCGCGAGACAACGTTCAATCCTCCAAAGTCACCCCCGCCCAGGTGTCGGTCGGTCCCAAGGGGCAGGTCTATGTTCTTTACCGGAGCGAGGGTCCTGATTCTCTTCACGGCATTGTGCGGTTGGCTCAGTCAGAAGACGGCGGCCGCAGCTTTGCTGAGCCGATCGAGATCGCGAGCGAAGCTGTCGAAGGACCCGTCGCTGTGGCGGGCATGACCAATCTATTCGCGGCTCACGACGGCAGTCTCTACGCCTCCTGGCTCGACTATCGCGAAATTGTTGCTAGTGGTCCCGCGCATGAGAAGCTCCCCCCGAAAGACGGAGAGCCTCCCGCGCCGCAATTACGCGTGGCGCGCTCGACCGACGGCGGCGGCAGCTTCGCCAAGAGCACCTTGGTGACAAAGCCGGTCTGTGGCTGCTGCGGAACGAAGGTCACGCAAGCGCTGGACGGCCCGCTCTATGCCAGCACGCGCGCCGCTTGGCGGGAATTGAAAAGTTCGGTGGACGCGGTTCGCGACATTGTTGTCTCCACGTCGCGCGATTATGGGGCGACCTGGTCGAAGGCCGTCAAGATCCACGATGATAGCTTTAAGATCAGCGGCTGCCCGGATGTTACTCCCGGACTCTCGGTCGATTCGAAGGGACGTTTGCATGCGGCCTGGTACACGGGCACCGAGCGGCATCCTGGCGTCTTCTACGCCGTGTCCTCCGACCAAGGGCGGACCTTTTCCGAGCCGGTCCCGCTGCTCACCGATGAATGGTTGCCCTACGCGGATGTCAAGCTTACCCTCGACGAGAAGGACAACGTCTGGGTGGCGTTCGAGGATCGGCGCGGCGACACCGACCTCATCCGCTTGGTGCGGATCGCCACGGACGGGTCTCTCACCCAGGCCGAGCCTTGGCCCGGGACGACCCCCGATCTGGCGGCCATCGGCAACACCGCGGTGGTCACCTGGGGCAGGCTGCCGCCCGAGGGAGACGAGGACAGTGGCGCCGCGATCCATGTGGTTATAGCCCGCCCGGGAACAGGATCGTGAGCGCAAGGCGGACTGTCCGCATCCTCCGAGCCTTGATCCTGGCGATGTCGGCCACAGCCTGTTTCGCAGCGCCGGCGCTTGCGGACGAAACCCAACCCGCGCCGGATTATAAAGCTCGCGTGCTCGGTCGTGACGAGGACGCGATGCTCACCGGGCTTCGGGGAAAAGTGGTCCTTCTGAATACATGGGCAACATGGTGTGTCCCTTGCCGCGTGGAATTGCCAGACTTCGAAGCCTTCTATCAGCGCTATCGGGATCGCGGTCTCGAGGTCGTAGGCGTGAATGTCGACGAGGGAGAGGTGGATGAGAAGGTGCAGCAGTTCGTCGAAAGCACGGGCGTCAGCTTCGCGATCTGGCGCGATCCGCGCAACCGCTTTGCCAAGCTCTTCCGGGTGCTAGGCGTCCCGGCGACGTTGCTCGTTGATAGGGCTGGAATGATCATTCGTCGTTGGAGCGGCGCGATAGATCCTGGCGCCCCCGGCAATCTGGAAACTATCGAGCTGGCTCTTGGGCCGGGCGCCAAGATTCCGGCTGCACCGGCCTCGGACAGCAAGACCACTCTCCAGCGCGGCCGGCGGCTCGCCGAACAGCTCGGCTGCTTGACCTGTCACACGACTGACGGTTCGAAGGGCGTGGGGCCGACATGGAAGGGCTTATTGGGCGCCGAAGTGACCCTTAACGACGGCCGCCGCTTCGCGCGCGACAGAGCCTATCTCAGGCGCGCCATTCTCGATCCTGATGCCGAGATCGAGGCCGGCTACGAGAAAGGTGTGATGAGCGGAGCGACACCGGGCAAGAAGCTGACCGACTCGGAGGTCGAGGCCTTGGTCCTTTTTCTCGAAAGCTT
>DATJTB010000013.1:0-4798 GCA_035503795.1 Methylocella sp.
CGCACTGAAGTAGGGGGAGCGCAAGGTTTGCGAATTCTGGATCTTGTGCGCTGACCTCAATCTTAGGCGTATAATTGCGAATGGATCAATGCCGGTTATATTCGGGCATGCGGCATGCATAAGCGCCGCAACGCAACATTCGCTCGGGCTGAAGGGAGAAGCGCCAGTCGTGCCTTTGGTTCGAAAACGGAGGACGACATGGTAAAGCAGGTTGCCGATCGAGTCTTCATAGCGGTCGCCCCCAAACGGGGCAATGGCGACATTGAGGCCGTCGCCAAGGGCGGGATCAATTTGATCATCAACAACCGGCCCGACGGCGAATCCGCCGACCAGATGTCCTCGGCGGAAGTCGAAGCGGAAGCCCGGGCGATGGGCATGGACTATATCCATATTCCAGTGGTTCCGACCCAAATCTCCGATGAGCAAATCACCGAGATGGCCGAGGCGCTCAAACACGATGGCAATATCATTGCGACATGCCGGACGGGTATGCGGGCAATGACCATCTTCGCGCTGGCGCAAGCCAAAATCGGCGTGAAACATGAGGACCTGCTGGCGCTCGCGAAGACGATGGGCTTCGACTTGATCGATCATCGCGAGAGAATGATCCAGTTCAATAAGGCTCACGCCGAGGCGGAAAAAGCCAAGGCCAAGGGCTAGAGCATTTTCCAGCGAAGTGGGCACCACTTCGCGTCGCGAAAATGCGACAAAACAAAATGTTAGAGCCATTTTCCGATTCAATCGAAACGGAAAATGTTCGAGCGAATTCCGCAAAGTTGCCAGACTTTTGCGACGAGAATTCGCTCGATTTGGCGCGATTTCTTATCGCTCGAGGAAGCAGGCGCCTGTATCAAGCGCTATTTCGAGCGCTTTCCGGGCATTCGCACTTCTATGGACGAGACCAATATGGACGAGACCAAGAAATTTCTGCGCGAAAATATGTCACCACGATCTTTGGCCGCAAATGCCACTATCCGCGCGTCAATGCGTCAAACCCCCATGGAGCGCGCCTTCAATGAGCGCGCCGCGATCAAGGCGCCGCTGCAAGGCTCGGCCGCCGACATCATCCGCCGCGCGATAATCCGCATGGACGCGGCCTTGGCGAAAGCGAAACTCTCGGCCAAAATGCTACTGCAGGTGCATGACGAGCTCGTCTTCGAAGCCCCTGGAAAGGAAGTCGAAGCGACGATCGAAGTGGTGCGCAAGATCATGACCGATGCGCCGCACCCCGCTGTCACGCTCAAAGTACCATTACAGGTTGACGCCAAGGCCGCGCAGAATTGGGACGAGGCGCATTGAGGCGAAGCCTCAATAGCTGCATCAAAGCGGACATTATATCAGCGTGTGAGGGTAGCTTAATCGCAGCAGCTATTTTCCTAGAGCGGGATGCGAGAAAAGTGGGTACCGGTTTTTCGCTGAAATCCCGCTCTAAGTTTTTAGATTTCGACTCGGAGCAAATCATCGTGATCTACGCGTTACGCCATGTGGAAGGTGCAGCCCGCTTTTACAATGTTGCTCTGCGCCTTGATCACCTTCACCCAGATGAGAATACCATCCGAGTATAGGCGCCACAAAGTTCGCCTATATTCGCTCAGCGGCAAATCGTCTGCGGGAAATTAACCAAGGTGTTTCCGGTTGCAACCGTCACATATCGCGTCCAGCAAACAGGCGAATACACATACACCGGCGGGCTGACGGGCGTAGACACAGTCGCGCCTATAGTTGGGCCAAAGGGAGGATATCCATGCGGGCCGAAAGGAAGAGGATATCCATATCCGGGGGGTGCCCGTCCCACGACGGCGAGACCATTAAGACCGTACTGGCCAAAGGCAGCCGCGGCGTTGTCGGATGCAGTGTTATCGAAAGCTTTAGCGGATGCAAATGTTAGGGATACGGCGATGAGCACTGTTAGAATTTTTAACATTGCGGGTCCCCGGTCTTCATCGAACTTCCTCCCCCATAAAAGCCACGGAAGCCAGGAGGCGCGGAATGGGCTCAGAAGTCGATGGCAACAACTTCGTGAAAGCACAGGTCGAAGCTGCGGTTTAGCGCGATGTGGAAAGCCTGCACTCTCAAGATGAGCACATATGCCACGCCATTGAAGAGTCAATCAGGGCACCTGATGCTTATGAACGAGACCCGGTTAAGCCAGAGTCGAGAGAAGCGGGCATGGCAATGCGAGAGATCAGGCGATTTGGGAGGATGCCGCCCCCGCGCCATCTTTCTGGAGGGATGAAGCAGTGGCTCCAGCCGAGCAAAAAGGGAGGACTTTCACCTTGACACGATATGTCCCCATGTGACCAATCCAGCGATCATCGATTTGAATCGTTTTCTGGATTGCCACGGCCGCTTGGCGGCCTCGCGATGACGGTGATCAAATCATTCAACAGCATGCTTGAGCATCGGACCGAAAGTGGGAGCCCGTCTTGAAGCCACGCCGATGCTCAAGCAAAAGACAGATTGTTGTAGGTGGAAGGCTGCCGATGCAGACGCAAGATGATCTAAAAATTTTGATTGATCGGATCGTTGCCGACCAAAACCTTCATGCTCGCTGGATCAACACTTTTTCCTATCTGGAATATGTCGGATTCCGCAAGATCGTGAAGAGCCAGAGGGCCGAGACCTTGACCGCCGAAATCCTCGGCCATGCCTGCGAGGAAGGCCGCCACGCGCTTCTTCTCAAGAAGCTTGCGGTCAAAATCGGTGGTGCGGCATTCGACTCTTATGCACCCGAGTGCCTCCTCTGCGGCGAAGAGGCGGAGGCCTATTTCCAGAATCTCGATCATCATTGCGATGAGGCCTTGGCCGAGCGCCCTGAAGAGGAAAGAACGCGGCTAGTCTATGGCTACGTGACCTGGCTCGTCGAGCGCCGGGCGCTTCTTGTTTATGCGATCTATAAGCAAGCCATCGGCGAGAGTGAAATGGTCAAGAAACTCGGCGGCCTCCTCGTTGAGGAAGATCGGCATCTCGCCCAGGTCGAGGGTCTCATCAGAGCGGCCGATCCGAATTTCGCCGACCGCTCGCAAAGCTTCGAGGCCGCCGAGCGACGCCTTTATGAAACATTTCTGGCCGCTTTGAGCGAGGCCCTCACGCCGGCTTCAAAAATCCGTTTGGCTGGTTGAACCGATGGCCCATCGCTGATTAATGCGCACTTCGGACGCAGACATTCTCACCATTCCGGGCCTTGGCGGTTCTGGGCCGGACCATTGGCAGAGCCGTTGGGAAGCGAAGCTTCCCTCCGTGCGGCGGGTCCATCAGGCCAATTGGGACCGGCCACAACTCGCCGCCTGGCGGGGGCGCATTATTGAGGAAATTGAGCGAGCGTCGCGCCCGGTCATTCTCGTTGCCCACAGTCTTGGCGTGCTCGCCGCCGCACATGCGGTGGCCGCGCTCGCCGGCCGCGAAACTTTGAGCAGGATCAAGGGCGGCTTTCTGGTGGCGCCGCCATCGGCCCGGATACTCGCTCACATCGAAGCGGTTGATCCGGCCTTTTTGAGCCTGCCGGAGGCGCGGCTGCCCTTTCCGGCGTTGCTGATCGCGAGCCGCAACGATCCCCTTTCGCCCTATGAAGAGAGCGAGGCTTTGGCGCGCCGGCGCGGCGCCGAACTCAATGACGCCGGCCTTTCTGGCCATATCAATATTGAAAGTGGCCACGGCCCCTGGCCAGAGGGTCTGATGCGCTTTGCCGGCTTCTTGAAGACGCTGTGAAGGGTTTTGCTGATTTGCAAATCCAGGTTCAATACGGCGGCGCTTGGCTTGTGGCTTCCTTGAGCTTGCCCAATAATTCCGGCGTCGCAAAACCATCGGCGGGCGTCTGCCCGAAATGGATCTGAAAGGCCTGGATCGCGTCCCGCGAGGCCTGGCCGAAACGCCCGTCGATCTCGCCCTGATAGAAGCCAATCCGCGCCAGAAGCTGCTGGATCTCCGCTTTTTGAGGGCGGCTCAGAAAAACCTCAGCCTCCGGCCAATGGCCGGCGAGCGGCGGAGCGCCCCTGATGCGATCGGCCAAAAGACCAAGCGACAGCGCATAAGAATCCGAGTTGTTATAGGCCTTGAGAATCCAGTAATTGGCCGAGAATAGAAAGGCCGGCCCTGTCGCCCCCGAGGGGAGGAACAAGGTTGCCTCGCCTTGCGGAAAGGGCTTTTCCGTAGAGCTCTTCACGCCTTCCGCGGCGAAGGCAGCAAAGCCTTCATGCAAGGAGGCGAAGCGGAAATCTTTCGGCAGCCTCACCTCCATCCCCCAGGGAAGTCCTGGCTGCCAGCCGGATTGGCGCAGGAAATTGGCGATTGACGCCAATGTGTCCTGCGGATCCTTCCAGATGTCGGGTGCGCCTTCACCGGCAAAACGCACGGCATATTTGCGATAAGCCGAAGGCAGGAATTGCGGGCCGCCCATGGCACCCGCCCAGGATCCCTTCAAAGCGGCGCGGGGGAGACCGCCCTTGTCGAGAAGCCACAGCGCATCGATGAATTCATCTTGAAAATTTGGCCGATCCGGGCGCAGATAGGCGAGTGTGGCGAGCGAGCGCAAGACATCCTTGTCCCCCGTCGCCTTGCCGAAATCGCTTTCCATCGCAAAGGCCGCGATGAGGATTTCGGCGGGGACCCCAAAGCGGTTCTCGATTGCCGAAAGGTCAAGGTGCCATTGCCGCAGGAGCGCCTTGCCTTGCGCGATCCGCCGAACGGAGATCGCCTCGCCGAGGTAAGCCTTGATCGGGCGCTCGAATTCCGCCTGGGTTTGGGTCGCGGCGGAAAGAGCGGGATCAGGCGTAAGCCCGACCAAGACGGCGTCAAAGCT
>DATJTB010000014.1:0-9345 GCA_035503795.1 Methylocella sp.
CCAACGGTTCGTACGGGACGGTCCGGGCGAGTTGCTCCATCCTAACCTTGCTTTCGCCATAAGCATTGACAGGATAATAAACCCGATCATCTGCAAACGGTTTAAGTGGGCCGTTCACGTATTGAGTGGATGTCAAGATAACGCGGCTCACCTTGCATAAAAGTGCGCCATCAAGCAAATTCCTCGTTCCCTCAACATTAGGACCATAAAAACTTTCGGGATTTGGGTCGAAGTCAGCTTTTGCGGCCAAGTGGACAATAATGTCTGGTTTTACTGTACACACCGTGTTGATTAAGGCCGTGCGGTCACAAATATCCAATTCACGCCACAACGCTTGTTGATCACCGACTATTGGCGGTCTTATATCAACATTATACGCATTAATGCCACGCTTAGATAATCTTTCTATCAGATTGGTACCTATAAAGCCAGAGCCCCCGGTCACCAACCAAGTTGTTGATTCCATTTGTGTTACCCTTGCCCTTAGTATGGGGACTATTACTCAGCAGTCGTCAATATAGGCGACATCTGGTGCCCTGAAAAACGAGCGGATGAGTTGTGGTGTACATGGAGGCGAGTTGGGCCTCGACCTTGTCGCTCAATCGCTCTCCTTTGCGCAGTGGGCACGCGCTACGCCGGTCCGCTTCATGTGGCTCCACACGAGTTCGTCAGGGTCGAGCTCCGGCGCGTAACCCCGGCCGGTCGTGGAGGGTCAGCACCCCCCTTGTTCGACTCCACATAGTTCCTCACCAGCGGAGTCCTGTGGGCTGGCAACCCGTCGAATACGAGATACAACCGGCTTCGCCCGCCGTCGCATCATCTTCTTCAACAGGGCCACGAACAACTCGGCGTGAGCCCTCCCCGGTAGGTGCAATACCAGAACCCACCTTGGAGTTCCCGCCGACGCAGCGCCGAACGATTGCCGTTGGCAGGGTCGCTCGACCACAGGGGTCTGCCCCTCCACGCCCCAGGTATTGCCGTACACCACGTCGGCCCAGAGTTAGAACTCGCCGCCGTCCTCTCTCGCCTGCCGGGCGATGCTCGGAAAGATCTCGCGGCGTTCACCCAGCGGAACACCTGTTGCTCTTGACCCCGCGTCAAGCTGCCTAGCCGCCCCACGGCCGGCTTCCAAATGCAACGCTCACATGCCGACGCCCGGCTGCGACACCGCAGTGATCCACTTGTAAATCGTCGTGCGGCTGATCCCGTAGGATGCGATGACCACAGAGCGGCGCTCGCCGTCCAAAACCTGCTTGATCGCTATCGACCGGATGCCTTCCAGCGTCCGATGATCAAAACTGCGTACGTCCCTCTTTATGCCTACATTCTACCAAAGATCAGGGCGGAACGCAAAAATAATGTCGTCTCGTTTTGCCTCCGCGTGTGATAACGGCGTCGGCGCTCCAAACAGAGCAATTTCGCGGCTCGATGGCTCCAGCTTTGGTGAGCTTCTCGCGAAACAGCCAGATCGTTCGCACGTTGGGAACCCGGTCGGCGAGCGTCAGGCGAAGGAAGCGCAGGATATGCGGTCGTTGATGAGGTATTCGGCGCTCGCCGGAGAGATTGTCCATCGCCCGGATGACGAGGATCTTGAACATCATCACCGGATCGAAGAGCGGCTGCCCACCTCGCGCGCCATCGGAATAGCCGAGCGCCGCTACGACGCGGAACATCTCGAAATCGACCGCCGCCAAGACCAGCTCCAGATGGTCCCCAAGCCCGCTCAGCCGCTTCTATGATCGTCACACCTCAAAAATCCCAGGCTCTCCCGCATCGATCCGTCTCCAATCATCCCATGCGTAGAATCAGAAACGCAGCGATTTGGCGAAGTATTTAGAAGTGTCCACCTTGGAAGCGATGATCGAACGCCACTGCGGGCGTTTGGCGCCGGACTATCGGGATGAGGCAGTATTGGCGATCGGAAGGAAATAGGCGTTTCGGTGGGTGGAATGGTGCGCACAAAAAAACGGAACGGATTGATGTAACTGAAATTATTGGTGGGCCGGGAGGGACTCGAACCCCCAACCAGACCGTTATGAGCGGCCGGCTCTAACCGTTGAGCTACCGGCCCCGGCGATCCGCCTCTTCCAACCGGGGTTGCATCAAAGCAGGATGGCTGCCATGCATCGGCTCCATTTAAAATGCCAGAGCCCGATCGACAATAAGCCATCGCAAAGTGATTTCGTACAAGATCAGCGTGGCGCTTTCTTGGCCAAGATGCGTTGCAGCGTGCGCCGATGCATGTTGAGCCGTCTCGCCGTCTCCGAAACATTGCGGCCGCAAAGCTCATAGATTCTCTGAATATGCTCCCAGCGCACCCGGTCCGCCGACATGGGATTTTCCGGCAGCTCCGTTTTGTCATGGCGGGTGGCCATGAGGGCATTATAGATTTCATCGGCATCTGCCGGCTTGGCCAAATAGTCAAAGGCGCCGAGCTTGACAGCGGTGACAGCTGTGGCGATGTTGCCATAGCCGGTGAGGATGATGCCGCGCGCATCCGGCCGCTTGGCTTTGAGCTCACGGATCACGTCAAGGCCATTGCCATCGGAAAGCCGCATGTCGATGACAGCGAAGGCAGGTGGGCTCACGGCGATGGCGGCGAGACCCTCGGCAACTGAATAAGCGCTCCTGACAGTGAACCCGCGCGACTCCATGCTGCGGCCAAGACGTGTCAGAAACGTATGATCGTCGTCGACGATCAAAAGTGAGCGATCAGGCGCGGTGCCCTCGAGCGCACCGGACCTGTCTTCACACGGAGTTGCCGCTTTCGCGTTGAGAGGGGGATCATTCGCCATAGCCAATAGCCTCGCTGGATCCTTTCCCGCAGAAAATCAGACAAAGCAAGAGATGAAGCACGATTTTTTCACGCTATTGTGGCTTGCGGCATCCCTTAGATCACGATGAATTTGGATCAAATCGATCCAAATTCATGAAACGTGATCGATTCTCGTAACTCTGAGCTGGATGCGAGCGCAAAACCGCTTCACAGTTTTTCTCATCCCGCTTTAGCCTTAGCCTTCAAATCGTGGTTTGCCAGGTCAGCCAGAGGCTGTCTTGACGGTTGCCTCAGAATCACGCGCCTCGGCCGTCCCTCTGGCGCCGCGCTCGAAATCGGCCCGCCCCCAGGCAACGGTGAGAACTGCGCCCGTCTGTGGAAATGTCCGATTCTCGGCCCTCACGCTGGCGCCCGTGCGTTCGAGAAGCGTCTTGGCGATAAAGAGGCCAAGGCCCAATCCCGCGCCCTCCTCCGATTTGGCCCGCCGGTTGGTCTTGGTGGTCACATAAGGATCACCAACCCGGTTCACCACATCGGCGGAAAAGCCAGGGCCATCGTCGGCGATGACGATTGTCACCCGCGCCGCCGTCCACTCGGCGGCAATCTCAACCTTGGCTGTGGCGAAATCAATCGCATTTTCGATGAGGTTGCCGAGGCCGTAGGAGATCGCCGGATTGCGGCGGCAGACAGGCTCCGGCTCTTCACCGTCTTTCGTAATGGAAATATCGACCCCGAAATCACGATGCGGCTCTGCAACCTCCTCGATCAGCAGGCCGAGACTCATCTCGTCAAAAATATCGCCGCGATCGGCTCCGAGCGAATTAAGCGTGCCGAGGATCGAGCGGCAGCGGCTCACTTCCTGGGCGAGCAAGTTCAAGTCTTCCTCGCTCGGGTCGCCTTTCGGCAGCTGATTTTGCAGATCCCGGACGATCAGCGTGATGGTCGTGAGAGGCGTTCCAAGCTCATGCGCCGCGGCGGCGGCCAGACCGTCAAGCTGGGTCAAATGCTGCTCGCGCTCAATGACGAGCTCGGTCGCGGCCAGGGCATCGGCAAGACGGCGGGCCTCGATGGCGACCCGCGCGGCATAGATCGCGATGAACACCGCGCCGATGACGATCGCAAGCCAGATCCCCGTATCATAGATGAGCGGCAGTTGCAGCCGTTCGCCGGGAAACCAAGGCAAGGGATAGTGTTGAAAGGTCAGCGCCGAGACGGCGGCAATCATGAGCAGAGTGAGGATCAAGGTGATCCGCCCGGACAGCGAAACGGCGGAGATCATGATCGGCGCGAGGAAGAGCATCGAAAACGGGTTTTCAATGCCGCCAGTCAGATAGAGAAGAGCGGTCAGCTGGAGAAGGTCATAGGCCAACATGGCGGCGGCTGGCGCATCCTCAAGCCGGTCAATCCGGCCGAAACGAAGCCGAAGGCCGATATTGAGCCAGGCGGAGGCCGCGATGACGAGGAGGCAGGGACCGAGTGGCAACGAAAAATGCAAGCCGAAATAGGTCACGACCAAGGCGCCGGCCTGTCCGAACAGCGCAAGCCAGCGCAATTTGACGAGCGTGTCGACGCGCAGCCGGCGGGAACGCCGGCCAAGATCGATGTTGATGAATTCAGCCAAGAAACCTCCTCAAGGAGATGCCGTATCTCGCGGCCTCTGCGGCCAGGCACATGAAGATTCTAAAACATTAGAGCAGGATTTCAGCGAAAAACCGGTACCCACTTTTTAGAATCCTACTCTGGCGCGAAACGAATCTGCTTGAAATCATTGGATCGCCACCGCTTATGGACGAAAGAACTTGCTGCGTTGCAATGCGAGGATTCATCATCGGATCATCGCCCGCCGGCAGGCCTCAATTTCGCCAATCCGCTTGGCAGACCCCCATTTGGCTTTCGACTTAAGAAGTAAGCCGCGCGCAACTCAAACGTGCTGCCATTAGGTGTGTCTTTACACCGTGCTAAGCATTGAATCGTGGGTAACCCATGTTTATATCGGAAGCGTCATGTTTCATCAGCTCTGAAGCGAGGCGCAGGTGACGGGCCCTCGTCATGGTAATGCCCACTTTTCGTGCAGTCATGATCGGCACGCGACGGGGTGACGATATGGATGGATCAAGCTAATGCCGCCGTTTGCCTATGAGATGCATGAAATGGCCCACCTTGCCTTGGCGCCGGCACGGGCCTTATCCGATGTCGCCGTTACTTGGCTCGAGCACCCGATCAATCCGCTCTCCTACAGCACGGCGGGGCGCAACCTTGTCGCCTCGGCCAAAGTTTTCGAACGCTTGACGCGGCGCTATGATAAGCCCGCGTTCGGCCTCACAACCACAAGGGTGCAAGGCCACACCGTGCCGGTTGTCGAGCGCGTCGTGTGGGAACGGCGGTTTTGCAAGCTCCTTCATTTCGACCGGCTATTCGAGACGGCAAGCGACGAACGATGGCCAAAGCTCTTGATCGTGGCGCCGATGTCGGGCCATCATGCGACACTGCTGCGCGGGACGGTGGAGGCCTTTCTTCCCTTTTACGACGTCTATATCACCGATTGGCGCGATGCGCGGACGGTGCCGCTCGCGGCCGGCGGTTTCGATCTCGATGATTACATCGATTATCTGATCTCGATCTTCGAAACTTTGAACAAGAATCAGGATGGCTCGGCCGTTCATGCCCTTGGCGTCTGCCAGCCGGCCGTGCCGCTCATTGCAGCGGTCGCCCTCATGGAGGCGCAGGACAGCCCCCACCTGCCGGCAACGATGACCCTCATGGGCGGTCCAATCGACACACGGCGCAGCCCGACCAAAGTCAATCTTCTGGCCCAGGAAAGGGGGAGCGCCTGGTTTCGCGACAATTGCATCTGCACCGTGCCCTTCGGCTATGCAGGGGCTGGGCGCGAGGTCTATCCTGGCTTTTTGCAGCTCACCGGCTTCATGGCGATGAACATCGATCGGCATGTTACCGCCCATCTGGATTTCTTCGAGCATCTTGTCAGAGATGACGGGGATTCCGTTCGCAAGCATCACGAGTTCTATGACGAATATCGCGCGGTCATGGATCTGCCTTCGGAATTCTACCTGCAGACGGTGGATACGGTCTTCGTCCGGCATGCGCTTCCGAAGGGCGAGATGAAACATCGCCGCGAGCCGGTTGATCTTTCCCAGATCCGGCGAGTTGGCCTGCTCACGGTCGAAGGCGAGAATGACGATATTTCGGGGCTCGGTCAGACGTTTGCCGCGCATGAGCTTTGCGTCAACCTGCCGCCGTCCATGAAGGCCCATCACCAGCAGAGTAAGGTCGGCCATTACGGCGTCTTCAACGGCTCGCGTTTCCGCCATGAGATTGTCCCGCGCATCCTTGACTTCCATCGCACAGTGAAGGGTCCGGGACGATCCCTGCGGCTCGTCGAGACGAGCGCCTGAAGTTTCTCTTTCATCTGAAAGCGGCGGGCTCTGATTGAGACACCCTACCGTTCGGTGCGCATGCGCATCCGCGCGCAAAACCGCTCACACTTTTGCTCATCCCGCTCTAGAACACGATGATCATTTAGAGCGGGATGCGAGCGCAAAACCGCTCACACTTTTGCTCATCCCGCTCTAAGGAACGGCTTCGGCCAGCGAGAAATGCCCCGAGCCCAATGGGCGCATCTCGAGCCGTCGCTTGTGAAATTGACCAAGGCTGGCGCGATGGCCGATGGACACAAGGGTTGTCGTCGGCAATTCCTTGAGCAGGATTTCATAGATTTTTCCCTCCATCCCCTCGTCCACAGCCGAGGTGGCTTCATCGAGGAAAAGCCAATCGGGCTTCGTCAAGAGGGCGCGGGCGATCGCCAATCGCTGCTGCTCGCCGCCAGAGAGTCGCTGCGACCAGAAATCTTCCTTATCAAGCTCGTCTATGAGTTCACCGAGTTTCGCGCCCTGCAAGGCCGCGACGATGGCTGCGTCGTCATAGCGATCGGGATTTTCGGGATAAGTCACGGCGGTGCGCAGCGTGCCGATCGGAATGTAAGGCCGTTGCGGCAACAGCATGATTTTCGTATCGGCCGGCAAGGTGATCGTCCCTTCGCCATAGGGCCAAATGCCGGAAATCGCTCGGAGCAAGGTGGATTTGCCGGATCCGGAAGGCCCGCTCACCAAAAGCCGCTCGGTCTCGTCGATCCGCAGATTGGTCTTGTCGATCAGCTCGCGTCCGCCCGGCAGTTTCACGGTCATCTCGGCCAGATCGAGATGTTTGGGAGCATCGATGGCCTGTGCGATCCGGTGCGGGGCAAAGCCCGGTTTCCTGGCTTGGGCGATCGCCGCATCGAATGAGGTCAAACGGTCGAGAACGGCTTTGAAATCGGCGAGAAAAACATAATAGTTGACGAAGAAATTCAAGGCGCCCTGCACGCTGAGAAAGCCTCGGGCGGTTTGCATCATGATGCCAAGCGGGACCTTCTCGGCGAAATAGAGGGGGGCGACGATCAGATAGGGAAGGATCTCGCTCGCCTGCGCGTAAATCGATGTCGTCGCGATCAAATTCTTGCGGCAGGCGATAATGCGGAAGTAATTATTGACGATGTCGGCGAACCGGGAATGAAGGCTCGTCTTTTCCCTCCGTTCTCCCGAAAGGAGGGCGATTTGCTCGGCATATTCCCGAATCCGCGCGAGAGAAAAACGGAAATTGGCTTCGTAACGCTGCTGGGTGAAGTTGAGCCCAACGAGCGGATAGCCGATCCAATGAGTCGCCGCGGAACCGATGAACGCGTAAAGAAGCGCAATCCAGAAGAGGGAGCCAGGCACGGTGACATCGGTGAAGGGCATCGGAACGTTCGCCGAAAGCCCCCAAAGCACGATGGCAAAGGAAACGAGCGAGCTGAGCGTCGAGATCAGGGCAATCGAGAAGCTGTAAATGCCATAGCCGACCTGGCCGCCATCGATGAAGCGATTGATGTCTTCGGAGATACGTTGATCCGGATTATCCGTCCCGCTACCCGCCAACGACATACGGTAATGGGTGTGGTTGTCGAGCCACCGGTTGACATAATCATTTGTCAGCCAGCGGCGCCAGCGGATGATGAGCGTCGATTGGACGATATATTCGATGACATGGGCGGCGACATCGGAAAAGGCCCAGGGCGTAAAAACGAAAAGGACCTGAATCCAGAAAGCGACTGCATCCTTCTTCTCAAGCGCATTATACATATCGCGGGAATAAAAGGAGAGGCGCACGCTGATGCCGACTTCCACCTGATTGATCAGCACGAGGAAGACCACCATGCCGATCGCCACGTACCGCTCGGCCGAGGTGAAGGACGGGAAAGGCCAGATGCGGGATTCTATGCGATCCTTCATATCGAAATAGCGGTCGGCGATGCGGGTCATCGATTGGACGACCCGTATATGGGACACGGCAAAGACAAGAATGGCGAAAACCGCCATGGTGAGCGGCAGGCTTTCCGGAAATTCATAATCTTCAATCGAGGGCGGCCAAAGATCCATCTCGGCGATGAGGTAGATGACGCCGAAGATCACCGTCTCCGTCGCGAAGATCGCCACGAAGATTTGCAGAAAGGTCGAGATCTGGCGGGACTTATAGGTCGTGAGAGCACTCAGCAGGCTCGCCGCGGCGAGGACCAGTACGATCGGATCGCCGACCTTGAGGCCGGTGAGGGCTGCGGCAATCGAGAAAAGGGCGACGAGGGCGGCAAGAATGTGCATGGGTTACTCTTGGCGTGATCTTTGGCGCAAGTCGAAAGCAAAAGGATGGGATGTCTTCCATAAGAGCGTCTTCGAAGCGTCTTCAATAGGGGCTACGTCGCAGCCCTTTGCAGGGAAGGCAAACAAAAGCTTCGGCCATGGTGACGAAATATTTTGGCCTTTTGTTTGTCGCAGTTCCGGGATCTCCCCAGGGTTCATTCTTGACCGCGACCCACAAGCATCCGGCCGCTGGGCTCGCCCAGTTCAAGCCACCGTCCTGTTTCTGGTTCAACACCGTCAAGCGGAGCGTCATCCACTCCGTTGCCGAACTGCCGCTATTCCGGGATTCATCGAGGAAACAAAATATGCACCAAAGCCTTTTGTTCGGACCGAGGCAAGACAAAACGGATTATGATCCACCATAATATTACGGAAATATCAATTTTTTGGCGATCTTGACGGAGTTCGAACTTCGTCATGGTGGCGTGGTATGAGGAATCGAGGTTCTTGTCACCCTCAAGGTGGGGGCCGAACGCGATATTCCGCTAGTGTTTGCCAAAGCGGCACAGCGCGACGCCTATCTGGTAATGAAGTTTTGTTCGATTGCCTGGACGAAATCCGCCTTTGGCATTTGAGTTTGAGCGTCGATTTTTTTAACAAGAGGATGTTTGATTTGTGGCGCCCGCGCCTTCGCTGGGGACGCCGGTTGAGGACGGTACCGATGGACCTTTGCCTTCCCTCGCTCCATAGTGAGTCCCTGACCGCCGCTTATCCGATGCGCTTGCTTCTCCCGCACCTTGCCCGACAATGGCGGCTGCCGAGGCCTCGGGCGACACACGCAAGATGATTTCACCTACGCGCCTCAAATTATTCGCTGAATGAACGTCCCCTCTCACTCGC
>DATJTB010000015.1:0-6655 GCA_035503795.1 Methylocella sp.
TGCCGTCCTCATCCAGGAATTCGCCGGGGGTCGTGTCGAGGCGCAGCTTTTGATGCGGACAGGAGTTTTCGAAACCATAGAAATTATTGCCCTTGCGGGTTATCAAGATTGGCCAAGCGACCCCTTTGCCATTTTCCCCCGCTCGCATCAGGGTAAATCCCACTGCGGAGCCGTCCTCAATTTCACCATTTTGGCAGATCGCATAAAGCTCATCCATGGCTGATGCCTTTCGGACAATTGGATTGGCCCGGCCGCTCGCAACCGGCGCGGGTGCATCTAAGCAATCGGTGCACCAACTATTGCGCGCCGTTCCTTTGCGCCGCTGAGCTCTGGCATATTCCTCCATTGCCGGCAAGTGTCAAAAAACGACTTTCCTTGAACGAGATGGCCTTTGTTCCCGCCGACGCCGGATGGTGACCCGAACAACGTCGAACGGCGCATTTGGTGCCCCGAACGCACCGGTCATTTAGTTGCCGGGCAGGAACGAATGAGAGGCGAGGCGTTAACCAGCTTGGAGCTTCTTCTGCTGTCAGCGGATTTCATTAGGGCGATCATTCAGCGCGCCCAGCGCTTTGCTGACTTGATCGACAAATCCCCCAAATTCCGGTCCAGGCTGATCGGCTCATCAAAGTCGAGCGGGTGACGAGTGGGCGGTTTGCATTTACATTTTTATCGTATGTATTACATAAAATTGGTCGTAAATTCGTGCAATGAGGTCATACCGTGTCCACTGCCTCTGCGTCAGCTCTGCCGCACCGCGGCACGTTCGTCGACAAGGAACTCTGGGCCGGCAACGGCTATATCGTGCTAGCGATCGGCTTGGTCTCGATCATTTGCTTGTTGCTCGCGGGATTCGGCACAATTGGACACGATCTTGCCAAGGCCGGGCTTTGCCTGCTCGCCTTCACCATCGCCGTTGCCGTTGCAAAGAGCCTCGTCATCCTCCAACCGAACGAGAGCCTTGTCTGCCTGCTGTTCGGAAGCTACGTCGGCACTGAACACCGGCCTGGGCTTTGGGTGGTCAACCCGTTCTTGTCGAGGATGAAGATTTCGCGCCGACTGCAAACACTGGAGTGCGGCCCACTCAAGGTTAACGATGCGGTCGGCAACCCCGTCGATATTGGCGCGGTGATCGTCTGGCGCGTGGAGGACGCCGCAAAGGCACTCCTTGAGGTCGACTCCTACGAGGACTACGTCAAAGCCCAGAGCGAAACCGCTGTTCGACGGATGGCGAGCGTACACCCCTACGACCAGGTTGAGGCCGAGGAAGCAATCGAGCAAGGCGAAAGGCCGGCTACTGGAACGCACCCTCCGAACGCCGGGCATCTGCCGATGTCCACGGTCACGTTGCGCGATGGTGGCGACGCAATCGTTGAATCCCTGCTGAAGGAGGTCAGGACACGGATGCAGCCGATCGGTGTCTCAGTCATCGAAGCGCGAATCTCGCATCTCGCCTACTCGTCCGAGATCGCGGGAGCCATGCTGCGCAAGCAGGCGGCCAGCGCGGTGGTTGCAGCCAGGCGCATGGTTGTGAAGGGCGCTGTCCGCATCGTCGAAGACGCCCTCGAAGAACTCGACCAAAAGAAGCTTGTTGACGCACTCGATCCGGAGCGCAAAGCCGCAATGATCTCGAATCTGCTTGTCGTTCTGGTTGGCGACCGCGAGGTAACCCCGGTGATCAATACTGGCACCCTCTATCCGTGATCGGCCTCCAGGCCCGGAACACGTCCCTTCCACTCCGGGCAGAGAAAGCGTTCTAAACGAACAAATTTCCCAACTCCGGCCACTTGCCACCGGCGCGGGCGGCTCAAAGCGATCGGCGCACCAACAAATGGGGTCGGTTGAACTCTCCGACTGAGACCTAGGTTCAGTTCAGAAGGAGAGCATCCCGCAGAAGGAGCGCGGCATGAACGGCCCGGCGGCCGCTGCCATGCTCGATCTGGTGACGGCAGGAAAATCCATTGGCGATGACGGGCGCGGCCGGATCGACCGAACGCACGGCCGGCAGAAGGGAAAGTTCAGCCATTTTCATCGAGGCTTCGTAATGTTCCGCCTCAAGACCGAAGCTCCCGGCCATACCGCAGCAGCTCGTCTCCACGATCTCGTAAGAGAAGCCCGGGATCCAGCCCAGCATCTTCCGAGTCGCCTTCATCACCCCGAAGGCTTTCTGATGACAATGGCCATGCAATAGGGCTTTGGGTAGACCAAGCGGCTTGAGGTTCAGCCGCAGGCCATTGTTTTGATGCTCGCGGACGAGAAACTCCTCGAGCAGATAGAGCTGCTTGCCGAGGTCGCCTACTTCGGCGCCCAACCCCAGGCTGTAAAGCTCATCCCGCAACGATAGAAGACAGGAAGGCTCAAGCCCGATGATGGGCGTTTGCGACGGAATTTCACCGCGCAGCGCGGCAAGGATGCGGCGGCCTTCATAGCGGGCCTTCTCGACCATGCCGGTGGTGAGATAGGTCCGTCCGCAGCAGAGTGGCCGGTCCGGTTCCGGATCGCCGGGCGTGGGTTTGGCGATTCGCACTTTATAGCCGGCCTGCTCGAGGACTGTGGTTGCGGCTTCAGCGATCTCGGGATCGAAATGGTGGCAGAACGTGTCGACGAACAGGATCACCTCGCCGCGCGGGCTTGGACCGGCCGAGGTAAAACCGGCAAAGGGCGTGGTGGCCAGCGCTGGGATCGGCCGCCGCGCTGTGATGCCGAGCCATTTTTCGACCTGCTGAGCGAGCCACCAGGAGCGGTTGCGCAAGCCGATCGCGAGTCGCAGCCAGAAACGATAGCGTCCCGCCCATTCCGGCAGGCCGCCGAACAGCCTCGTGCGCCGCGGAACGCCCAATATTTCGTGCCGTTGGGCCAGATATTCCGTCTTGATCAACGTCATATCGACGGAGCTCGGGCATTCCTTCTTGCAGGCCTTGCAGGAGACGCAGAGATCCATCGCCTCATCAAGGCGTGGATCGGCAAAGGCATTGGCACCGGATTTTTCATTGAGCGCATCCTTGAAAGCGGCGACGCGGGCCTCCGTCGAATGGCGGCGCTCGCCGGTGATCCGGAAGCTTGGGCACATCACCCCTTTGCCGGTATTCTGGCAGTCCCGGCTGTGCATGCAGACAGCGACGGCCTTGGCATAATTGCCGCCGGTTGCCGGAATACCGGAATAGGCATCGCCGATGCCGTAGGTGTCGTAAGCCGACCAATCGAGAAACGTCTTCATGGCAATGGTCCTACTCCGCCGCTTTCGCCAGTTCAGCGGTATATTCGGGCGCGAGATCAAGGCCGCGGAAGATGGAGCAGCGGATGAAGACTTCGGCGGTGGGCGGCAATGCCTTCTGGTTGCAGAATTTCGCCGTGAGCTTGGTCAGCCCCTTGATGTCGCGGCCGGTTGCGGTCGGGAACATATAGACGAGATCATCCTTCAATTTGGGATCGACCGATAGTTGGAATTGATCGGTCATCACATCCCAGATGCGGCGGCGCGCCTCGGCGGTGGGCGGGTTGAATTTGATCATCGCGATGCAGCGCGACACGATGGCCTCGTCAATATCATCGACGCGATTGGTCGTCATGAAAAGGAGGCCGTTGAAATATTCGAGGACCCGCAGGAACACGCCGACCACCGCATTGGTCGCGATATTGTCATCGCGCCGCTTGATATAGACGTCGGCCTCATCGATCAGCATGACCGCGCCCCAGCGCTGCGCTCTTGTGAGAACATCCTTCAAGGCCTGCTCCATGGCCCCCACATTGAGGCCGAGCTGGCCAGAATGGACGCGGTAGAGCGGCCGCTTGATGACCTCTGAATAGACCTCGGCGGTCAGCGTCTTGCCAACGCCGGCCGGGCCGGCGCAGAGAACCGTCGTGCCGCCCGATTTGCCGGCTACGATATCATCCATCAGGACGTCCATCTCGGCGGTCAGAATGTCGATGAGATCGGTCTGCTCCTGCGGCAGGACGAGCTTTTCCTTGAGCTGCGGCTGATATTCGTAAGGTTCCATATCTTCGACATGCACCCAGAGATAATGGTGTAGCTCGAGATGGAACATGAGGACATAGGCGTGGATCGGAAGCTGGGTGAAAAGCCCTTTTGGGATTTCCTTCTGCGAGTCTTCGACCTTGTCTTCGGAGAGATAGCGGTCGCTCTTCTTCGCTTTGCGCAAATATTGGCCGACAATATCGCCGGTTGCATCAAGCGTGAGCTGGCGGGAGGTCAAAACGCCTTCGTCATTGACGAGCCGGGCGGGGCCGCCGCTGGTTGAGAGGACGATGACATCCTTGCGGCTCCAGTCGGTATCCCTATGGGTCGAGTTCGGATCCTCGGCGTAAAACCCCGTGCCCCTGGCGGCGAATTGCGCCCCATATTGCGCCCGCCAGTCGAAATATTTTTCGATCGTCGCGTCATATTCGGCGATGAGGCCAGGGGTTTCCTTCAGAAAGCCGCGCATGGCGAAGATTTGCGAGACGGTCTTGCCGGCGATATCAGGCCCGGCGATGCGGACGACTTGGGTGGTGATCGAGCCCTTCACATTGGCCTTTAATTCGATGAAAATCTTGCCGGCGGAATCTTCGGCCGGCGGCGTATAGTCAATGCGGGTCGGCGTATAGGGCAGTGGCCGGTTGGTCACGGCCGTGGTGAAGAGCCAGCCGCGAATGCCATCCGTCACAAGCCAATGGACGATCTCCGCCAGAAGATCCTCCAGTTCATCGGCGGTGAAGACGTGCCCGCCCTGGCTCAAAGCTTCGTGCAAGGCGGCAAGTTGCGCGGCGCGCAACTTGAGCTCCGGGCCCGCCTGCTCGAACAGGCTGATGAGAAAGAGCCTGTGCGCCGAATTGAGCTGGATTGCCGGAATTTCGACCTTGTTGCCGAAGCGCAACTGATCCTTGAGCGGCGTGAGCTCTGGAAATTGAGCGACCAGCGTTTCGACGAAGGGCCGCTCGATCTGCAAATTCATCCGTCGTCTCCGTCGTCACGCTGAAGGCAAAGTCAGCTCAATATGAAAGCTTCGGGGCAAGTCCTGGCCCTTGCCGCCGTTGCGCCGACATCCGATGTTGCGATTTGTCAGGTTCAATGCAAAAGGGCTTGTGGACCAGCCCTTGAACACAGGCAAGCAATTGATATGCCTGACAGGCAACCCGGAATCGCTTGGATTGCCAAAGGTTATCCATGATATTTCTAAGTTGGCCAGGCTATTTTTTACAAAATGTAATAAGATTATATTTTGTTACGGCGGCTGGATTGGATCGAGGGGACACCAGCTTGCGATCCATCGCACAAAGGCCAGATCTCGCGCGCGAAGCACTCAAGATCCGCGCGCCGCCTGGCAAAGCTCGGACTGAGGGGCTTTAGGATCAAGCTATAAGGGGCCAGATCCGTCTCAAATTTTAAAATCTTGTCACGGATGTCGGCAGCGGTTCCGATCAGCGAATCCTCGACTATCCGGGTGAGTTCGAGCCAGGCTGTCCAATCGGGCTGATGGGTCGGCGTGGTCGCCCGCATGCGTTCGATAAAGGGGCGTAGACATTCGCCGGCCTCGACCTCCGCCTGTTCGCGTGTTGCAGCCACATGGTAAAACCGGATGAGCACGAGACGCGGGTCGGCCCCGTCCGCCGCTTGCCGATAAAGTTGCAGGTTTTCCTTCAGGCGTTCGACCGGAAAGGGCGGCGCCCCCATCACACCCAAATGGTGTTGCGCCGCCCATGCGACGGCGTCGGCTGTCGATGTGCCGATGAAAGTCGGGACCGGCTTTTGCAGCGGCTTTGGCGTGAGGCTGACGCCTTCCACATTGAAGAATTCGCCCTTGAAATGCACATCGTCCTCGCTGAAAAGCCTTTGAATGAGGCTCAAGGCTTCGATCGCCCTTGACCGGCTCTCCTCCTTGCTCACTTCAAAATGCTTGTTTTGCAAAGGGAAGGGGCCGCCCTTCGCAATGCCGAAATCAAACCGTCCTTGTGACAGAATATCGAGGGTCGCGACATCCTCCGCCACCTGGATCGGATTGCGAAACGGCAACAGTACGGCCGCCGAGCCTAATCTCAGGCGCGAGGTTCTGGCCGCAAGATAATTAAGGACGCAAAGACAGGAGGGGCTTGCCGCATTAGGGTTGAAATGATGCTCGGCCACCCAGGCTTCATCAAACCCAAGGGTCTCGATGAGCTGAACGAGCTCCGTTTGCTCGGCATAGGCGGAGGCATAATCGCCTTGCGGATTTTCATAAGTGCAAAAAAGCCCCGTCCTCATGCGTGTCTCCAGGAGCCACCGATCAAGTCGACGTGGACCTATCCGGGGTCACTATGACAATGTCTTCGAAGACAGGCAACCGTTATATATTTCAAAGTTATTTATGGAAGGTCATTTGCAGGAGGCGAGGCCATGATCGATTGCGCCATCAGTCGCGAAGTTTGGTTGGCGTCGAAGGTTGCCCAGCGATGGGTTTGCGGCATTCTCGGCGCTTATCCATCGTGTTGGGAAAGGAAACCAGCCGCATCGGTTGTACGGGCGGCGCTGGCTCAGCCTCAGCGGCTCGTCATCGATGGCACAGTTCATGTCGCATACGAAACACCTGTCCAAGATCAAAGGCAGAATCTTTATCGTCACAAGTCTCATGCCATAGGAAATTCTTCCCTAATGCTTGACGCTTGCCGTCCCTTAACCCTT
>DATJTB010000016.1:0-8332 GCA_035503795.1 Methylocella sp.
AATCTTGGGAATGGTTTCGCCTGCTCACCGCTACCCTCACATTCTTTCTTGTTGCAGACATTGTTTCCCTCGCACGCGGCAAGGTGCGTGATTTTCTGCTGGTCCTGGCCTCGCTTAACTTTGGTATTTGCTTAATGGAAGCCGCAGCCATATGGCAGGATAGAGAATCGGCCGCTTTCTTGCCGATGGGGCTGATGGACCAGCGGCCGATCATCGGTTGGGGACCGCAGCATGCAGGGCGCTACCATGTTGAGAAAACTGATCGAAGCACCGGGACCACGATCTATAGCGTTGATTACACTATTGACTCGAATCTGTTGCGTCAGACGCAGTCTTGCGACACGGGACCAACGATCGTTTTTTTGGGCTGCTCATTCACTTTCGGTGAAGGCCTGAACGACGCGGATACATTGCCGCAGGCGTTTGCGGACAGCCTCGACCGCAAAAAGCGCGTTCTCAACCTCGGCTTCTCCGGCTATGGGCCGCAACAGTGGTTGAGCGAATTGCAGTCAGGATTATTTGATTCCGTAATTGGATCGCAGAGGAGCCTGTTCGTTTTTTGGACAGGGCCCGGACATGCAGAGAGAACCGCCTGCAAACCCTACTGGATGCGGCATGCCCCGCGCTATGCGCTCGAAAATGACCAGCTCGTTTTGAAGGGTGAATGCCACGAAGGCCTCAGCCTATGGCTAGAGGAATGGCTCAACCATTGGGTCGCCTACCGTTGGCTCATCGAGCCCTATCGCCGTACAGTGACTCACGATGACGTCGAACTCTATATCCGGATCATGCAGGCAGCCATAAAAGTCGCAAAGGAGAAATATGACGTTCCAACGATCATTCTTTACGATCACGAGCTTTATGTGCCAAAGGATAAGTTACGCGCGATTGGCTTCAGCGATGGTGCCATCATAGAGCGACTCAAGGACAGCGGTGCCATTGTTATCGATGTTTCTTTCGACAAAGAGAAGGCCGCGGGTGCGCTGATATCCATCCCAGACGATGGCCATCCGACACCATTAGCCAACCGAATGCGCGCCGCTATTCTCAAAAACTATCTTGAGCAAAACATGTTCTGGATCCTGGCGGGTCTCAACTAATAATCGATTCAATCAGAAGGATCGCGTTCACGCTTCATGGAGGTGACAATCGCTCCCCCCGCGGGTGTAACCGGAGAGAGCGTTTATGAATGGCAAACCCCCGATCATCTCATAAGCTCTCTCCCGGACAACGGCGAAGAGATCAGTCAGGATCAAAGGCACTCTTATAATCTCGCGCGAGAGCAGGGTTCTGATTTTCTTTGCGAAGGATACAATTTCCAATCGCGAGGAACTCGATCTCGGTGCCCATGAAGCAAGAAAAAGCGTCTTCAGGCGTGCACACTATCGGCTCGCCGCGTACGTTGAAACTCGTATTTACGAGGACAGGACAGCCGGTCAATTGCTCGAAGCGGCTGATTAATGCGTAGTAGCGCGGGTTGGTTTCCTCGTGCACCGTCTGAATGCGTGCTGAATAGTCGACATGGGTAACGGCCGGAATATCCGAGCGAAGCACATTCAGCTTATCTATGCCGAAAAGTGCTTGTTCCTCTGCCGTCATTTTGCGGCATCGCGCCGAATTAACATTGGCAACGAGAAGCATATAGGGTGAATCAGTATCGATTTCGAACCAGTCCGCAACACGCTCGCGCAGCACCGAAGGCGCGAAGGGGCGAAAACTTTCGCGATATTTAACTTTGAGATTGAGCGCCTTCTGCATGGTCGGTGAGCGGGGATCACCGAGGATGGAACGGTTGCCGAGCGCACGCGGTCCAAATTCCATTCGGCCCTGATGCCAGCCAACCGCCTGCCCATTCGCCAGGGCAGTAGCTGTCTGTCCAATGAGCTCTTCATTATCGACGACACTATATGTAGCGCCTATGGTTTTGAGCCGGTGCTCGATATCGGCTTGCACGTAGGATGGCCCTAAATACGCCCCCTGCATGGAGTCGGGCAGTTTTACACCGCGCTTGCTCCCCATCGCACGGTTTTCATCATAGTAGGCGGCAAACGCAGCACCAAGCGCTCCGCCTGCGTCTCCTGCAGCCGGCTGGATGAAGATTTCGTCGAAGCGACCATCGCGAAGTACCTTGCCGTTTGCCACGCAATTGAGAGCCACGCCCCCCGCAAGGCACAGATGTTTCAGTCCAGTTTGGGCGGAAAGAGACCGTGTCATCCGCAAAATAACTTCCTCGCTTACGGCCTGGATCGAAGCCGCGAGATCCATATGACGCTGCTCCAGCGGTTCGGCGGGGGCGCGAGGCGGCCCGCCGAAAATCCGATGGAAGCGGTCATCGACCATGGTGAGGCCCGTGCAGAAGGCAAAATAATCGAGATTTAATCGAAACGAGCCATCGAATTTCAAATCAACGAGATGTTCGAATATTGCCTTAGTGTATTTCGGTTCACCATAGGGCGCGAGCCCCATGACCTTATATTCGCCAGAGTTGACCCTGAAGCCGGTATAATAGGTAAAGGCCGAGTAGAGCAGCCCGAGTGAATGCGGAAAATGAATTTCCTTGATAATCTGCAGTACGTCATCTTGGCCGATTGCGGCCGAGGTTGTCGCCCACTCGCCGACACCGTCCATGGTCAAGACCAGTGCCGATTGGTAAGGAGCTGGATAATAGGCAGATGCAGCGTGTGAATAATGGTGCTCACAAAAGCGTAACTTTGCCTTATCGCCGAGCTCCGGAGCAATCGAGGCGAGTTCACGCAGCAGGACATCGCGCTGGAATAGCTTTTCGCCGATCCACAGCGGCATAGCTTTGCGAAACGAGGCAAAACCGCGCGGCGCGAAAGCAAGATAAGTTTCGATGAGGCGCTCGAATTTCAGAAATGGCTTTTCATAAAAGACAACACGGTCGACCCGGCTCGCGTCAGCCTTGGCCTCGGCGAGGCAGTAGGAGATGGCATTGGCCGGGAAGCTCGGGTCATGCTTTTTGCGCGTGAATCGCTCTTCCTGGGCCGCGGCAACAATCTCACCGTCACGGAGGATTGCGGCGGCGCTATCGTGATAAAAAGCCGAAATGCCAAGGACAAGCATCTCGAACGCGTCAGAAGAGCGTATAAATGAAAGGTGCGACGACCGAGCCCTGGCTCAGCACTACTAATCCGCCGAAGATCAGGAAAAGGACCAGCAGAGGAATGAGCCAGAATTTTTTGCGCGTGCTTAAGAACTCGAATAGCTCGGCAAGAACCGACATCGATCTTCACCCTAGAATTGTTTCGTCAATGTTCCTTGAGCCGGGCCTGGAGGCTTGCGCTCGATCCAATATGTCGTCGCTTCAGGGTTCAACTTGAGGTTCAGAAGATCCTTCCCTGTCTTACGCAGATACCAACCAAGTGGAGTGACGGCACCGAAAAATAACCCGCACATGACGACAGGGCTGACGACTTTGTTCAAGGCGAGCCCTAATTGAAACCAGGCACGATTCGGCAGCGTCAGGCAACGGGGGAAAAAAAGCGCTGCGGTTAGGACACCACCCGACATCATCATCAGCCACCATTTCGGTGAATGATGGTGAAATAGCGGCCAAAGCCCAAAAATGCCGAAAACGATCCCGAATGTAAGGCCAAATTTTCGATTCGATCCGATGGCCACTTTGCGGAAGCTTGAAATCGTTTCATGTGTTTGCATTGACTAGCCCTGTGCTGTCTTGCCATTTCCGAGGCGGCTGTGCTTTCGGCCGTATAGAAAATAAATGATCATGCCGATCGCGAACCAGAGGGCAAAGCTGAGCCAGGTTTCGGCTGGTAAGCTCGCCATCAGGAATCCTGCTGACAGCGCACCAAGCGGCGCCACCAGGAAGACGGCCGGCGTCTTGAAGGGACGCACAAGATCCGGCTCCGAAATCCGCAAGGTGAGAACGCCCACGCAAACGACGGCGAAGGCGAACAATGTTCCAAGACTCACAAGCTTGCCGACGAGTTCCAGGGGCAGCACTCCGGAAAGGATGGCCACACTGACGCCGGTGATCAGCGTGGTTATGTAAGGCGTGCGGAATCTCGGATGCACGCGCGCGGCGAAAGGCGGCAGAAGCCCGTCGCAGGCCATCGAATAAAAAATTCGCGGCTGTCCGAGCAAAAGCACGAGAATGACGGAACTCAAGCCCAGGACGGCGCCGAATTTGATGAGTGCGGCGAAACTGCCAAATCCGATCGCATCAGCTCCGAGCGCGATCGGGTCCGGCACGTTCAAGTGATCGAATGGAACGATGCCGGTGATCACGACGCTCACCAGCACGTAGAGTAGGGTGCAGATCGCCAGCGATCCCAAAATGCCGACCGGCATGTCCCGCTGCGGATTTTGCGCTTCCTGAGCCGCCGTCGACACGGCATCAAAGCCGATATAGGCAAAGAAGACCACCGCGGCGCCGCTAATGATCCCGCTCCAGCCAAATTGACCTGGGCCGATGTTCGGCGGAATGAAGGCCCCGGTCGGATTGGTCGGCGTGATCCAATTCGTTGGGCTTACGAACCAGACGCCGGCCAGAATAAAAAGAACAACGATGACGAGTTTGAGGGCGACGATCCAATTATTGACATTGGCCGATTCCCTGATGCCGACCACCAGAAGCGCCGTCACCACGAGGATGATGAGAACCGCCGGAAGATTGACGAGCGCGCCGGTTGGCACCAAAGCCCCCGCGCCCGGATTATAAGTCAGCGGCGCGCTCGAAAGACGGGTCGGGATCAAGAGGCCAAAGTCGCCGAGAAAGCTTGTCACATAGCCGGACCAGCCGATCGCAACCGTGGTCGCGCCGAACGCATATTCAAGGATCAGGTCCCAGCCAATCACCCAGGCGATGAACTCCCCCATGGTCGCGTAGGCATAGGTGTAGGCGCTTCCGGCGACCGGCACGGTCGAGGCCATTTCCGCGTAACAAAGGCCGGCGAAGCCGCAGACAATCCCGGACAGCACGAAGGACAGGCTGATGGCCGGGCCGGCATGGACCGCTGCCGCATGGCCGGTCAGAACGAAAATGCCGGCGCCGATGATCGCTCCGATGCCCAGGGCAACGAGGCTGCCGGCCGAGAGCGTGCGGTGAAGTTGCGCTTTGCCGGAGTCCGCTGCGAATTCGCCTTCCGCCTCAGCCTGCAGAGAGGCGATGGATTTGCGCACCCAGAGATTCGCCATTCCATTCATCTCCTTGATCGCGAGGATTGGGTTCGAACAGATCCGATAACATCATGAGCGATTCAAGGACTGATGATGCGTTCCGTAAGATCAGGCCCGCCGGCTGCGCCATCTCGACTTGCCGCAGACGGGCCGCACATGTCATTTCAGCCGAGCGCAACTTCCTTGCCGAAGTGAAACGCCGTCACGTGGTATGCGTCGCCATCGGTCCTTTGCGGTCGGCCGCTTAAAACCTTGTCACGATATCGCTGAGCTTGGGACGTATCCGGTCCTCGCGCGGACCGCTCGCCCGTCCGATATGGATAAAACCGGCGACTTTCTCTGTCTCGGCAATGCCCAATCGATCGAGGACCGCCCTGTCATAGGCGATCCATTCCGTCAGCCATACGGAGGCAAATCCCAGGGCATTCGCTGCGATGACGAGATTCATGCAGACGGCACCGGCCGACAGGATTTGTTCCCATTGCGGAATTTTTGGATGGGGCCCGGCCCGGGAAATCACACCGACCACCAAAGGCGCCGATGAGAAGCGGCTTTTCTCCGCCGCAAGGCGAACGGGGTCCTCTATCGGATTGGCCTTGGCGCAGACATCGGCGAATATCTCGCCGGCCTGCTCGCGTGCCGCTCCCTCGAAAAGAATGAAGCGCCAGGGGGCGAGCTTGCCATGGTCTGGGACGCGGGAGGCGAGTGTCAGGAGGGTTTCGACTTCGTCCGGCGTCGGGCCTGGCCCCGACATCGCGGCAACGGGGACGGACCGCCGCATCTGTAAAAGAGAAATTGTCGCATTCATGCGGAATTCAGGCTTTCAGCGTTAGAGATACTTCTGACACTAGAGGGTTTTTCGTCAGCTCTCAAGTTGCCTGCATTGCTGCCGGAGCAAGAGACTTGTTCATGGACCACCCTATGGCTCGTCCGAAACGTCAGTTTCGCCCAATCCAGAGTGGGTTTATTCGATCCCGATGCAAGGATTGATTGCTCGGCCCTCAAAGCAAACTCAGGATTGAGAAAATCCAATCGTGAAACGCCCCGTCCGAAAATGGCTTGCGCCGAGAAGCCATGATTTGCCTCGAAAATGCCAATTTCCGACCCGAACGGGGCCTTGCGGTCTTCGTCTTTCTATTCCATCTGGTTTTTGCCGTGTGACGCGGCGCCTTCGGGGGGGACGAGAATTAGGCGTCGTCATTGCGGGGTAGCCGACAGGAGTTCTGCTCCGCCGGCCCGGTGACAAGCTTCGTCGACGAAGCCTTCCATTCCACGGCTTCCGCACGGGCCTCGGCTCGTTTGCCGGCCGACGCACTTGCGATGGTGTCCACGCACGCATGATGATCAACTACGGATTTTGCCTATGTCGCTCATCAAGGATGCCGCAGAACCAAACTCAGCGCCTGAGGACCGATTGATGTCTGAGAGCGGCTTGGCGGCCCAGGCCTGGAGCAGGCCTGAGTTTCGATACTCTATCCTTGCTCTCATCGGCTTTTATGGACTTGCCCTGGCCGCATGGCTCGCCACGGGCACGGTGGTGCCGTGGGATTCGAAAAACCATTTCTACGCCATGTTCCGGTTCCTTGGGGACAGCCTGCGTCACGGCGAGCTTCCGTTTTGGAATCCTTACCATTTTGCCGGTCACCCGGCGATTGCCGATCCGCAGTCCTTGATCTTCACGCCAAGCCTCGTGCTTTTCGCCCTGATCGCGCCGAAGGCCTCGATGCCGCTTTTCGATGCCGTCATTCTGGCTCATCTTCTGATCGGCGGGATGTGCGTGATTGGACTTGCCCGGCGCTGGCGCTGGCATCCTGCGGGGGGCATTCTTTCCGCAATCCTCTTCATGCTGGGCGGCGCGGCCTCCTCACGCCTCCAGCATACGGGCATCATCATCTCCTATTCCTATTTTCCCGCCGCTCTATGGTGCCTCGAGCTGGCGCTGGAGCGGTACTCCTATCGTCACGCGCTCGCCTTTGGTATTTGCGCATCCTTGATGGCGCTTGGGCGCGATCAGGTCGCCTTCCTGCTCTGCATGGTCCTGCTTGGCTATGGTGTCGATGCGGCGTCCCGCTCAGGGGCTCCGTTTGCTTATCTCAAGGCACGGCTTGGCGTTTTGGCCACGGCAGCCGTTGTGATCCTCGCCCTATTGAGCGTGCCGGCGCTTTTGACCTTGCAATTTCTCGCCGACTCGAACCGCCCGGGTTTTCCTTTCGGCGTCGCAGCCGTCGGATCGCTTGCCCCGGTCAATCTGATCACTCTGTTCGCCGGAAATTTCTTCGGTTCCCTCGATCATCTTTATGATTATTGGGGCCCCGACTACGACACCATGCCGCGCGTCGACTGGACGGATCGCGCGATCGATTATCTCTTCATCGGTGCCATGCCTTTTCTGCTGATCGCCTGGCATGGTTTTGCCGCCGGCCGCCTGTTCGCCCGCAAGGCGCTATTCTTGGTGATCCTGCTTTTGGCATCTCTGGTTTACGCCCTGGGGCGCTATACGCCGCTTTTTGCACTGGCCTTCGACTCCATACCCGGGATAGCGCTTTACCGACGGCCGGCCGATGCGACATTTCTGCTCAATATTGCGCTGGCCTTGTCGGCTGGCTTCCTGCTTGACCGCTATGTGAGGGAAGGGTTGCCGCGCCCTTTTCAAGCCGGCCGGAAGTGGCTCGCCGTCCCGCTCCTTTGTGCGACACTGCTGCTCACATCTTGGCTCATGGCCAATGCGATTGCTTTTTCATTGCGCGAGGGCCGGCTGATGATGTCATTGTCTGCGCTCGGCTGTGCCGGCGCGCTCGCCCTCCTGGGCCTCTTCATCCTGGTCCGCCCGAAAAACGAATTGGGCCGGGCGATCGCCGCCTTTCTCTTCGTTCTGGCAAGTGGCATCGACATCCTCTGGCATAACGCGGCCTCCCCCCTCAATGCCGAGCCGATCGAGAGCTATGGCGTCTATTCGGTCATGAAGCCGTCGCACGCCGCCGGCATCGAGGCCTTGCGCCGCGATATCGATGACATGCAGCAGACCGGACTAAGGCCGCGTGTCGAAATCCTCGGACTAAAGGGACCTTGGCAGAATGCGTCGATGGTTCTCAAGCTTGAGGATACACTGGGCTATAATCCGCTCCGAATCGAGGCCTACGAGCGCGCTGTCGGGCCTGGGCAGGATGCCGAG
>DATJTB010000017.1:0-6834 GCA_035503795.1 Methylocella sp.
CAGAACGCCCGGCGCTTCGTTAAAGAGCAGCGCGGAGTCGACCAAAAGGACGTTGGGTGTTTACAGATGGGCAGGGGGACTTTGCGCCAAGGTTGTAGAGCGACGGCAACCACTGCCATTGCCCTCCTCGGTGCAAATGGGGCGCTAATACCTTTGCATTGCGCTCTGACCAAACCTCCGTTAAAGCTGAAACTATTTTTAGCCTTGGACATTGATGTGATCATGGCAAGTGGGAGGACGTGCAATCTTTTGTATAAGGCTTGGTGCTTCTAATTGTTCCCTTGCTCGCATCGGTGATCGCTCTTTCCACAAAGGCGCTCGCGCTTATGTGTATCGATTCGCGACTCCCGGAGGAAAGCCGCATGGTATATCTGGCCGTGGACCCAGCATTTCCGCCGCCCCTTCAAAAATCACCCAGCTCGTTGGCCACGCGATTATTCGAAACCCGCAAGCTTTCCATAGAACTTGCGGGGCCGCTGACCGCCGAAGACATGACCGTCCAGGCTATGGACGACGCCAGCCCAACCAAGTGGCACCTTGCTCACACCACCTGGTTTTTCGAAACCTTCATATTGGCGCCATACCTCGAAAACTATGAGCCGTTTGACGAGGTGTTCAACTATTGCTTCAACTCTTATTACGAGTTTCTAGGCGCACGTCAGCCCAGACCAAACCGCGGACTTCTGACAAGACCGTCAATTGATCGCATCCTTACCTACCGCGAGTATGTCGATCGTGCGCTAGAAAGGCTGGTCATGGATGACACTGCCCTGCCGCCGGGGCTGCCTAGGCTCATCGAAATTGGCATCAACCACGAGCAGCAGCACCAAGAATTGATGCTCACCGACATTCTCGCCTTGTTTGGGGCGAACCCATTGCGGCCGGCCTATCGCCCCGCACGGGACCGCGTTTCACACACAAAGCTGGAGCCGCTGCGCTGGATCGAATTTGCCGGCGGTATTCATCGGGTCGGCCATGACAATGGTGATTTTGCTTGGGATAACGAGTGCCCCGCTCATGACATACTGATTCATCCGTTTCGGCTTGCCGATCGCTTGATCGCTAATGCGGAATGGCTCGAATTCATCGCTGACGGTGGGTATCAGTCGGCGACGTTGTGGCTATCGGACGGGTGGACGGCCGTCAATCGGGACAGCTGGCGCGCGCCACTCTATTGGGAGTGTCGCGATAGCACGTGGTTCGAAATGTCACTCGAAGGACTGCAGCTTCTCGACCTCGACGCGCCGGTGGCGCATGTGAGCTACTACGAAGCCGACGCCTTTGCGCGTTGGGCTGGAAAGCGGCTGCCGACCGAATTCGAATGGGAGGCCGCGGCAACCACGACGCCACGAACGGGAAATACTCTTGCAATGGGTGCGTTGCGTCCACTGCCTGCCGAAGCTGAACCTCAGAATAGGCCCCGTCAATTATTCGGCGATGTATGGGAATGGACGCAAAGCGCCTACTTGCCATATCCAGGTTATCGGCCGCCCGAAGGTGCGCTCGGCGAATACAACGGCAAGTTTATGGTCGGTCAACATGTGTTGCGTGGCGGATCCTGTGTGACGCCGCAAGGCCATGTCCGTCCGAGCTATCGTAATTTCTTTTATCCTCATCAGCGTTGGCAATTCATGGGCTTGCGCCTCGCTTCTGAGGTGGTCCGATGTTGAACCAGCTCCAACGGTCGTCATGGCCGGCGCAGGAAGATGACGACTTCGCCGTCAATGTCTGTGAAGGCCTATCGAGGCCGCGAAAGAGCCTACCATGCCGCTTTTTCTATGATGCCATAGGCAGCGCGCTATTCGAGCAGATTACCCACCAACCGGAGTACTATCCGACGCGAACTGAGATCGCGATTCTCAAATCCAATGCTAGGCAAATGCTCGATGGATGTCTCAGTGATACGCTTCTCGTCGAATTTGGCTCGGGCTCGAGCCTCAAAACTGAATTTCTGATCGAAGAGTTGCCGCGACTGCACGCATATGTACCGATCGATGTTTCGCAAAGTGCTCTCGCGGAGGCCGAGAGCCGCTTGGCAAACCGATTTCCCGGGCTCGTCGTGCAGCCGCTCTTGGGTGATTTCTCCCACCCGATCGCCTTGCCACCCGATTTCATCAAACATCCAAAGATCGGATTTTTCCCCGGATCGACAATCGGAAATTTCACTCCGATGGAGGCGGTCGAATTGCTGCGCTTGATACGGATAATCCTATCACCGGGTGGTCGACTAATCATCGGCGTTGATCTGAAGAAAGACGTTCGTCGGCTCCTTCGTGCATATGATGACGCCGAGGGCCTCACGGCGGCATTCAACCTTAATTTGCTCTCTCGAATCAATCGGGAGCTCGGCGGGAGTTTCGATCTTCGCAAGTTTCGGCATGAAGCAAGCTACGATCCCATCGAAGGGCGTATTGAAATGCATTTGGTCAGCATGACTGATCAGAATGTAACGGTGGCTGAACGACAATTTCGATTTAGGGCGGGGGAAACCATCCACACTGAGAACTCATATAAATATACTAGCGACCAGTTCCGTGAGATCGGCCGTTTGGCAGGCTGGATGGCGCAGCGGGTGTGGATCGACGAGGAAGCGCTGTTCAGTGTTCACGAGTTGGTTGAGCCGTGAGCAGGCATGACAGGGATGCACCATAGCCGGGGAACAGGGCCACGAAACTGTCGCTGGTGTAAAGATAGGGAGCGAGCGGCAGCAACGAATGCCAGCAGAAGGTGACGATGATGATTGAATATTCTGCGATCGGTGGAATGGTCGAACACAATTCTCCCGGCTTTCTATTTGGTGAGGTCTTCTGATAGACGCCGTAACCCGTGACCAGCCGGCCAGACTCCTCAACTATGTCGTACGCTTGGCGGACTCACTTTATCGTCGTGCCACTCCCATGTAAAACTGATACCATTGAGCATACTTCAAATCGGGCGGAAAAGATTGCGCCGTCAAAACATGGATTAAACACCTGGATTTACGCGTTCGGCTTTAGACGTAGTCCCCGCGGAACCAGATGATGCTCGGCAAGCTCGAACACGCCCTGAATGAGGAGCGCGAGCAATGCCGCCGGCACCGCGCCTTCGAGGATCAAAGCAAAATTGTCAAGCCGGATGCCGGTGAAGATCGGCTGGCCGTAGCCACCTCCTCCGATCAATGCGCCCAGCGTCGCGGTTCCAACATTGATAACGGCCGCCGTTTTCATACCAGCAAGGATCGCGGGCGACGCCATCGGAAGCTCGATGAGACGCAAGCGCCGCATCGGTGTCAGCCCGAGCGCGATCGCAGAATTGCGGATGGGAAGCGGAATGTTTGTCAACCCTGAAGCCGTATTCCGAACGATGGGTAATAAGCTGTAGAGGAACAGCGCCGCTATCGCTGGCAGCGCTCCAATACCCAGCACTGGTATCATGAAGACGAGCAGGGCGAGAGCGGGGATTGTCTGCAAGACACTAACCAGCGCAAGAATTGCCTGACCAAGCAAGGGATGCCGGGCAACAACGATGCCAAGCGGCAAGGCAACGAATATTGCGGCGCCAAGCGAAAGCAGGGTCAGGCGGAGATGTTCGATCGTGCGGCGCAGAAGCCGATCGGCGAGTGTATCGGCGGTCTCAATATTCGCAAGGCCAAATCTGGCTGCGACGAACTGCGCCGCGACTTCCGTCTCCTCCTGCCGAAGGATTTTGACGGCGCTATTCATGGCGCGCATAGACGCATCGTCGATTTGCCCCTGAAGTTGAAGCATGGCTCGAAGAGCCTTTGGTGCACGCTGCTCCAGATCGGCCCGATACAGAAAAACGGCTTCGTTGCTCGGAAAATAATGCCTGTTATCGTCCAGGATCTGAATACCATAATAGCCAATTTCAGCATCCGTAGTATAGACGTCGATGACGTCGATCGAGCCATTGGCGAGACCTTTATAAGCGACGTCATGGTCCAGTCCACGCACATCCGCGGGGTTTAGGTCGTATGTCGCGCGGAGCGCCGGCCAGCCATCCGCGCGATTGATAAATTCGTCGCTCAGTCCGAATCGGAGTGAGGGATTTCGCGCAAGGTCGGAGATTTTCGTGACCCCCGACTGTTTTGCTCTTTGCGGCGTCATGCCGAGGGCGTAGGTATCGCTGAAGCCGAGCCCCCGACTCATTCGGAGGCCTCGTTTAGCAAGCGCCTGCTCGAGCGCGCTCTCCCCATTGATGCTTTCGCCCGCCAAGATCTCTCTGGTGAGGGTTGCCTTATATTCGGGGTATACGTCGACCTCCCGAGCAAGCAGGGCGTTCCACAATAGCCGCGTGCCGCCAAGTTCTTGGTGATGAATTATAGGCGCGCCGGTCGAGGCACATAGCTTTGCCGCCACTTCGGCGAGAATCACGGACTCGGTGAACTTCTTGGAGCCGATGTGGATCTCCGCGCTGAAATCGCCGGTCTTTGCCGACATCCCTGTCAGAATGACTAAGATCAACAGCAGTTCCTTGCGGCCGTGTTTCACGATCATTCCGATCTAGCAGGCTGTTGAAGAAGCCGTCCAGGGCTTGGCTATGAAGTCGGCTTCATCGCGGCCTTGGAAGCAAATTTGTCCTTGGTGCCATTGTCTCGGAGTTCAGCCCGTCCATGGCCGCAGGTTTCGTTTATTTCGTCATTGCCAGACCAAGTGAACTCGACTGCATCGCCATGAACGATCCGTGGATCGCACCGGTAAAGCGAATTCATCGCCCGATTTCCCCAACAGAATGTAAGCTGGTTCCGGCATATCAGGGAAGTCGGATTCGTAGTCGGGCATCGCGACGATGCGCCACTTGCCCAGAAGGCTCATGTCGTCTCCAGGAGCTTGGGCAATCGGATGAGACGGACCTTGAGCTGACCAAGCCCGCCGGTCGATTTGATCCAGCCTAAGATCTCCTCGATCCGCCTGCGGAGGCATAGGATGATCGAATGGCTGGGATGGTGAGTGGTGCGCCGGTCAATGGCTGTCTTGCGCGGGATGCCGTTCCGGCTGATCGTACCATTGATGGTAACATGTGGTGCGACTTTGCGCCGTTTGAGAGCTTGGATGAAGTCGAAGACATCATAAGCCTTGTGGGCAACGAACCCAAACGCTGATCCGTTCCTCGCAACCCACGTTCCCCAGTTGACCCCCATCAACCAGGAATCACATCATCCCTCTTACGCCAGAGGTTTTTCAACAACCTGCCAGAGCCCATCGCATGTTCGTTGATTATGGCGAGACGCCGCAATTGGGCGTGAACAAACTCGCGGACGAAGGCATCCTGTGGATGGTCTACCAGGTCGCGGAATTGCCCCTGTTGGATGACACGGCCTTTGTGCATCAGGAGGATCACATCACCCAAGAATGCCGCCTCACTAAGGTCATGGGTTACGAGCACCACGGTTTTCGCGAGACTCAGAAAAATGGCCTTAAGATCGTCCTGCAATTCGGCCCTGATCATCGGGTCCAACGCGCCCAGAGGTTCGTCCATGAGGAGGATGCCGGGATCGAGCATCAACGCGCGCATCAGAGAAACCCGCTGACGCTGACCTCCAGACAACTCCAACGGAAAACGATCAAGAGCCGTAGGAGGAAAGTGCGTCAACACGCATAGTTCGTCGACCCTTGCCCGCCGCCGGTCCAGCGGCCAGCCTGCTTCCTTCGCCATAAGATCGATATTTTGGCATGCGGTGAGATGCGGAAACAGCCCACCATCCTGAATTACATAGCCCATTCTACGGCGCAAAAGAAGCGCCGATTGAGGTGTGAGTGGATTTGATTCAACCATGATGGTGCCATCATCTGGCGTCTCAATCCCATTGATCAAGGAGAGCAGAGTCGATTTTCCAGCGCCCGATGGTCCAATCAGCACTGTCGTTTTGTTTTGGAGGATCGTTACCGTCACGTTATCGACTACGACCGCGTCGCCATAAGACTTACGAATGCTTTCCAGCCGAATCATGCTTGCATCATCTCAGTTTATCGATTTGCTCATCACGTGAAACAATCTGGTCCGATTTCCTCTCGGTTCCCATTACCGGATAAAATCGAAGTCTAGAAGAAGGAGTTCAACTCCCTCGACGCGCAGCGGGAAGCCTGTGAGCCAGCGCCTTGCCGGATGGATCGCACTCCCCGGTCGTATACCGCGACGGGGGCCTCTGTGGCGGCACGCTGGAGTGGCTAGCGCTGCGTCCCTTGGCAAAAACCCTCGCCTTTTCGCAAACGCGAGATCCTTCTTCCCGAGAGGCCCGCAACCGGTCTGCGCCCAATACGGGTCGAGGAGCAGCGGCGGCTCTAAGCCATTGCCACGGCGCGGCGCTGGCTTGATGAATCGATCGCGGATACGGTTACCGACGTAACTGCGCTTGCCGCGCGTGATCAGAAGACAGAACGCTCGGTCCGGATGGTGCTTTCACTTGCTTTTCTCGATCCGGCGTTCGTCACCGCCGCTGTCAGGGAGACGTGGCTATGGCGTCAGCCGTCTCATCGATCTGCCGCCCGCTTTCGCCGACCAATGGACCGCCCTGACGCGCCCGGCGGCATAGACACATTCCCCTGTTGCGAGCTGTCTGCTGAGTCCCTCTTCACCTGGATGAACGTGGACGCCACCTTCCTTCTCGCTGGCGCATGCGAGTCCCGGCCATAGCGAACCTGTCTCCGCTGCATGCGAGCCGGATCTCTGGAAACTGGCGGGCGATTTCGACGGAAAACAAAATTTTGCGCCTGGAGACCGCCAGGCGAATCGCGCTTAAAGTCCCCAATTCTTGGGTCTCCGAGCGGCGTTTGGCAAAGAGAGAGGGTTAGGTCCGCGAAATATCGCAGACTATTTGTCAAGAGCTCTTTTAAATCA
>DATJTB010000018.1:0-6120 GCA_035503795.1 Methylocella sp.
GCAAAGTCCCCCTGCCCTTCTTTAAACACCCAACGTCCTTTTGGTCGATTCCGCGCCGCTCTTTAACGAAGCGCCGGGCGTTCTGAGCAGCTTGGCAATCGTCAAGCCCCGGAAAGGGGCGTTGCTGTCATCGAGCCGGATTCGCTTGTTCTGGCAATGGAAGACTCTCAAACTGGCAGGACGTTGGTTCCAGCCGAAATTCTCCATTTGATCCTGACAAGAGCATTGTCAATCTGCTCTGAGGCACGCCCTTGATCCATGCGGGACTACTCATTTCGCCATCAACAGATATCTCACCTCGGTCACCAGACATATCGCAAGACACGAGACCCCATCGCGAAGACGGCAGACCTCCCGGTGAACACGCCGTTAGAATAGCCTCAATAGGCCAGCGCGCCATAGGGAGTTAAGACAATGATCTCCGGACCAGTATCTGTTTGATTCTCAGGCACCTCACTCTTTGGAGTCGATTGGCAGTGGGCCGCCCGCCCTTCTCGATACGACCGTTGTCATGCCCGCGACGCCGACCAACTAATATGGCTAGAATTTATCCAAAGAAAATGACAAACACTTCGTAGCCTCTATATTTATAGCGCAATACCTCTTGATTACATGAGAATGCTATAACCGAGATGTCACGGATTGTCATGCATATCGGGCACGCTCCCTCTTAGTCTAGGCCAAGTCTGTACACCGCGAAAGCACCAAATAATGACACGGCGGGCGCAGCCAGAAGCCCATAGGCGCAGGCCCAAAGAACAGGGGCGGACCCGCTACCCGTGACAGCGCGGATGGATTGAGATGCCACCATTACTATCCGTGAATGTCGGCATGCCGCAGAATGTCGCCTGGCAAGGCAGGACAGTCTACACTGGCGTGTGGAAGCATCCGGTCCACGGCCCCCGGATGGTTCGGCGGCTAAATGTCGATGGTGACGGGCAAGGCGACTTGGCCGGGCATGGCGGCGAACACCGGGCCGTCTTCGTCTATCAAATGGACTCCTATCGTTTTTGGCAGCGCCAGCTCGGCCGAGACGACTTCACCTATGGGCAGTTCGGTGAGAATTTCACCGTCGACGGCCTGTCTGACCAAGAGGTGTGCATCGGCGATCGCTACCGGATAGGCCAAGCTTTGTTTGAGGTCACCCAGCCGCGCGTGACTTGTTACCGCGTGGGCATCCGCATGAACGAGCCGCAGATGGCTGCGCTGCTGGTCGCGCACGGGAGACCCGGTTTCTATTTCCGTGTTCTGGAGGAGGGCGAGGTGGCGGCGGGCGATGAGATCGTGAAGGTCGCGGCGGGTCCGGAGCGCATGACTGTCTTCGAGATCAATGCGCTACTGTACAGGCCCGGTCACCCGCGTCGCCAACTCGAGGGCGCGTTGCGCATCCCGGCGCTGAGCGAGGGTTGGCGCGCCTCCTTCCGGGCGCTGCTCGAGCAAGAGCAGAGCGGCGGTGCGCTGACAGGAAACGCAGGGCTTGCTGCCGTGGCAGGCCCGGCTCCGGCGTGGCAGGGCTTTCGCCCGCTACGTGTTTCGGGAAAGATTCGCGAGTGCAGTAATGTGATCTCACTGGCGCTTGAGCCGATTGACGGTCGCCCTCTGACGGAAGCCCTACCCGGCCAGTTCGTCGTTCTGCGGTTGAGGCCGATACCCGATGCCCCGGCGCTTTTGCGCAGCTATTCGCTATCGGGTAAACCTAGTGCCGAGCGCTATCGTGTGAGCATCAAGCGGGAAGCCCATGGCGCGGCTGGCGCTTACATCGATGAGAAGCTGCAGGTTGGCGACGTGCTTGATGTGAGCGCCGCACGGGGCGGCTTCACGCTTCGCGCGGGCGACGCGCCCGTCGTTTTACTGAGTGCAGGCATAGGGGCAACACCCGTGCTCGCCATGCTCCACGCGTTGGCCGCGGAGGCATCGCAGAAGGAAGTCTGGTGGCTCTACGGGGCCCGCAACTGCCGCGAGCACCCTTTCGCCGAGGAGAGTCGCACTCTCCTGAAAGCTTTGATCCATGGCCACAGCCATATCTGTTACAGTTCTCCTACTCCCAAGGACAAGCTAAGTCGAGATTTTGACGCTCGCGGGCGTTTGGACATGCGTAGGCTCCAGGACCTCGGGGTACCACGCAATGGCGACTTTTACATGTGCGGGCCGGCCGCTTTCATGCACGATCTGGCCTTTGGCCTTGCGGGTTGGGGGGTCGCTGCAAACCGCATCCACACCGAGATTTTCGGCCCCGGTCCCTCCATTACGCCAGGCGTCGCTGAGGCGCCACACCCAAAGCCTCACATGCCGGCCGGACCTCCTGGCACCGGGCCGCTGGTCACATTCGCCCGGAGCGGCCTGAATATCCGCTGGGATCCTGCGTTCCAAAGCCTTCTCGATTTTGCCGAAGCGTGCGACATACCGGTGCGGTGGGCGTGCCGGACGGGGGTTTGCCATACCTGCGAGACCGGTCTTGTAGCTGGGACTGTCAGCTACAAGCCTGAGCCGCTTGATGCACCGGCAGACGGCAATGTGCTTGTCTGCTGCTGCCAGCCTCAAGGCGACGTCGTCATTGATTTGTGACGAGATTTGGCTAACGTCACAGTCACTGATCCGTGAAACGGAGCGGTCATCTTTCTCGATATGCACATCGCAGAAGGGACGACATTTAAATCGACGTGCACGTCGTTTGTTGCGGTGCATAAGTCGCCCTGTGGCGCAAAGCGGACAGACCGAAATTGGCAATCGGGAAGCACGCCCGTCTGTCCCCCATCTGTCACATACCCTCCACCTCAAGATAAAAGGCGCGATGACGGCTCTCGGCGCAAGACCGGCTTCTGGTTGGAGGAACTGGCGGCGCCTTACTATGTCTTCAAGGATGCTGGCGCTCAGATCACCTCGCATCGTCAAAGGGCGCGCGCCCGCCGCTCCATCTCAAGAGCAACGAGCCGAGCTTTCAGACCGACATCAAACTCAACGAGGCTTAGAGTCTAGGTGAAACAACCATGGCCGTCGAGAAACAGAATACAGGAATAATTTGGTCTTTCATCGCTATCGTTTTGGCGGTGCTGCTCTTGCTTCAGACCTGGAACACGTCGCAGCAAACCGCCGCTATTCCTTATAGCGAATTCGAAAAGCTTGCGGCTCAGAAGAAAATCGCCGAGGTTGTTGTCAACTCGGACGTGATCGAAGGCACGCTCAAGGAGCCTGACGCCCAAGGCAAAACGAAATTTGCCACGGTGCGGGTTGATCCTGGGCTCGCTGACAAGCTTGCGGCCGACGGCGTCAAAGTCTCCGGCACACCCCCGACCGGCTTCATAGGCACAATTCTCGCCTGGACCCTTCCAGCCGTTATTTTCTATTTCGTTTGGGTCTTCCTTTCCCGCCGGTTTTCAGGCGGGCAAGGGCTTGGCGGTCTCATGACTGTCGGCAAATCGCGTGCGAAAGTCTATGTTGAAACGGATACGAAAGTCACGTTCAAGGATGTTGCGGGCGTTGACGAAGCCAAATTCGAGCTTCAAGAAATCGTGTCCTTCCTCAGGAACCCAAAAGCCTATGGACGCCTGGGCGCTCGCATGCCCAAGGGAATCCTTCTTGTTGGGCCGCCGGGGACAGGGAAAACACTACTTGCACGTGCGGTCGCGGGCGAGGCCGGCGTGTCTTTCTTCTCGATCTCCGGCTCCGAATTTGTCGAAATGTTTGTCGGTGTCGGGGCGGCACGCGTTCGCGATCTCTTCGCCCAGGCCCGCAAAGCCGCGCCCTGTATTATTTTTATCGATGAACTCGATGCACTTGGCCGTTCACGGCAAGCAGGCAGCATCGGCGGCATGGATGAGAAGGAGCAGACGCTCAATCAGCTCCTCGCGGAACTCGATGGTTTCGATCCATCGACCGGCGTCATTCTGCTGGCTGCGACAAACCGGCCGGAAATTCTTGACCCGGCGCTCTTGCGTGCCGGTCGCTTCGACCGCCAGGTACTCGTCGATCGTCCCGATCAAAAGGGGCGGCTTGAAATTCTCAAAGTGCATGTCAAGAAAATCGTGCTGGATCCAAATGCCGATCTTGAACGCATCGCCGCCATGACGACCGGCTTTACGGGCGCCGATATCGCCAATCTTGTCAACGAGGCGGCTGTCGTTGCAACCCGCCGCGGCAGTCAGAAGGTGACCTTTGACGATGTGATATCAGCAATTGAGCGCATCGTTGCCGGGATCGAAAAGAAGAGCCGGATTCTGTCACCACCGGAACGCCGCCGGGTTGCCTATCACGAAATGGGTCATGCCCTCATCGCAGCAAGCCTGCCGGGCGTTGATCCTGTCTTGAAGGTTTCGATCATCCCGCGCGGTGTTGGCGCGCTTGGCTATACGATCCAACACCCGACAGAAGACCGGTTTGTTTTGGCGGCCAGCGAATTGCGCAACCGCATCACCGTGTTGATGGGTGGCCGTGCCGCCGAGACCATCCTCTTCGAAGGCGACATTTCGACGGGAGCTGCCGACGATCTTCAACGCGCGACGGACATCGCAACGGAAATGGTTACCCTCTATGGAATGGTGAAGAGCGTGGGGCAGCGGACCTATAGGCCCGCCCCTCAAACCTTCCTCATGGAGCAGGTACGCGACAGGCCGGTGGCATCCGAAGCAACTCTGCGGGAGATCGATCTCAGCGTTCGCGACCTCGTCGATGAGGCATTTGAGGAAGCGCAGGCTATTCTGAAGCGACGGCGCACCGATCTCGATCAGGGCGCCGAACTCTTGCTCAAGAAAGAGGCGATCACGGCGGAGGATTTTCCCGCGCTTAAATCGCGCAAAGAGGTAGAAAGGATCGACATCACTGGTCAGGGCTCATGATCTCTCGACACTCTATCATAGATGGCACAGTGCAGGACTAGCTAAGCTAGCTTCGTCATGGCAAGACCTCCGGGGAGAGGGAGTAATCGAATGGATGCCCCTCGGAGAAGGGTTGTTCTGCGCTCTGGCTGCGCATCAGGCGTTGGGATCCGGGCTCGGCAAACCGTCCGCTTTTACAGTTGGTTTTCTGCCGCAGGGAAACCTAGATCACGATGATTTTGGATCGAACCGATCCAAAATCATGAAACGTGATCGATCCTCGTAATTGAGAGCGGGATGCGAGCGCAAAACCGCTTCACACTTTTGCTGATCCCGCTCTAGTCGTCGAGCAGGTCGGATGACCGCAGCCACGCTCAATGAAAATCCCGGCTTTTCACCCTGATGTCGCTGATATGACCGTAGGTATCGGTGAGGTTGCGCGCTCGGAACAATTTAGGCGGCCGCTCGCGCGGATCGGATCCGCCGGCATGGGTTGCCTGATCGCCGCGGCCGTGCGGTAGTGGGAATCCCGCGTTACGGCTTCCTACTGTGGCGAGTTCAGCCGAGAGGTCCGAGAGGTGTTGTGCGACCAGATGCACGACTTCGCCTTCGCGCTGAATGCGGCCGCGCACAGCGATCATGCTCGCGCCCATCACCACCCTGCGGAACTTCTCGAACACCTTCGGCCAGACGACGAGGTTGGCGATTGCGGTCTCGTCCTCCAGAGTGATGAATAGCACGCCCTTGGCGCTTCCGGGTCGCTGACGCACCAGGACAAGCCCAGCGGCCTCAAGCCTGCGGCCATCGCGCGCTTGCATGGCCTCGACGCAGGTGACGATCCGGCGCGCGTCAAGGTCCGCCCGCAGGAAAGAGACGGGATGGCGGCGCAGAGTCAGGCCGACATGCCCATAGTCCTCGACCACCTCGCTGCCGGCCGTCATCGGCCGGAGCGTAATTGATGGCTCGTTTATTTCAGGGATCGCCGTCGCCTCACGCACGGCGGCGGCCACGAACAAAGGCAACGGCTCGTCACGCAATGCCTTGATTTCCCAGAGTGCTTCCCGCCGAGAGAGGCCCAGCGCCGGCCGGAAGGCGTCGGCCTCGGCGAGCTGAACGAGCGCGGCCGTGGGCACACCGGCACGACGCCAAAGATCATCGACGGATCTGAAGGGCTGACCAGCCCGGGCAGCGACGATCCTTGCGGCATGGGTGTTCGCGAGCCCCCTGACCATACGCATGCCGAGCCGCACGGCGAAGCGTTCATTATCCTCGGTTGGCTCCAGCGTGCAGTCCCAGCGTGAGGAATTGA
>DATJTB010000019.1:0-3532 GCA_035503795.1 Methylocella sp.
GAAGATCTCACCAAAATGCTGTCCTCCCAGGTCTGGGGCTGGTCGGACGAAGGCGTGGAGGCCAAGCATATCAAGGAGCTGAACCTCAATCTATCGGACCGCCGTCTGCGCTTGACGCTCGACCTGGCCCTCCAGCTCATCGGCGCGCCTCGGCATCTTAGCCAGCACCCCGGCGGCTTCGTCCTCACGAACGACCGGCTAGACGATCTCGTACCGATCGAGCCGGCAGCCATGGTCGATCGCCAGGTCATCGAATGGGACAAGGACGACATCGACGCACTGCGCTTCATGAAGGTCGATGTCCTCGCCCTCGGCATGCTCAGCTGTATGAAGCGCTCCTTTGACTTGCTGGCCGAGTACAAGGGCGTCAACCTCGATCTCGCGACGATTCCCGCCGAGGATCCCCGCACCTATGCCATGATCCGCAAGGCCGACACACTCGGCACTTTTCAGATCGAAAGCCGCGCCCAGATGTCCATGCTGCCGCGGATCAAACCGCGCACCTTCTACGACCTCGTGGTGGAGGTCGCGATCGTCCGGCCGGGTCCGATCCAGGGCGACATGGTGCATCCCTATCTGCGCCGGCGCGAAGGGCTTGAGCCCATCGTCTATCCCAAACCAGAATTGGAACAAGTGCTCGGCAAGACCCTTGGCGTGCCGCTGTTTCAGGAGCAGGCGATGAGGGTCGCGATCGTCTGCGCCGGCTTCACGCCTGGTGAGGCCGACCGCCTTCGCAAGTCGATGGCGACTTTCAAGCACACGGGTGGGGTCTCGGCGTTTCGCGACAAGCTCATCACCGGCATGATCGCCCACGGCTATGAGCCCGCCTTCGCCGCGCAGACGTTCAAGCAGCTCGAAGGTTTTGGCTCTTACGGATTTCCGGAAAGCCATGCCGCCTCTTTTGCGCTGATCGCCTATGCGTCCGCCTGGATGAAATCCTGGCACCCGGATGTGTTCTGCGCAGCACTTCTCAATTCTCAACCGATGGGCTTTTATGCCCCGGCACAGATTGTGCGGGATGCTAATGCGCATGGGGTCGAGATGCGCCCCGTATGCGTCAATGCTTCACGCTGGGACTGCACATTGGCGCCAACGGATGACAAGGAACGCTTCGCCGTGCGGCTCGGCATGCGCATGGTGAAGGGCCTCGCCAATGCCCATGCCGCTGCGATCATCGCCACGCGGGCTGGCCGGCCCTTTTACTCCGTTGACGATCTTTGGCGCCGCGCGGGCGTGCCCACAGCCGCGCTCGTTCAGTTGGCCGAGGCCGACGCCTTCCGGCCCGCGCTCGGCCTCACCCGGCGCGAGGCGCTTTGGGCGATCAAGGCGCTGCGTGACGAGCCGCTCCCCCTATTCGTGGCCGCCGCCCTGCGTGAGGCGGCAGCGATCCCCGAAATCAATGAGCCATCCATCACTCTCAGGCCGATGACGGCCGGCAGCGAAGTGGTCGAGGACTATCGGCATGTCGGCCTGACTCTGCGCCGCCATCCCGTCACCTTCCTACGCGCGGACCTTGACGCGCGCCGGATCGTTACCTGCGCCGAGGCCATGCAGGCGCGCGATGGCCGCAGGCTCGAGTCCGCTGGGCTTGTCCTGGTGCGTCAGCGACCCGGAAGCGCCAAGGGCGTGCTGTTCATTACGCTGGAGGATGAGACCGGGATCGCCAACCTCGTCGTCTGGCCGATGGTGTTTGAGAAGTTCCGTAGGGTGGTGATGGGCGCGAGGATGATCGCGGCGCGTGGCCGCATTCAGCGCGAAGGCCACGTCGTGCACCTGGTCGCACAACAACTCTCGGACCTCTCGGCTGAACTCGCCACGGTAGGAAGCCGTGATGCGGCCTTTCCACTGCCGCATGGCCGCGGTGATCAGGCGACCCATGCCGGCGGCGGGCCCGATCCGCGCGAGCGGCCGCCTAAATCGTTCCGCGCGCGCAACCTCACAAATCCCTACGGACACATCAAAGATATCACGCTGAAGAGCCGAGATTTTCATTGAGCTGATATCTCAGGCAATCTCGACTTGCACGCTTTGAGGAAATGGAAAGGTAGGAGCGGCCTTCGTATTTGTCGAATTATGGCTGTCTGGATTTCCATGTGGGCGCCGTTGGAATAGCGCTCGACTTCGCGCCAAGGAATACGTAGGAAAATGGAAGCAATGGCATGAGCGTAGCGGTAGGCTATGTGCTGAATGTTCTCTCGATCGACGTGCGATACGACTTAACGAGGTTGAAAACGGCGATTCCTTCTATCGGTCGTCTCCCTTTATTGCCGAGCCTGTTCCGAAGTATGATCATAGTCGCCGAGCACCTCTGGCTGTCTTCGCTTCGTTTGAAGACAAGAAAATCACCATTTTGCGGACGGAAAAAAAGAAACCTGCACCGATGGAGGGGCCCCCTTTGCGCGAGGGACTGGCACCTTTGTGTCGAGTTCGGATGCGATGCCGATTGGGATCCAAAAAAGATGGATCATCCCTCACACGAATCGTTACTTCGGGACACCGCTCGGATCGAGTTGAAGCGGGGCCGAATTCGCCAGCACGATGAGGTCGTCGATCGTGGGCGGCGTAGGATGAACATGTGCCATGGCAATTCTGGTTTCGCTTTTTGTGGCCGGATGCTTGTCGTAGAAGGCATTGCCACCCGCGACGAGCACGTAGTGGATGTTTTTGTACGGAAAGGTCAGACCTGCTCGATGGAAGAACATCGCGTCGCCCACCGCTGCTTCGCGTTGGCCGGAAAGAATCTGGTCGGCGATCCGCGCGATGCGCTCCTGCTCCTCTGGCCGCATGCGGTCAGAGAGCACGCCTGCCGCGAACTGGCCCGGCTGACCGACAACCCCGCAGATCGTATTCGGGAATTGCGGCGACGCGACACGGTTCATAACCACCGTCCCAACAGCACGCAGGCCTTTGTCGCTTGAGCGATCGGATTCGAAATACATGGCGCGCGTCAAGCACGCACGATCATCGGCCCCAGCGAATGCGGCCGGGGCGGTCGGCACCGTGCTGCATCCGCCGAGCGAGGCTGAGGCGCAGACGGTGGCAATTGCCGTGATTAGATCCAATCGATACTTGTCGGTCATGGGCGGTCCCGGAAGGGAGCTTGGTGTGTTCTGCCCTACAAAATCTTTCCTTAAGGCGAAAATTGGGAGGCGCGCGATTCCGGCTCATCTTGGTTAGCGTTTCCGAAGCACCGGGAGTAGCCGTACTGACCGCGCCAAAGGCTGGAGTGGGAGCCGGAGCGGGGTATCCGCTGCACGATCTGCTTCGACATGAGGTTTCAGCGAACAGCCCTCTATGCAAGCACGCGTGTCTTTCCGGTGATCACGAGTTCGCTCGGGATTTCGCGCTGGAAAAACATGGCGCAGATCAATGATTGCGGGCGTCGCGCGGCCGAAGGACTATAATTGGCGCAATGGCGGGGCCGCCAACCGCATGATCGGGATTTCCAAAAGGAAGAGTTCTACCAGCAGGAATATTGCGGCTGCGCCTATTCCTTGTCCGATACGAACGCTAGCGCTTATGGTACGCCATC
>DATJTB010000020.1:0-3705 GCA_035503795.1 Methylocella sp.
TGAAACATTTTGGTCCGATTCACGCCTCGTGGCTTACATACTTTTCGGGATCAACCCATGCCCCAGCATATCGCCGTCCTCATGGGCGGGCTCTCCGCCGAGCGCGAGGTCTCGCTGCGCTCGGGCGAGGCCTGCGCCAAGGCCCTCGAAGCGGAAGGTTTCGTGGTCACGCGGATCGATGTCGGCCGCGACATCGCCGAGCGGCTCGCCGCGCTCAAGCCGGATGTCGCCTTCAACGCCCTGCATGGCCGCTATGGCGAGGATGGCATCATGCAGGGCATTCTGGAAATGCTGCGCATTCCCTACACCCATTCCGGCGTCCTCGCCTCGGCCCTCGCCATGCGCAAGGACCGCGCCCGCGAAATGTTTCGCGCCGCCGGGCTGCCGGTCGCGGAAGGGGGCACGACCGACCGCTTCACTGCGGGACGCGCGCATGTGATGCCGCCTCCTTATGTCATCAAGCCGGTTTCAGAGGGCTCCTCGGTCGGCATCCTCATCGTTCGGGAGGGGGCCAATGCGCCACCTCAGGAATTAATTTCGGAATCTTGGCCACACGGCGATGTGCTTTTGATCGAGCGTTTCATTCCTGGACGCGAGCTCACCTGCGCCGTAATCGGCGAAAAAGCCTATGATGTCATTGAGATAAGGGCCAAGGACGGGGGCTGGTACGACTATGAGGCGAAATATGCCAAGGGGGGATCGACCCATATTCTTCCGGCAAATCTTAAAGGAATTATTTACCAAAATGTACAAGAGTTAACCCTATTGGCACACAAGGCGCTCGGCTGCCGTGGCGTAAGCCGGACGGACTTCCGCTATGACGACTCGGCCCAAGGCAAGGGAGAGCTCGTGATTCTGGAAGTCAACACCCAGCCGGGGATGACCGAGACGTCGCTCGTGCCGGAACTCGCGGCCCATACGGGCCTGACATTCGGTGAGCTTGTTCGATGGATGGTCGAGGACGCCTCCTGCGATCGGTGAGATTCGAGGCCAACGGGGCCCCGGCGGCTTTGGCCTATCCAAGCGCCTTGTCGCCGCCACCGCGCTTCATATCAGGGCGGCGGCAAAGCCTGCCTCTCCGCCCGCTACGCCGCGGCTGGCGCGGCCCTCTTTTCGACTTTTTGGCCAAGCCCCTTGTGGGCTTTGGCTTCTCCTTGAGCCTGCTCACCGCCGTTGGCGCCTATGGGATTGTCGAGGGTGGCCATTACACGGCCTTCGTCGCGGCCGTTGGCGAGCCGGCCGATCTTCTGGCCAAGAGCCTCGGCTTCCCGATCAGAGCCGTGACGATATCCGGCGAGCATGAGCTCAAGGACGCGGATCTTCTCGCGGTGGCGGGCATCACGTCGCGCAATTCGCTCCTTTTCCTCAATGTGGGCGAGGTTCGGGACAGATTGCAGCGCCTGGCCCTCATCAAGCAAGCGATCGTCACCAAACGCTATCCGGACCGGCTGGTGATCGAGATCGAGGAGCGTGAGCCTTTCGCCCTTTGGCAATATGACGGTAAGGTGCAGATCGTCGCGGCCGACGGCGTGCCGCTTGATGCGATGCGCGACCGGCGCTTCATTCACCTGCCGCTCGTCGTCGGCGCCAATGCCAATGAGCGGCTCGGCCAATATTTGAGCCTACTGGATGCGGCAGGCGAGCTGCGCGACAAAATCGTGGCCGGCGTTTGGGTGGCCGGGCGTCGCTGGACACTAAAGACGGCGAATGGAGTCGATATCCTCCTGCCCGAGGCCGCGCCCGAGGCGGCGCTGGTCCGGCTCGCCGCGCTGGAGAAGACAGCGCAAATTCTCGACAAGGATCTCATTTCCGTTGATCTGCGCGAGCCCGGCCGCCTCATGGCCCGCTTGACCGCGGAGGCAGCGGCCGAACGCGCCGGAGTACTCGACGCAACGAGCAAGGGGAAAGGCGGTCATTGATGAATGCGAGAGTCTTGCCGCCGCGCCTGCCGCCCCTGCCGGCGCGCAAAAGCGCGATTTTGTCGGTGCTTGATATCGGCACGTCGAAAATCGTCTGTCTCGTCGCGCGGCTCAATCCAAGCGATCCTTCCGATCTGCAGCGCGGCCGCACGCATCGCACCCGCGTCCTTGGCATCGGCCACCAGCGCTCCCGCGGCATCAAGGGCGGTGCCGTCGCTGATATGGAAGCGGCGGAAGCAGCGATCCGCTTCGCCGTCGATGCGGCGGAACGCATGGCCGGCGTGCAGGTCGAAAGCGTGATCATCAATGCGACGGGCGGAAGGCTGGCTTCGCATCTTTATGACGCCAAGGTAGCGGTCGCCGGCCAAACCATCACTGAGTTCGACGTCCACCGGGTGCTCGAAGCCTGCACGCGGCGCGGCGAGCAGCAGGGCCGCGCCGTGCTGCATGCCTTGCCGATCGGCTTTGCGCTCGGCGAGACGCGCCATATTCAGGATCCACGCGGCATGGTCGGCGATGAGCTTGCTGCGTCAATGCATATGTTGAGCTGCGACACGGCGGCCGCCCGCAACCTGATGCTGGCGGTCGAGCGCTGTCATTTGACGGTCGATGCGATGATCGCTACCCCCTATGCGGCCGGGCTTGCCGCCCTGGCGGAAGACGAAGCCGAGCTCGGCGCGGCCTTGATCGACATGGGCGCCGGGACGACCTCGGTGAGCGTCTTTTCCGGCGGGACTTTGACGCATGTCGATGGTTTCGCGCTTGGCGGCAATCATGTCACCCTCGATATCGCGCGCGGCCTCGGCATCACGCTCGCCGACGCCGAACGGCTGAAGACGCTCTATGGCGCCTGCCTCAGCTCGGCGACCGATGAAAGCGAGACGGTCGCCGTCGTCAGAAACGGAGAGGAGCACGAGCGGCCCGCCCATTTGCCGAAAGCGCAGCTCATCGCGATCATCAAGCCGCGGGTCGAAGAGATCCTCGAGCTGGTGCGCGACCGCCTGAAGCTCGCCGGGCTTCCGGCTCATACCGAACGGCGGCTGGTTCTCACTGGCGGAGCGGCGCAGCTCACCGGCATGCCGGCCGCCGTCAAGCGGATCGTCTCCGGTCAGGTCCGGATCGGCCGGCCGCTCGGCATCAAGGGCCTTCCCGAATCCGCCAAAAGCCCCGCTTTTGCCGCTTGCGTCGGCTTGCTGATCTATCCGCAAGTGAGCGGCGTTGAATATTTCCGCACCCGACGGACGGCGCAACCGGATGGAGCCGCGCAAAGCTACATCGGGCGGATCGGACAATGGCTAAAGAGAAGTTTTTAGGGACGGTGCGGGACGCCTCGGTTCACCTGGAAATCTATGCGTGCGGCGGAGCGGGATGCGAAAAACTGGCGACCGGTTTTTCGCGCCAATCCCACTCTCAAATCGAGTAAGCGCGGCTTCGTCCATGAGTTCGGCTGCGCACCCAAAGGAAACCCGAGCGTCTGACCGGCGCTCCAACCAACGTCGAGAGGCCAGACGATGACGATCAATCTGAAAGCGCCCGAGCTTCGGGAACTGAAACCCCATATCATGGTCGCCGGAGTCGGCGGCGCCGGCGGCAATGCCGTGAACAATATGATCGTCTCGGGCTTGCTCGGAGTCGAATTCATTGTCGCCAACACCGATGCACAGGCACTGACCTCGTCGAAAGCCGAGCGCGTCATCCAGATGGGCCTGCAGGTCACCGAGGGGCTTGGCGCCGGCTCGCAGCCGGAGGTTGGACGAGCGGCGGCCGAGGAAGCGATCGAGGAGAT
>DATJTB010000021.1:0-24649 GCA_035503795.1 Methylocella sp.
CCTGACGGTTCTCTTGGGTTTCTTATGCCTCTGGGACCATGCGGCCTGGCCCTTTCAGAATCGCCGGGCGCGCATCTTTGCCGTGGCGGCAAGGCAAATTTCGGCGCTCGCCGGGCAAACATCCGAGTCGGAATTTTATCAGCCTGCTTTTCTTACGCTCCATCGCAGCATTGAGAAAGCTGCCGGCCATGCCATACTTTTTGAGGACCTGCCGGCCTATCTTGCCAAGAACCCACAATTTGAGCCGCTGGCTGAATCGTTTCAAAAATTCTTCGCCGCTTCGCGGCAAGCCTTTTTTAAGGAGACAGAGCAAAACTTAAGCCATCTCTTCGCCAAGCCCGATCTCGTTGCGTTTGCCTCGCGTCTAGCCGCGCTTGAGAGAACCGCGCCATGACGCTCGGGCTCGATTCGCCGATGGTGCTGGTGCTCTTGCCCTTAGTCTTGGCGCCTTACTTCTTTTCCACTTTACGTCCGTTCTTTATCCCATCGCTTGATGCGGCGCCGCCGGATGGCATTTCGCGCGTTTTTGCCGAGGGCCTCGCGACCATTGCGGCTGTTGCGATCGCTGCGGGGATTCTTGCGCTTGCGGGGCTGCATGCCGCACAAGGCTCCGTGACCAGGATGGCCGAAGGCGCCGAGATCGTCCTTCTTATCGACCGCAGTGGCAGCATGAACGAAACATTTGCCGGACGCCAGCCTTCTGGCGCGGAAGAATCGAAGACCGCAGCCGCGAAGAGAATCCTGTCGGGTTTCTTCAGCGGCGACGTGCATGACTTAGTCGGTGTCGCTGCCTTTTCCACTTCGCCCATGCTCGTCATGCCGATGACCGATCATCAGGCAGCATATGAAGCAGCAATCCGGGCGATCGACCGACCAGGCCTCGATTACACCAATATCGCACGCGGTCTCGCCTTAGCGCTCTCCATGTTCAAGCCGGGCTTTACCGGCCGCTCGCGCGCGATCCTGCTGGTCTCCGATGGTGCGGCGTTGATCGATCCAAAAATCCAGGAGGAATTGCGCGCCGATTTTCAGAAGATAAAGGTCAATCTCTATTGGCTGTTTCTGCGGACAGCTGGCAGCGAAGGCATTACCGACCAGCCAAAGCTGGGTGAGGATACGCCGCAAGCCATGCCCGAACGGCACCTCGATCTTTATTTCAAGACTCTTGGTGTTCCTTATCTGGCCTTTGAGGCTGAGGGGCCGCAGGCCGTCACCGATGCCGTCACTCAAATCGGCCGGCTTGAGCGCCATCCGATGGAAATCGAAGAGACGCTGCCGAGAACCGATTTCACCCCGTTCCTGAACCAGGTTGCTTTGCTCGCAACGCTTCTGCTCCTTGCCGCCAAATTCGCCGAGAAGAGGATGAGTGCCGCGCATGGACAGGCGCTTGAGAAAACCCCGCTGCGACTCCGGCCCGGAGAGCGCCGATGAAAAGGCGAACAGAAAAGGCTTATAGCCTGCGCTTCTTAGCTGTGCAGAAAGTACGGAGCTTGCGGCAAACCCTTGTCAATTATTGGCGCCGTGTCCGCTTGGTGGCGCTCGTTCTTGCCTTGGGCGCATCGGCGCTTGCAACGGTATACAGCGCTCATCTCTGGCTCAACGCGCGGGCGGCAAACAAGACTATTCAGGAATTAACGGAAGGGCGCGACCTTCCAGTTGATAGCACGGACGCGCCGGAAGTCCTACTTGCCCGCATTACAAGTTTGGCGAAGCGCGATGACACGGATACGCCGCGCCTCCTCATCGATTCTCTGGAGAGGCGAGGGGAGACAGAGCTCTCCGCCCGCGCCCGCTACAATCTGGCCAATACCCTGCTGCGCAAAGCCTTTGCAGCCTTTGAGAAAGGCGACCTAGAAGCGGCCGGCCCCTTTGTCAATCTAAGCCGGCGCGAATACCGACACTCGCTTACGCTTCACCCCGATTTCTGGGATGCGAAATTCAATCTCGATGTCGCGTCCCGCCTCCTGCGGGAATACCCCGAGCTTGACCGCATGAGTGGCGATGAACTCCTCGCGGATCCAAAGAAAATCTGGACCGACCTTCCTGGCCTGCCGAAGGGGCTGCCGTGAAGGGCGTGTATCTCAAGGATTCGCGCTTTCTGCTGCTTGCGGCTGCCGCTGTTCTGCTGCTCCTTTCCATACTAATGCCGACCCTTGCCACTGAGCGGAAGACCTATGAGTTGCTCGCCGTTCTCGACATCACCGGCAGCATGAACACACGAGACTATGTGTTGAACGAAAAGCCCATGAGTCGGCTTGAATTTGCCAAGCTTGCCTTGCGTGACCTTCTACAAAAGCTGCCTTGCCCTTCGCATCTGGGCCTGGCGATCTTCACTGAGCGTCAGCCATTCCTGCTCTTCGAGCCAGTCAATGTCTGCGCCGATTTCGCGCCCGTCGAAGCGGCCATTGCTGGGCTTGATTGGCGGATGGGCTGGGAGGGCGACAGTCATATTGCGGCGGGACTTTATCGGGCCATTGCGATGGCAAATGATCTGAATGCTGATGTGATCTTCATCACTGATGGTCAGGAAGCGCCGCCCTTGCCTTGGTCCGGGGGGCCGCCCTTCGAAGGGAAACGCGGCGAAGTGGACGGGCTTATCATCGGGGCGGGCAAGTATGCCTTGTCGCCCATTCCCAAATTCGATGACAACGGGAGGGAAGTCGGATTCTACGCCGCCGAAGATGTACCGCATGAGAGTCGCTTCGGCTTACCGCCACCCGGGGCAGAAAATCGCGAGGGCTACAATCCGCGCAATGCACCCTTCGGCTCCACCATGGTCCTTGGCACCGAGCATTTATCCTCTGTGCGCGAACCCTATTTGAAGGAACTCGCCAATATCACCGGCCTGACCTACCGCCATCTCGCCAGCGTCCCGGATTTGGCCGCCGCGATCGGAGAGGCCGCGACACCGCGCCCCCAGGCCGGCCATCTCGATCTGCGGCCCTGGTTCATCGCCGCGGCGCTTAGCTGTCTCGCTTGCCTTTACCTCGCTTTTCCGATTGCCGAGCGATGGTTCTCATTACACGAGCGCCGCTTGCTTTACCTCTCGACCTTGAAAAGGAGATTGCCTTGAGACTATGCGTTCTTGCCGCCCTAGCCTTTGTTTTTGCAACACCCAGCCTCGCGCATGGGCCAACGCCTCTCAAAGTCGATGAAACCGTTACGATTGCCGCCGATCCGCAGAAGGTCTGGGCGGTCGCGGGTTCTTTCGGCGCGATCGCCAAATGGCATCCCAACATAAAGAGCGTTCAGGCCACGGGTGGCGATGCGCTCGGCGGCGAGCGTATCTTGACCTTTCAAAATGGCGCCACTCTCAAGGAGAGTCTCGATGAATTCGATTCGACCGCGCTCAAATATTCCTATCGCATGATGGATCCCAGTCTCGACGCCTTGCCGGTCAGCTCCTATTCCATGACGCTGGCGGTACGCCCGGCGTCAAGCGGCGGCGCCGAGGTCGAGTGGTATGGCCGCATTTACCGGGGTGACACTGGCAATGAACCGCCGGACAATCTGAACGATGATGCGGCCCGGACGGCGGTCGGCTCTTTTCTACGCAACGGCCTGCAAGGCCTCAAGGCGAAACTCGAATCGAAATAATTGGGATGAGTGTGGATGGGTGTCCAGTTAGCCACTATCGGTTTATGTTTGGGCCTGGCTTTGAGTTCATCTCGGAGTCTTGCCGGAGATCTGTTCATCGTCTGCCAGGACGAGTCGCGCGTTAAGCGAGTCGATACAGCGGCAAATACCATTACGGGGTCGCTTTCAGTCGATGTGGGGCCGGCGATGATCGCGGCAAGCCCGGACGGTGCCTATCTTTATGTAACCCATCCGGATCACGGTGAGGTCACCAAAATCGATGCGGCGCGTCTTTCCGTTGATTCGGTCTTTCATGTCGGGGGCGAGCCTTTTGGCGTGGCGACGGATCCAGACGGAAAATTCCTCTATGTCAGTGATTGGGATAAAGACCGTGTCACGCGGCTCGGTGTGGAAAGTGGCGAGCTCAGTGGTGAGGCAACAGTCGGGCATAAGCCCGCCGGGCTCGTTCTGGCGCCGCGCGGAGATCATATTTTCGTTGCCAATCGCGAAAGCCACTCGGTGAGTGTCGTTGACACGAATGAGATGCGACAGAGTGCAGAGCTTATCGTTGGTGAGGCACCCTTCGCCTTGGCTCTGTCACCTGACAGCAAATTTCTGATCACTGCCGACGTCCGCGGTGGCGATGCGACAATTGTCGATACAGAGCGGCTTTTTGTCATCGCCCGAGTCAAGATCGGCGCCGCGCCTTATGGGGTTGCGATTACGCCCGATGGAGATTGGGCCATGATCAGTGATCAACATCAAGACAACCTAACCGTCATCGATTTACCAAGCGGCCGATTGCGTGCAGTCATCAAGATCGGCCGCTATCCGGAGACCATCGTGTCAGAGGCCCGTCGCGCGTATGTTGCCAATTGGTTTTCCGGCGATGTTTCCGTCATCGATCTAGCAAACGAACAGGAACTGACGAGAATCAGGCCCTGCGAAGGACCGCGCGGCATGGTTTTGAGCCAAAGGAAAGCTTCTGTTTCCACAAAATGAATATAAGAAAACTGCCCCATGTCTTAGTCTTCGCTGCCGTCTTCTTGGCTGGCTGCGGGGATAGCCAGCCGGACAATCGCGGCAGCGAGACCGGGACAGTGACCTATGGCCATTCGCCCACGAATTTGAATTGGCTTGGGGTGGAGGATCGAACTGACCCCGCGCTTTGGCTTGCTGGAAAGGAAAATACGGCCCGATCTCCCATCGCTGAGGCCATTACACAGATCCGAAATGCTCTGGAAGACGCCGGTGATCGATTCCTTGAGACGCCGCGAATGATTGCCAATCGAACTGCGCAATTGTCGGACATGCTCGCACGCAACGGGCAAAGCGAAAGCTATGTTGATCTGATCGAATCCTTTGCTCGGATTGCGGAAGGAAGCAAAGAGAAGCTGGAATATGGCGACCTCTGCCAATTCTATTACAATCTGCGGCACAAGGGAGCCGATAAGGCCTCTGCACTTGCCGTAATTTCCGAGAAATATCAGGCCCTCATCCGCAAGCCTTGATCGTGACCACGAAGGCCAGCTCTCAGACGATCGTATTGGCAGTTTTGCCTTCAACCGCGATCCGGATAAGGTCGGCCCGCGAGCGGGCTCCGAGCTTATGCTTCAATAATGAACAACAATTGGCGGCCGTTTTGTACGAAATTTTCATGGCGTCGGCGATTTCCGCCATCCCTTTGCCTTCTGCAAGCAACTTGAGAGTTTCAACTTCACGGGGGGAAAGTTCAAGGAAGGGATTATTCCGCTGTTTTTGTTGGAAGAAGGCGAGTTTCTGGGCCATTTGGTCCGAAAGATAGCAGGTGCCGCCGGCAACGAGCCGCACCGCCTTCACGAATTGAGACGGATCCTCGCTTTTGGCGATATAGCCCATGGCCCCGAGCTCGATTGCCCGCGCGGCAAACATGGGGTCCTCATTCATTGTGAAAACGACAATGCGGGATTTGGGCTTTTGTTTTAGGATGCGCTGTAACACATCAAACCCGGAATTCCCTGGTAGATTAATGTCGAGAACTGTCACATCGGGTGACGCCTCGACATGGGCATCAAGCGCTTCGCGCGCATCATGCGCCTCGATGACTTCTATATCGATCTGGCTCGACAGGATGCCGCGGCAACCCGCGATCACCATGGGGTGGTCGTCAACGATCAGAACGCGCATGGCCGGCAGTGAATGAGCTTCAACAAGCTATGGTTAATGGTGCTGTATTGCGAATGGGGGCCCCTCTATCACGATATTGCCTTTTTTGAAACCTTGACTGCACCCTAACTAACGCCAAGATTTGGCGTCACGGCTTGTGAACAGGCGGGTTGACCCTCATTTTTGCAAACCACGCCTCAGGATGTCCCACGCTATATTTGACAATTAGCGAGCCGGTCGCTGGGAACCAAAGGATAATGGATGTCATCGCGGACGGTCGTTTTGATCGGCATAGTTGCCATGCTTGTCACGACCCTGTTTGGATCGGCTTCGGAATCGCTCCCGATATACACGAGGGTTTTCTGCCCCGTGACCTGAATTCGAGACAGCAGCGCTAGGCGCGTGATTTTTTGGCGATTGTTCTCTGCACAAATGACTCGATCAGTTGGCGTAGCCCATTCTCCTTAATTGCGGCCAGCCCTTGGGGATTATCCAGCGTCGCGGTTGCCGCGTCGTGACGAGCAGTATTTCTACTGAATCGGTATCCGTGATTCACTCAATCCAATGCCCCCTCGCGCCCGCGTGGCGCGACTCTGTTATAGTCCCATATGGCCCATTACCTTGACTCCGACCTGCAATGGCGTTTGGTCGCGGTGGCAGCACGAACAGGTGTCGCTCAACCGATTTTGTCGCTTCGGCATGGTCGGGGAGGGGCTTCGGCCTAATGCCAAGATCGGCCCTAAGGAAAGTCGCGCCAATTTCCGCGACAAGCTCCACCGTCGCGTAACCCGCATCGCCGAAGCGCTTGCGGCCCAAATCGTGGTCGAGGCGGCTTACGTCCCGCCTTCCGCCTTTGGCCTTGGCCCGTGGATTAACTCGCGCTCGAATTCGGCAAGGTCGCCCAGAACTGTCAGCATCAAGCGCTCGTGCGCGGTCGTCGTGTTTGCCCATGTGTCACTAAGCGAGCCGAACTCGGGTGTCCATGATTGCCGCGAGTGTGTTGAGAAGATCATGGATGCGCAAGAAACATCACTGCAGCGCTTTATGGATTTACAATTTCTCCCGAAGCTGACGGAAACTTTTTCCCGTTGCCTCTGCCCGTCTGCCTCGCGCATACTTTTGCGATGAAACATAATCAGCCAACGTGGCGCGGGACGAGATCAATGCAAACGCTATCTCATTGGATTGGATTTCGCCATCGCTGCCTTCAAGGGCAAAAAGCAAACCCTGAGACCTTCGAACTGGCAATTGCGTCAGCGATCCTGCTTGGCGACAGGCGTATGATTGTTGCGGTTTCACCGAAGGAAGGCATTCTGCATCAAAAAATGGAAGCTTCGAGATGCGGGGCTTTGACCAGCCGGAAAGAGTGCATTCGTAAAATGACAGGTTCTGGTAAGTCGGTGACGAGCAGCCTGGCTTGCCTTGCCCTTGCAATCCATGCATTTGGCTTAGGCATGGCGCCCCAAGCCCTGGCGTTCACGGCTTATGTCTCGAATGAAAAAGGTAATTCAATTTCGATTATCGACACGGATAAATTGCAAGTTACGAAAACCGTGCCGGTTGGACATCGTCCGCGCGGGATCGTCTTGAACAAAGACGGCAGCGAGCTTTACATCTGCGCAGGCGACGATGATCTCATTCAGATTCTCGATACTAGAACGCTTTCCATCACCGGCAGTTTGCCGTCAGGACCGGATCCTGAACTGTTGATCCTGAGTCCCGACGGCAGGCTCCTTTATATTTCGAACGAGAATGACAATATGGTGACCGCCATCGATGTCATGACACGCAAGCAGGTTGCCGAAATTCCCGTCGGGGTCGAACCCGAGGGAATGGGTCTTAGCCCCGATGGCAAAGTGCTCGTCAATACGTCGGAAACGACGAATATGGCGCATTTGATCAACACACAAACTCACGAGATTTTCGCCAATGTCCTCGTCGACGCGCGACCGCGTGCTGCTCAATATTCGCCGGACGGCTCGGAACTATGGGTGTCTTCCGAGGTTGGCGGGACGGTTAGCGTAATCGATGCCACTCATCCAGAGGTCAAACAAAAGATCGCATTCGAAATTCCGGGGTTGACGAAGGAAACCATTCAGCCGGTTGGCGTGCGATTCTCGCCCGATGGCAAGCGAGCCTTCGTGGCGCTCGGCCCGGCCAATCGCGTCGCCGTAATCGAGACCTCGACAAAAAGGGTTGAGAAATATCTCCTTGTTGGCCAGCGCGTCTGGCAATTGGCGTTCACCCCGGACGCCAAATATCTTTACGCGACAAATGGGGTATCGAATGACGTTTCGGTGGTTGACGTGGCCAGTCTCAAAGTAGTGAAGTCGATTCCCGTCGGCTCCTTTCCATGGGGCGTGGCGATTGCGAACCACTGAGCATTCAGTGCTGAATGTGGCGGCCGCTGGCGCTTCGTGGATTTACAATTTTTCCCGAACTTGATGGGAATTTTTTTCCATTGCCTCCGCGGGTCTGCTTCACATATCCTTGCGACGAAACAAAATCGGCATTTCGCGCGGGGACGAGACCAATGCGAACGCTGCCAGGAAGCCATACGTTTCGCTACTTGTCTTTGCTTGCCGCCATATTCGGGTTGTCGTCGCCACCTCGGCTCTCCGCCGCGGAGCTGACGCGCGCGGAAATAGAGGAAAAAATCGGAGATGCACGAGGCGCGGTGATCAGTCTTGCCAATCTCGCTCTCACGAACGCCGATCTTGCCGGATTGAATCTACTCGGTGCCGATTTCTTCTCGACGAAGCTTTCCGGTGCGACGCTTGCGAAGGCCGATCTTTCGTCGGCGAATTTCACACGCACCGAACTTCAGAACACAAATTTCTCCGGCGCGCTCATGATGGGGGCGACACTTTATGCCGCCGAGCTAGACGGCGCGAATTTTTCGAATGCCGATCTATCTCATGCGCGAGTGATCGGTGGCGGCCGGGGCTTCAACTTCAATAACGCAAAGCTAAGAAACACTGATCTTGGGGCTGATCCCGCCAATCAGGGTATGGTTCCCGTTCGCGCGGAACTGCCGGACGCTAACTTCGATGGTGCCGATCTAACGGGAGCCAATTTCACGCATGCGGTGCTCGTTGGTGCGACCTTTACCTAGGCAATCCTCACTGGCGCGCGATTTGATTACGCCGTGCTCGACGGTGCCGATATTTCGATCGCACACTGAAGAACCTTCTCACCGGCACACGTCATTTGCCACCGCCACCTATGCAATCTCTAATCGGAATTAGAGTGCACCGCAATGTGGTCTTACAATCGTTCCGGTTCGTACGAAAAGGAGAAGAATATGGATGAAGTGAACGGCCGCATGCTCGCCTGTCAGCTTTTGATTACTGGCCTAATCGCGAGAGTAGCCAATAACTCACGCGATCCCTTGTCCTTTCTGACGGATTTTCGTGATGAAATGCATGGGGTCGCGGCCGGCGTGCGCATCCAAGGCATGGAAGATACGAGCCGTGTTCGTCAGACCATGCGCGCCACCATCGATGAACTTTTCTCGCTCATGAAGCCCCCCAGCGTCCAAGAAGACGAGGCCGATGCCTAGTCTTTGCCTTCCCGCCGGTTTTCGCCCTTCGTTAAATGGTGACGTATTTTTGCAACATGGTGTCCCGAAGCCAAATTGAACAATAGCAAGCCCTTAAAATCCATCAATAAATTCATATTTTAAAACAATAATAATTCTAATATACAATGTATGCGCATGTTTGTTTGAAATTGAAATAGTTATAAATCAAGTAATTATGTTTGCTCAACGCTATTTGGTTCGGTAACGTCATCTCCAGGTGGAATTATTCTACAGGCTGGATCAGAGAGAAATGCGCCGGCTTGCAAAAGACTTGGAGTTGGGACGAAGATGACTAGCTTTAGGACGCCGCCTGCCTTGCGAAAGGGATGGGGAATCAGCACCGGGGTCAAGGATCCGGAGTCGGCTCACATTTTTAGTGCTGCTTGTGTCATTGCAGCGAGCTCCGTAACTGCGGCGGAGGCTCAGGAAGCCGCGGCGCCTTTATCGCCGTTGACGGTCGAAGCGCCAACCGCACGGCAGAAGCCGGCTGCAACGAAACCAACGAAATCTCAACTCAAGGTGCGCACGGCGCTACGCCGCAAGCAGCGCCAGACCCAGCAGGCGCATGCCGTGCCTGCGAGCGGCGCGCCGGGCGGTGCCCAGGAGGTCGCCCAGGCCGGCGGTATCGGTGGGGGCGCCGGCACGCCTCAGCCCGGCGCCGACCCTTACGCCGATCCTGCCGCGCCCTATAAGGCCGACCGCCTGTCATCTAGCAAGTTCACCGAGCCGATCCTTGACACGCCGCGTTCCGTAACCGTCATAACGGAACAAGCCATCGAGGATAAGAACGCGACCCTGTTGAAGGATATTTTGCGTACCACCGCGGGCGTTACACTCGGCTCCGGTGAAGGCGGCAATGCTTTCGGCGACCGTTTCTTCATTCGTGGGTTTGATGCGCGCAACGATATTTTTGTCGATGGCGTACGCGATCCGGGCGTCAGCATCCGCGAGAATTTTTTCACCGAGCAGGTCGAGATCCTGCGTGGTCCGGCTTCCACATTCGCCGGCCGCGGCACGACCGGCGGTGCCATCAATATCGTGACCAAGCAGGCCAGCGATTTGGATTTCTACAGGGCCGACGCGGAGCTCGGCAGCGACCAGACGAGGCGGCTGACGATTGATGTCAACAAGGCGATCAACCCGATATTGGATGTCCGCCTCAATGGCATGGTGCAGGGCGCCGATGTCGCCGGGCGAGATTTCACGACCGACAACCGCAATGGTGTGGCCGGTGCGATCACCTTCAAGCCGCTGCCCGATTTTACGATCAGTGCCGACTATGCCCACACCTATCTTTTTGGGCTGCCGGATTTCGGCGTCCCGTACAATCTGCCGGGCGAACGGCCTGTCACGGAAGGGGTCGTCCCGCGTAACACCTATTATGGCATCGTCAACCGTGACTTTACCAACACAACCCAGAACATCGGCACATTGGATTTCGAATATAAGCCTAATGATTGGCTGACTCTGAGCAATAAAGCCCGCCAAGGCTATTCGATCCTGAATTATGTCGGCACGATTCCGGAAAACCCGAGCCGCGGTGCGCCACCCTTTACGGTGTCGACCTGGGACTATCTTTCGGGTTTTACTCAGCTCAACGCGCAGAGCCGTTTCGAGACCTCGGCTATCCTCGCCGACCAGCCGGAGTTGATCGCCAAATTCGATGTCGGCCCGATCAAGAACACCGTGGTGCTCGGCGCGGAATTCTCTCAGGAGCGCATTTCCATCAATTCCTATCAGGGGCTCACTTCGGAAATCACGTCCGGCTCGCCCTTCGTTTCGTCAAGCGGGGCTCCGATCGTCAGCATTTGGGATCCAAACAATTACATCCTTGGCCTCGGAACACCGGCGCTGAACCCAAACCTGCAAATCTACAATGTCGATACCAAAGCAGTCTATCTGATGGATACCGCCGAATACCGGCACTTGTTCCTTTCGGACGACGAAGTGATCTTCAATGCCGGCATCCGCTATGATGACTATAACATCACGTCGAGCAAGGGCGGCAGTTATAATTCCTTTGCAAGCTCGCAATCAGCCAATGACGGCCTCGTCAATTACAACTTCGGTCTCGTTTATAAACCCATCCCGATAACCAGCCTTTACGCTGCGTATGCCACATCGGCCGACCCTGTCGGCGATGAGCTCGACGCTTTGTCAAGCAACTATGGCGGCCTCAGTCCGAGCCAGCCAGCCACCCAAGTCTTCGGCCCGCAGCTGAGCGAAGCGGTCGAATTGGGGAATAAATGGGAGCTCTTCGACCGGCATCTCCTCGCGACCTTCGCTGCCTTCCAAACGGATGTGCAAAACGCCCGCGAGACCGCACCCGCCGGACTACCCGGCTATACCAGCGGCCAAATCGTCGCCGGCGCAGCCTATACTGTCCATGGTCTTGATTTCGAAGCGGCCGGCAAGATCACCGACAAATGGAGCGTGCTTGGCGGTCTCGTCTTGATGAATTCGGATGTGACCCAGTCGATCGTGCCACATAACATCGGCCTTGAGCTCGCCAACATTGCGAACAAGTCCTTCAACCTGCTGACGAAATATGAGATCACGCCCTGGCTCGAATTGGGCGGCCAGGCCGTCTATCGGTCAGTCGTTCTCGGCGGCTCCCTACTCGCTGCAAATGGCAACGTGCCCTATAATCAGGCACCGGATCCCACGGTCATACCCTCGTTTTGGCGGTTTGATACCTTCGCGGAAGCCAAGATCGGCCCCTATGCAAGCCTCAAGCTCTATGTCCAGAACATCTTCAACCGCACCTACTATGATGCGCTTTATCAAAGCGGCGCTCCGTTCATTCAAATCGCGCCCGGACGCGCCGTGTATGTGATCGCGACCGCCAAGTTCTGACGAGCGATTTCCCGCTTCAGCTGAAGCGGGAAAATGCTCTACTTTTTGTTTTGTCGCATTTTCGCGACGCGAACAGGTATCCACTTCGCTGGAAGAATGCTTTAGCCAAATGCTGATCTGCGTGCCCGATGTTCTAAGCAAAAGCGATGTGGCGGATTTCCGCCGCATCATAACGGGCGCCGGATGGGAAGACGGTCGCTCCACCGCCGGATCGCAATCCGCGATGGTCAAGCAGAATGAGCAACTGCCGCCAAACTCCGACATCGCCCGGCACTTGGGTGATCGGGTTCTTACTGCGCTCACCGCCAATCCGCTTTTCATTTCCGCTGCTGTCCCGCTCCGGATCTTCCCGCCCCTGTTCAATCGCTATGGTGAGGGGCAATATTTTGGCGAGCATGTCGATAATTCGATCCGCGGCGATCATTTCACGGGCATGCGAATTCGCACCGATCTTTCGGTCACTTTATTCCTGTCGGAGCCCGAAGAATATGACGGCGGTGAGCTGATCATCGACGATTATTTTGGTTGTCACCAAATCAAGCTTTATGCCGGGCATCTTGTGCTTTACCCGGCAACAAGTTTGCATAGGGTCACACCCGTGACCCGTGGCGCTCGCATTTGCTGCTTCTTCTGGCTGCAAAGCATGATCAGGGACTCGCACGCACGAAGCCTAATCTTCGATCTCGACAATTCGATCCAGGAACTCATGAAGCGCCTGGACCGCAATGATGCCGAGGTTCGCAAATTGACGAACCTTTATCACAACTTGATCCGCTATTGGGCAGAGCTATGAGGCAATGGCTTATTCGAAATCTGCGGGGCGCCGTCGCCTTGACCGCTCTTCTCGTCTTCCCACCGTATCTTGCATTACCGCTCATGGCGCAACAGTCGACGGCAAGCACGGTTGCAACGAAGGCTCATGAACCACGCCCACAAACTTCACCGCCGCCCTCACAAACCGGGCAGACCGAGCCGCCTGAGATCCAAGCATTACCTTCCGCGGCCGCACCGGCTGAACGACCTCAGATGGAAGAAGCACCGACACCCGGCGCGGCGGCACTGGCCGACTCCGAAACGCGTGCGAATAACATCATGCCACACGAGCTGTCGCCATGGTCGATGTTCCTCTCCGCCGATAAGCTCGTCAAGGCCGTCATCATCGGCCTGGCTTTTGCTTCCCTGCTGACCTGGACGGTCTTCATCGCCAAATCCTTTGAGCTCACTCGCGCGCGAAAGCGGCTGATCCAGGCACTCGACAGCATCGGCGCGGCAACAACCTTGGCGGAAGCGCAATTGCAGCTGGGCCAGGACGGAACGGTGCTGGCCAGGATGGTCGCGGCCGCAATCCATGAAGCAAAACTTTCGAGCCCTCTTTCAAGCGACAGCGGGATCAAGGAGCGTGCCGCATCCTTCTTCACCGAGATCTCGCGCGCCGAAGCAAAGGCGATGCGGCACGGCATGGGCTTGCTTGCGACGATCGGAGCGACGTCGCCTTTCGTCGGACTTTTCGGCACGGTCTGGGGCATCATGAACAGTTTTATCGGGATTTCGAAGGCGCAGACGACCAATTTGGCGGTTGTTGCACCGGGCATCGCCGAGGCGTTACTCGCAACGGCAATTGGCCTCGGTGCTGCCATACCGGCGGTCATCATCTACAATCACTTCAGCCGCGCGGCCAAAAATTATCTTGATCTCATTACCCGTGCGACTGGCGCAACCGGTCGCCTGCTTTCACGCGATCTCGATCGTCGTTATGGCGGCGCGGTCTCAGCACGGGCGGCGGAATAATGGGTGCGTCTTTAGCTGAAGCCGATGAGGACGATGACGAGGAGCTCCACGAGATCAACGTCACGCCCTTCATCGACGTCATGCTTGTCCTGCTCATCATCTTTATGGTGGCCGCGCCTTTATCGACCGTTGATCTGCCCATCGATTTGCCGACATCGACGGCGCTTCCGCAAAAGAAGCCGCCAAAGCCGACCTATGTCACGATCAAGGCGGATCTCAGCATTGCGATCGGTGAGTCGCCGGTTAAGCGTGTCGAACTCGCCCAAAGGCTCGACGCGACAGCCGATGCGGATGAGGGCAGAAACAGGCGCATCTTTCTGCGTGCCGACCGCTCTGTGCCTTATGGCGAGATGATGGATGTGCTCGAAATCCTGCGAGCCGGCGGCTTCATGAAAGTGGCGCTTGTCGCGCTGGAAGGAGTGCCCGATGGTACGTCTTCCGTGTCAACACCTGCAAAGGCCCACCCGTGACGAGCCGCAATGCCGATTCGGTTTTCGGTGTCGAGCAGCCCATGGTGGTTTGCTCGGCTGCGCTGGGGTCGCTTGGGGTCTGGGCGCTTGCCGCGCTCGGCGCGGTGCTTCTTCACGCGAGCCTCATCGCGATTGTGATGGCCACCTTGCAGGTCGAGAATCAAGATGATGACCTCGGCGCGCCTTCGGTCGAGATCGGCGTTGAACTCGCTTCTCCTCATCTCGATGCAACCGATCTGCCACCGGGGCCAGAAGCTGAGGACTCAGCTGCCTCGCCGGAGGTCGTCGAGCAGAAAACGGTCGCCAAGGAAACAGATCTGCCCAAAGATCAGCCCGACGAGACGGAGGATCCCGACCGCGTCGTCGCCCCCATGGCGGCCCAAAAGCCCGTCGAAGAAGATCCGAAGATTAAGACCGTGGAGGCCATGCGTTCGGCCCTTGTTGCCGCTTCAGAGGCGACGGCCTTGCCGACGGTCGAAAATACGAAGGATTCCCCTCGCTCCACAGCGCCATCGCAAGGTAGTGGCGCAAGCCTGCGGCGCGCTTTCTTGACCTGGGAGAAGGAGCTCGATGTCCATCTCAACAGGCATAAGCGCTATCCCGCCGGAGAGGCGCGCCGTAATACGGAGCTCTCCGTCCGCTTCGCACTTGACCGGCTTGGCCATGTGCTTTCGGCAGAGATTGTCAAAACATCCGGTAGTCCAGCTTTTGACGAAGCGGCGATTGCTATGCTGCGTCGCGCCGATCCGGTCCCGGCTCCCCCACCCAGCATTGCGGATGCAGGCCTGACCTTCACGCTGCCGGTCATTTTTCATGCCAAAGGGAGGTTTTGAGACAAGGTCAGGCCTGGTTGCGGGAGCGTGCAACCCTCGACTAGGCGCCTTACTCATACTCTCAGTTCTGCCTCGTTCCCGGTTGATCCGCCAAATTTAGCCGCCACTGATCGTGGCAATGGCTTCGCCAGCTTTATGGGACATGCTTTGCGCGCCTAATCCATGAGAAGAGTTAGTAAGCGAGTGACGTGCTGCTGTTGAGTTTGAGGTGCGCCTACAGCAGTGAGGATATTGCGCTTAGGCCTTCGTTCGGCGCCCACCCACTTATTTTAAGGGAACGGAGTGTGTGCGCTCGTCGAACCTCGGAAATGTAATGTGTCTCGGGAAAATATCTCGACTACACCGGGAAACTATCTCACGCATATGGAGAAATATAACAGGTATTTCCAGGCATGTTGGGAACAGGAATCATCACAGGTCCTTCTATAAATTCAAGAATTTATCCCTGAAAAGTGACAGCTTACGCTTGCGCTGCGGTTTTCTCACAGTGCAGCGTTACAACAGTGCGGGGCTTAATCGTCCGCCTCGGCAAATCCCATTGCATCGAGAAGCCAATTCATTATGCCTTTCATGATGTTGGCGGATAAACATCATCCAGTTGAAAGGCGGCAGCCAGAACCCTTTGGTGCAGGGCTGTCGGCTGAAGATTTTTTCCGCAGGATGCCGCAAAATATATCCAACGCTTCGCAAACCGGCCTTTGGCTGTAAAGGTACTTCCGTTTTCGATGCGTTTACGACTGAGTTGGTGGCAGGATGGCAAATCACAGAGCAAACGAGCGCGGCTCGAAACTTAAAGGAAGAAAGGTAACGCCACGATGGCCTGTCGTTGGTCTTGCGGGAGCCTTTTATTCAACGCTTTCATATTCGCAAGCCGCTGCGCAATCGGCACCCTCTCCCTCACCGCAACCTACGACCATCGAGCTGCCAACCGTGGATGTCTTCGCGACAACGCCACTTAGCATCGGCGCGAGCGCATTGGACATTCCAAGCGAGACGCAGTCCATGGATGCGTCGCAAATCGACATTCTGAGCCAGAACGTCATCACGGAAGCTCTGTCGCGCCGGATGACCGGTGTTTCAACGACGGATGAGATTGGCAGCCCGCTGGCGCAATCGTTGGATTTCCGCGGAGAAACCGCCTCGCCGGTTCCCGGCACGCCGCAAGGCCTCGCCGTTTACATGAATGGCGTGCGCATCAACGAGGCTTTTGGGGATGTGGTGAATTGGGATTTGATCCCTACTGTGGCCGTTGGCCAGGCGGAGATCGTCACAGGCAATCCAATCTTCGGCCTCAACGCACTGGCTGGTGCGGTGGTGATGACTCTGAAAAATGGATTCACTTGGCAAGGCAACGAACTCAAGCTGCAGGGTGGGGCTGACTATACCGTCCTTGGTTCTTTTCAATATGGCTGGAACAACGATAATTGGGCCTATTATGTAGCGATGGAGGGTGTCAGGACAAATGGCTTTCGCTATTTCGGGCAATCGGATGCCGAACGCGGCTACGCCGATATCGGTTACCGTGCCGAGGGCAGCGAGCTCCACTTCAGCATGACGGGCGCCGCGGAAGGTCTTGGCGTTGCTGGCACGACCCCCCTCGTTCTCGAACAACAAAATCCTTGGGCGGTGTTTACGACGCCGCAAACCACTGATACAACGGCGCAGATGATCACGCTTTCCGATGAGACTCGCATTTCAAATACGCTGAAGTTCAATGGCAATATATATTTCCGTAACTATGCCCAGGCTCACGCCGATGGGAATGTTAGCGATTTCTATCATTGTGCCGCCGGCAGCGGTTATCTCTGCAATAACGGCAACGTCACCACACAACTTGATCCGGATCCAAGCCAGCCGGATGGCCAGCCGATGGGTGAAATCGATAGCAATTGGACCAAGTCGGAGAGTCTCGGTACAACTTTGCAATTGACCGATACAGACCAAATCTTGGGTTTTAAAAACAGCCTAACCGCGGGTGTGAGCATTGATCACGGATGGACACATTTCGCCGCCGACAGCACACTGGGAACGCTCCCACCGAACTTCGTTGTCCAGAGTTACGGTGAGTACATCGACCAGCCAGCCTATGATGTTTCCCCGGTCAATCTCAACGCTCAGAATACCTACATCGGAGTCTATGTCCTCGATCAATTCAATATATCCGACGCGCTGAGCATTCGTGCCGGCGCGCGTTTCAATGATGCACTGATCAATTTGTCGGACCTGACCGGCACGAGTCCCAACCTTAATTCAAACGACAGCTTCAATCGGATCAATCCGGTGATCGGTGCCACATTCAAACTGACACCGGAAATTGCCACTTATGCGAGTTATTCAGAAGCCAACCGCGCGCCGACGCCACTCGAGCTTGGGTGTTCAAGTCCGAGCCAGCCGTGCATGATCGATAATTTCCTAGTGGCCGATCCGCCACTCAAACAGATCGTTGCCCGAACGGTCGAAGCGGGAATCAAAGGGAGCAATAAAATCGATTGGCTGGTCCCGGGCAAATTGGATTGGAGCGTGAGCTACTATAGGACGGAGAACCAGGACGACATCTACGCCGTGCCGAGTATCGTCACGGGTTTTGGCTATTATACGAACGCTGGCGATACGCTTCGCCAAGGTGTTGATGCCGGTTTGACGTATACCAATGATAAGTGGGACGTTTACGCAAATTACTCGTATATTCAGGCGATCTTTTTGACACCCATACTTCTGGGATCACCAAACAATCCTTATGCCGACGCCAACGGCAATATCCAGGTCGAACCGGGCGACAACCTTCCTGGAATCCCTCGCCACAAGTTCAAGATCGGCTTCGACTATACCGTTCTGCCCCAATGGAAAATCGGTGCCGATCTCGTCTATCGGTCAAGCCAGTATTATTTTGGCGATGAGATCAACGCGCTGCCGAAAATGTCTGGGTTCGCCACGGTTAATCTTCGCACCTCTTATCAGCTCAATGACCATGTTCAGATTTACGGCTTGATCAACAATGTGCTCGGTTTTCGTGGTGCGACCTATGGGGCGCTCTACGAAACGGATTCGACGGTCAATCAAGTCACGGGCTCTCCTGTGCCTGGACTCTTTTCCTCAAGCGACCCGCGCTCCGTCACGATTTCGGCGCCGATCGAGATCTATGCCGGCGTCCGAGTGACATTCTAACGATATCTCACAATTTGCATCACAAAAGATGCAAATCATCTTACAGGAGCGCGATGCAAGCGCGCGGTTTATCTTGTGTTGGCTCAGGCTCTGTTCAGAAGGATCACATCACATCACATCACATTGCGTTGCATAGCTATCTGAGCTTGGGGATAGAGGCGGGGTGAGGAATGCAAGCGCTTTGTATCGAATGACTCCCAATTTTTAGGAGGCCGTTGGCCTTAGGCAAGGCCTCGAACGATGGTTTCACTGTTTCACGCGCTCGGAATGGCGGAGCAAAACCCTGAACTCCTACCAGCGCCACTGCGGGATCGATGCCATCGCCTCGGGAGCTCTGGTCGGACAATCAAGATCACCTGGGAATTATCGTAGTGGAACTGTGGCCAGCCGGCCAAGCCGAAGCATTTTTTGAGGCAACGGATTGACTTAGCTGTCTTCATAGAAATATCATGTAAATGATGGTTCCCTTCGGGGATCAAAAGGGAACACGGTGAGGCGTTACTGCCAAAACCGTGGCTGTCCCCGCAACTGTAAGCGGCGAGCCGCGCGCCATAGATGCCACTGGGCAACCGGGAAGGCGGCGCAAGGCAAGGACCCGCGAGCCAGGAGACCTGCCATCAGCCGTGGTCACGCGCGAACACATTGGGCGGGGTGTCTCAATGGGGACTTGGACTTTCGCCTGACCTTTCAGGAGGACGTCCAGGCTTTGGTTCGCAGTGACGTGTCACGTTGCTGCGAGAACCATCATGCTCTCCCGCTCTCATCATTTCGAAACGCGTCTACGCGCGCTTACCTGCGGTTTTTGCCTGACCGCTTTTTTCATCCATGCATCGCCGGTAAAAGCCGATGAGTCGACTCCAGAACCCGCCGAGCTTCCCGAAGTCGTTGTGGGCGCGACCCGCTTGCCGACACCCGAATCCGAGCTGGGGACCAGCGTCACCGTCATCACAAGCGACGAGATCGCGGCCAAGCAGGAGCGCATGCTCCCCGACGCGCTTCTCGATGTGCCGGGCCTCAATGTGGTGCAAACGGGTGGCCCTGGCGGCCTCACCTCGGTCTTTATCCGCGGCACCAATTCGAACCACACGAAGGTTTTTCTCGATGGTATCGATGTCAGCGATCCAAGCGTGCCGAACGGTGCTTTCGATTTTGGCCAGCTTCTCACCTTCGATCTCAGTCGCATCGAAGTCCTGCGCGGGCCGCAAAGCGGGCTCTACGGTTCGGATGCAATCGGCGGCGTCGTCAACATCGTGACGGATAAGGGCGAAGGGCCGATGAAAGCGTCCGTGAACCTTGAAGGCGGCTCATTCGGAACGTTTAATCAGACAGCCAAAATCTCGGGTTCGGAGGATTGGCTGAATTATTTCTTCGGCTTCGGGCATTTCTCAAGCGAGGACACGCCGGTGACGCCGCCAAACCTTGTGCCGCCGGGCCGCACCATCAATGCGAATGCCTATGACAACCGCACCTTGTCCCTCCGTCTCGGGGCAACAGTCAGCGATCAGATCGACTTCGGCCTCACCGGCCATTATATTCAATCCACGCTCTATTCGACGAGCGATGATTTCCTTGGGCCGGAATCCATGCTCAGCCGCAATGGGAATAATGAGTTCTTCACGCGCGGCTTTGCGCATATGACTCTCTTGGATGGGCGTTTCGATCAGACCCTCGGCCTTGCCTATACGGGTTATGATCGGATCTATAGCGATCCGAACATCTTTCCGATCATACGAAACCTCTATGAAGGCGAGCGCGTAAAAGTCGATTATCAGGGCAATTTCCGTCTCGTCGAAGGCGAAATCCTCACTTTCGGCGCCGAGCGTGAGGAAGATCGCCTCGAGAACAGCAATCCTCTCACGGCAAGTATTGGCGATACGGCAGGATTCGCCCAGCTCCAATCCAGCATCGGGGGGCGTCTCTTCAATGCGGCCAGCATCCGCTACGATGCCAACGATCAATTCGGGAGCGCCTTGACCTACCGCATCGCGCCCGCTTTTCTCATTCCGGAAACGGGAACCAAGCTCAAGGGCAGCATAGGCACTGGCTTTAAGGCCCCGACGCTCGACGAACTCTACGACAATTATCCCGCCTATGGGTTCTTCGCTAATCCTGACCTGAGGCCGGAGAGAAGCATCGGTTGGGACGGAGGCATTGAACAAACTTTGCTGCCCGACCGTATTGCGGTCGGCGCGACCTATTTCGCCAATAAGATCACCAATCTCATCGATATCAACGATACCGCCACATCCTATGTCAACATCGGTTTGGCCAGGACGTCCGGGCTCGAAAGCTTCATGAGTTTTGCGCCGTGGGATCGCTTTTCCGTCCGCGCGGATTATACCTATACGATCGCCAAGGATGAGATAACGCAATTGGATCTTTTGCGGCGGCCGCGCGACAAGTTCAGCCTTAGTGCGACGCTTCAAGCGACGCCCGCGCTGCTACTATCCGCGACCTTCGTCTATACGGGGCCATGGTTTGACACGAATCGATCGGGCACGGCCACCAATCTGATTGCGCCTGGCTACACCCTGCTCAATCTCGCGGCGAACTATGATTTGGGGCACGGAATATCCGCTTTCGGGCGCATCAACAATGCACTGAACGTCCACTATCAAAATCCTTTGGGCTTCGCACAGCCGGGGCTTGGTGTTTATGGCGGAATCAAAGCCGCTTTTGGTCCGGAGGGCTTTCTGTGAGTACCGAAGCTATTTTCAAGCCGCCGTCCGCGGTTCTACCGCGCCGCGCGACTGAGACCGACGGTGCCGCTGTCGACATCTTCGACCTGGCGACAGATGAGGAGACACTTAAAGAGCTGCTTCGCGATCTGTTCGAGAACCATTGGCATGAGATCATCTTCGGCCCCATTATTCAGGGCGCGGCCTATGAGCTTCGCCCGCCGGCGCCGCCCACCCATTTCGGTATGTTCGATGGTTATCTTACGATTGCTTTCGGGGTATCGCATTTTCATCTTTGCATCGGTGCGCACAGGCATGCGCCGGCGGAACTTGCGCGGCGCCGCCGGACCTCGCGCGCCGAACTTTACCGGCGCCTCGATCGCACAAGCGCACCGGTGTCCTGGGGCTTGCGTCTGTTCAATGGTGAGGGTGAACAGCAGATCACCGTGCTGCTGCCAAATCCTTTTCTAGACCCGGAGACCGATAAGCCTCGAAAGACACCCGATTGGGCGCGGCTCGCCCTGTGGGATGGTTTAAGGGCGCGCTGGCTTGGGCTTCCCGAGCCCGATCCGGTTGATCGCTCCGGCAAAAGCTTTCGTCACGACTGAACATGAGTCCCTTCCCGCATCTTCTCAAAGAAGGAAAACGCCGATGCAAACCCAATCCAACCCACTGGCGGCAGAATGGCGCCGTCCCGTCTGGATCACACTGCTGGTCGCTGCCAGCGTTGCATTCACTCTCGGCTTTGCATGTGCAACACCCTTTGCGGCCTTTGCCGCCATCGCAGCCTTGACGATGTCCCGGCGCGATGCCTTGCTTCTCGTTGGTCTCACTTGGTTTGCCAACCAGGTCGTCGGCTTCGGCGCGCTACATTATCCGCTTACGCTGGATTGTTTTGGTTGGGGCATCGGCCTTGGCATAATTGCGCTTCTGGCGACGTTAGGCGCTGAACGGATAGCCAAGCAATTCAGCCACCTGCGGTATCTGGCTACGGCCATGGCGTTCCTAGCCGCCTTTGCAGCTTATGAAGGACTGTTGTTTCTCACCTCAATCATCGTCCAAAGCGGTGTCGAGGATTATACGGTAGCGATTGTCACGCGGATCTTTGCGATCAACACCGTCGCCTTCATCGGGCTTCTCGCTTTGAACAAACTCGGCATCTCCGCTGGCCTCGCCCTTGAGCCAAAGCGTCAGCTCGTAGCGATGGGGAGACGCGGCTAAACTGACTTAGTCTATGACGCTTTCGGCCAAAGGCAGGTTTCAACGAGCTACAGCGCGATCGACCAATATCATGTCGTGATGGAAGTCGAGCCCCGCTATTGGCAAGATCTGCCGGGAGGGACGGTTGTGCGTGCCCAGCCGGCTTCGGTGCACTCTCCAGCGCCAACGACACGGCGCGCAATGCGGAGACCAACGCGCTGGCGAACGTCGGCAACAGCAGCGCCTCGGCCGGCACCGCGGTCAGCGCGGCGAGCGAGACCATGGTTCCGCTCTCGGCCTTCGTCCATTTTAAGCCTGGCAAGACGGCTCTCAACGTCAATCATCAATACCTCTTCGTCGCCAGCACCATTTCCTTTACTGTCGCAGGGCGAGCTGCGGTAGCCCAAGGCTGAATATAGTCAGTTGAGCGCAAGCCCATGAAAGAGCTTCCCTTGGCGATCAAAGGAGCCTGTCCGCTCGCGTTGCCCTGTCCGGCTATGCTCGTTCTCTCCCGTGCTCTTCTGCGCTGTTTTTTTGGTTCTGGCGCAATTTGCGTGCAGGGCAAATTGGTTTTCCGCTCATTTACAACGGGAAGCTTAGCAAACCCAAACACGGAAAGCGACGAAGGCCCCAATTAAGCGCAACGCGATAACACCGGAATTCTTGCCTTTAACAACCCGCCGACGCCAGTTTTTTTTGTGTTTGGTTGTCGGGGTGAGAGTTCTACTCGTTCCTTAAAGCGCCGCAATCTTTGGACTAACGTTTTGCCAATCAACCGTGTGCCTGTCGTTAAGAAGGCCGCCACGAGAGAGTAGAGATGTTTAAGTCCGTCAAGAAAAGCGCGAACCTTATTCAACGCAGCGGTATCGACGGCGGTTACGGTTTGGTCCAGTTTTTGTGTGTCTGTGGATGATGGTTCCAATCGTTCCTTAGAGTGGAGCAATCCTTCGGCTAACGTTTTGTATACCGCCTCCAACTCTGGTGCTGATCGCTGCGGCTGAGTGCCCGTTAGGATGGCGTCAGGTAATGTATTAGCAAATATTCGCCGAAGTGAATTCTTGATTGTCCTCCGCTCCAAAGCGTAACAATCGATTGCAAACACAGGTTCTGTCGACATGGTGTATCTCCGTTTAGAACCTTTGTCTGGCTAATATATTAAGGATTGGTTAACTGTGCGATTCGAGGGCACCTTTTGGCTTGCCATTTTGCTCCTCGCAAACACCCTCTCCGTTTTCAACACGATCGGCTCGCATGGCCCCACCCAGATTTGTTGGAGTCGATCAACGCCATCAGGACGGGCCGCTCCCTGCGCCCTTGTCATAGGTGTCATTTAGGGATCACGAACAGCGCCATTTATCGATCAAGACCACACTTGATCCGAAAGGTCTTTTTTGGTGCATAAATCAGGTGCAAAAGTCAGCTAGCTGCCAAATACCCCCGCCTTTGCTTCCTCTCGGCCTGCCGCTGCGAGGGCAGGGACTTCGGCGTCGTACCGCTCGGCCTTGATCTGCCCGCGCGCGCCGATACGCCCCCATTGCTTCATAAGCAGGAAGCCGCCGAACAGGTCCGGCTGAATGTCGAGCCGGTAAAAGCGGTGCATATTGCGCGCGGGGTCGATGCGATGAAGGCAAATGGTCATGTCGAGCCTCACACCACGCGCTCCACCTCATCGAGGCTCATTTCGTGGCGGCGGCGGTCACAGAGCTGCGTCGTGTGCGTCGAGGCATGATTTGCCATGGAAGCGGCCTTTTCGAGCGTCCCGCCGTTCTTGAGATAGGCGGTGACGCCGGTCGCGCGGAAACTGTGATTGCCGATCTTAGTGGCGATGCCGGCCGCAAGCGCGCGGCGGCGGATCATCGCATAAGCGTTCGCTTGGGGCAGGGGGGCGTGGTGAGTTAGTTAGTCCGTGCCGCGCCCGATGGTGCGGAACAAAAGCCCCTTCGGGTCGGCGGCGAGCCCGCACCCGTCGATATAGGCGTGAAGGTAAGTCTCGAGATTGTGGTGGCAGGGCATTTCATGTCGCTTGCCGCCCTTCTCGTGCAAGCGCACCCAAAGGCGTCGGTTTTGCACGTAAACGTCCTCGACCTTCATTGCGAGCGCCGCGCCGACGCGCGCGAACGAATAGACCATGAGGCCGATAAGGGCACGGTCGCGAAGGCCTGCGGGCGTTGTCACGTCGATGCTGTCGAGCAAGGCGCGCGCTTCCTCGGGCGCGAGCACCGGTGTCTTGCCGCGCTTCACGCTGTGCGCGGGGCCACGCACGGACGAAGCCGGATTCACCGGCATGACCTGGCCCGTCACAAGCCAATCGAAGAGGTGGCGGATCGCGGCGAGGCGCTGCTTGACGGTCGGCGC
>DATJTB010000022.1:0-9457 GCA_035503795.1 Methylocella sp.
ACAAGGCCAACCCCAGCCCAGCAACGCGCCTTCCAACTCCTCGGCGTCAACCCCGAACGTAGCCAGTAACCTCCCCTCGCCCGAAATAATCCAAAGCGAGATCAATAGTTTATCGTTCCAAACAATTGGAAGTTCAGCCTAGATCACGATGATTTTGGACCCTGTCGATCCAAAATCATGAAACGTGACCGATTCTCGTCATTGAGAGCGGGAGGCGAGCGCAAAACCGCTTCACACTTTTGCGCATCCCGCTCTAGCGCGGTTCATATCCCGGCTTCTTATAGAGCTTGTGCCACTTGCCGAGGATGTCGGGCTCATAAACCTTCACCGTCCAATCCCCCTGTTCGATATCTTCGATGCTCACCGATATCGATTGCTCGCCGCATTGCAGTGCGGCGGTCACGGCCTTCACGATTTCATCGCAAAGCCGAGCCTTCTGCTGTTCCGATCTTCCGGGATAGAGCTTGATGGCGACATGCGGCATCGTTTTCACCCTCGATATTGTTCGCTCTGAGCTCCAAGCGTTGGAATTTCACCATTGGAGGAGCGGGCGATCAATTTGACTCTCATGGATCAGAATCGATCAGGACCAAAGTGCAAGGATCGCGAGCGACCACGGCCACAATTATAAGGACACCGCGTAGGCTTTTGGTGGGTGACAACCTTGCTTGCCGTGAAACGAGCCAAATCGCATTCAGGGAAGTTTCAGAAGCTCACGCTAGGTCACGAGTAGATCATGGGTTTCCGTTTCAATGATAGACGGGCCGTGTTGCCCTTTTAAATCAACCCAAGAGAGAAGGCATGCTGACCCGGCCATCGTTCAACCGTTCTCCGGGAATTATCACAACATTGACCAGCTCCTTTCGCCAATCAGCAGGAAAATCCGTGATCTCATCCCCGCAGCGAACTGTGTCGATGATGAATGCGCGGTAATTCATCGCTCGAAAGTGTTCGAACAGATCGTTTGGCGTGGCGTGAGACACGCATTTGAGTTGGTCCGGGTACAACTCTGAAAGGATCACGGGCCGATGTGTCGTGATCGTTTTGGCGCCCCCCAAGAACACATTCATCTCGGCACCTTCGACGTCAATCTTGATGAAATCGACCTTTGCAAGACCGATCTTGTCCAGCGCCGTGACATGGATCGCCATTGTTTCAAACTCATTTCCGGCGCCGCCTTCGCAGAGGGCGGAATGCCCCGGATTCGTCGTCCCTTTTTCCCAAGCCAGGCAATGATCGCGCTCCTCCAGGTCCAGCCCAACTTCGTGAACCGTAACAATGGAATTCAGCCCGTTAAGGGCAATGCTTCTGCGCAGATAATCGACAGTCGGCTTGCGCGGCTCGAAAGCGTGGACCCGGCCGGTGTCACCGATGAGTGTCGTTGCAAGCAGCGTAAACCAGCCGATATTCGCGCCGATATCCAGAAAAATATCACCTTGGCCGAGATTTGCTTTTACGAATGCGGTCTCCAACGGTTCGTAACTGTCATTGAGGCAACCGCGTGAGACATAATCGTCGTTCAAGTCGAGCCACATGGTCCGCTTCCCCGCGAATACATCGGCCGCTACCCATTTAGGCGTTAGTTTCCGGGTTCCATGAAGCAGCTGCCTGAATTCCGCCGAATTGAGCAAGGCCGTGCGAAATGCCCGCCAATCTGCGTAGAGGTGCGCATGGCTTTCGATCGTTTTGGCACTTTCGGGAACCCGGCCAAGAAGATAACGGTAGCCCCATATCACTTCGTCGTGAGTCAGCATGAGCGAAATCCAAACACTTGCCACATTCTTTCGCGTGGCCAAATAATTGATCGGAAGGGAGATGTCTGTCCTATGAGATCACGATGATTTTGGATCGAATCGACCCAAAATCATGAAACGTGATCGATTCGAAAAACTTGCGACGCGGGATTTCAGCGAAAGACCGGTACCCACTGTTTCGCATCCCGCGCTAAAGCCCCAAAGGGGGGTACGCCAGAGGCTCATCTGATCCAGCCGTAGGTCCTCTTTCTCCTGGTTGCGGATGTAAGTGCGGATTGCTATCCTGTTCTACCGGGGCTTTACAAAACGAAGGGTCAAACGGTCCGATTCGCCGATCACCTCATATTTGGCATGATCCGTATCGCCGAGCGCGTAATTCGGCGGCAGGGTCCAAACGCCCTTCGGGTGGCGGTGATCATCCCTCGGATTGGCATTGATCGTGCTTTCTCCATCGAGAACAAAGCCGGCCGCGGTCGCCAGCCGGATGATCGTGGAGCGCTTGAGATAACCGCTTTGAGCCTCGAGCCCGGCTTCGGCCTCTTCCGGCAGGGCGTGATCGACGACACCGAGTATGCCGCCCGGCTTCAAGGCGCGATAGGTATCCGCGAAGAGCTCCGCTGCCGCCTTATCGCCTGCCATGAGAAAATTGTGCACGTTTCGGAAGGTCAGCACGATATCGGCGCTTCCCGGAGGGGCGATTTCGGAAGGCTTGCCGACGTCGAGCGTCGTCACAACCGCCTTGTCGAAGCGCTGCGCATCGCTCGCAAGGAGGGCGAGCGTCGCCTCCCGCACCCGGCCAGACCCTTGGACGGCGGCGATATAGTGACCCTGTTCCCGCAGCAGAGGCGCGAGGATTTCCGCGTACCAGCCACCGCCCGGCCATATCTCGACGAGCGTCTGGTTCGGTGCGACACCGAAAAAAGCGAGCGTTTCGACGGGATGACGATAAAGGTCCCGCGCGACATTCCTCGGGCTGCGCTGGGCGCTCGCCGCCGCCGCTTCGATCGCGGCCCGCGCATCCTCGGCAGCCATGGGCGCCGGCACGGACACAAGGCCGATCGAGAGGCCCATCAAAAAGGTCAGAAAAAGCCGTCGCACAGCTATGCCTCCCGATGCCTTGCCTTCTACGTCACGATGATTTCGGATCGAATCGATTCAAGATCATCGTGATCTAACAAATCAAATCTGATTTCAGCGAGCGTCAGTCCTAAATTTTACGTGCTTGACCACCGTCGCGGCACTTAGCGCGCTTATCGCTCGAATGGAATCGTTCGAGCCATAAGAAATCGCGCAAGAACGATAAATTGGAGCCAATTCTCGTCGCAAAAGTCTATCAGCTTTTGCGGAATTTGCTCCAGTTCGGCGTTCGCCGTCCTGCTATAGCCCTAGTTAGGGTAGGATCTCGTGCAAGATGTCACAATGATCCATTGGATCTGGGGCGGCAGTTTCAAAACGGCTCTGCCGGGATTAACTTTGAAGATGATGTCGCTTGCCGAGTTGACCGCCTAGCAGCGTTGATTCAGGCCCGTTTGGACGACTGATTATTTGCTTTATAAACAAAATTATTCAAAGATTAGTCCTATTAATAGTTTTATCACTTTTAATCTTGATGGCCGCGATTCGACTCTTTCCCGTCCGCTACCTGGTTCCGATGAGGGCAGGAGGACATTTGTGCTGTCGGGTTCGAAGGCTGTTCAACCCCCCTTGGCTCTCCGAAGCGTCGGTTGCGGGCAGCGTCTGAAGGTGGCGGATTGCCCAAATCAGACTCGGAGTTCCAGCGTTTCGTGGGATCAGGGGCGGCAGTTTCAAGGGACCCATTTGGACTATTGACAATCTGCTAGGTAAACAAAATTGCTCAAAGATTAGTCTGATATTAATAGTTTTATCAGTTTACATCTTGATGGCCGCGATTCAAACTCTTTCCCATCCGCTGCTTGGCTCCGATGAGGGCGGGAGGACATTCGTGCCGCCGCAGACTCGGAGTTCCAGCGTTTCCTGCATCCGCTCTCGTTGGTGATGGCATAAATGAAAAGAATGACTTTCTTCGTTTTTCTGGTGATGGCCGGGGGTGCGGCCCAAGCCGATTCATCTCCCGGCAGCGTGCCGGACTTCTCGGTTGAAGGATCCTGTGCCATGTTCGCTGGTCATCCGCGACCATTGGTACAATGTCAGGAAAGCGAGGTCTATTTCCGAAACGAGGTTGTCAGCCTGTGGACGAGGACCCCTGCTCCAGGTCAGGAGCAATGCGCGAAACTCGCGGCGCAATCCGAGCGCGGAAAATATGAAGTTTTGGCACGTTGCCTGCGCACGGCCATCTCGGAGGCCGCTTGGAAAGATTCCGTCGGAACGATCAAGCAATAGGCCACATGCAACAGGCCCCGGTTTTCGGCGCCAACGATCGCGATGATCTCGGATCGGGCCAAAATCATCGCGAGAAATCCCTGCGAATGCGGCTCAGGGATAGGAGCTCGGCGTGGGGCAAAGAAGGCGGGGCCACACAGGCCTGCTGAGGCTACAAGACCGCCGCCAGCATCGCACTTATCCCGTTTCAGGTGGAATGATCTTCATCGAAGGAGCGGGTATTGCGTAGTCTTATGAAGACTTGGTCTTCCGTCTTGAGGCCGAGATCCTTATAGGCACTGGCCGGCAAGACCGCATCGATGATGGCCTGATCATCGATGCGGGCGAGCTCGATATTCACGAGGGAACCGGCGAAGGTGATATGGCTGATCTTCGCGGCAATGCCAGATCCGTCGGGGTTTTCCCTGCGGATTTCAATATCGTGTGGCCGAACGAAGGTGACACCGCCTGGTCCCGAGCCATTCGATGCGGCGGGGCCCGCGTCGTGGTTCTTACGCGCATGAAACAGATTGTAACTTCCCAAGAATTTGAAAACGAAAGGGTTGGCGGGGTTTTCATAGATCGTTTCGGGCGAGGCGACTTGTTCGATGCGCCCCTCATTCATGACGGCGACCTGGTCCGACACTTCGAGCGCCTCTTCCTGGTCATGGGTCACGAGAATGGTCGTGGCGTGGATCGTCTGGTGCAATTTCCTGAGCCAGCGCCGCAGCTCGCGGCGGACGGTGGCATCAAGCGCCCCGAATGGCTCATCGAGCAAGAGAACGCGCGGCTCGACGGCGAGCGCCCGGGCGAGCGCCACCCGCTGCCTTTGGCCGCCCGAGAGCTGCGCCGGATAGCGATCGGCAAAATTCGTCAATTGGACGAGGGCCAGAAGCTCGCCCACCTTGGCGCGGATTTCCCTTTCGCTCGGCCGCTGCCGCCGAGGCTTGGCGCGCAGGCCGAAAGCGACGTTCTCGAAGACGCTCATATGCTTGAACAAGGCGTAGTGCTGGAAGACAAAGCCGATCCGGCGCGTGCCGACGTCTTCGCTCGAGACGTCGTCGCCATCGAACAGGATCAGCCCGCTGCCGGGATCGGCGGCTTCCATGCCGGCGATCACCCGCAGCAGAGTCGTCTTGCCACAGCCGCTCGGGCCGAGCAGGGAGAGGAGCTCGCCGCTTTCCACTCTCAAATGGATGTTGCGGAGCGCCTTGAACTCACCAAAACTCTTGCTCACGCCGCAAACCTCGATACTCATCGCTTGCCCTATCCTTCTGTCTGCTTGCGCAAGTCACGTCTGCCCATTCGGCCCTCGATGATCAGCTGAACGATGAGCGTGACGGCTGCCAAGAGGGCAAGCAGCGAGGCGATGCTGAACGCCGCCTGATTATTATATTCGTTCCAGAGCTTCTCGATCCGCAGCGGCATGGTGTCGTTCGCATCGATATGGCCCGAAACCACCGATACGGCGCCGAATTCGCCAAATGCCCTGGCCGTTGACAGGATCACACCGTAAAGAAGCGCCCATTTGACATTCGGCACGGTGATCTTCCAGAAGGTCCGCCAACCGGACGCGCCAAGCGAGAGCGCCGCGATCTCCTCATCCGAGCCCTGCGTTTCCATCAGTGTAATCAGCGATCTGGCGACAAAAGGAAAAGTGACGAAGATCGTCGCGAGGACGATCGCGAGAGGCGTGTAGATGATCCCTGTGTAGCTCTCGGCGAAAGCGAGTGGCCACCAGCTCTCCGAAAAGCCGTTCCATTGCAGCGAGAAGGGATCAGGCCAGGTCAGCGTCGTCGCCCAATCGCCGAACACGCCCTTGCGACCAAGAAGAAGGACGTAGATCAGCCCAGCGATCACTGGCGATACGGAGAACGGCAGGTCGATCAGTGAGATCAGAAGCGTACGTCCTCTGAACCGGAATTTTGTCACGGCCCAGGCGGCAGCGAAGCCAAAGACCACGTTGAGGGGTACAACAAGAGTGACGATACCGATGCTGAGCTTGATCGCATTCCAGTTTTTCTCGACCCGGGCACGCGCCGCGGCGAGCTTGCGCCGTTCCGCAAGGCTCAGTGACGCGCCTTCGGAGGGGCTTGGTGGGCGGAAGACGCTGACATAAGCGTCGACCCCCTTGGAAAGCGCTTGCCCGAACACATTCACCACCGGGACGATGATGAAGAGGGAAAGAAAGAGGACGGTCACTGCGATCAGGATACGCCGGACGAAGGGGCTCGTTGGCGGAGCGGGCTTGCCGGAGGCACCGATGGCAGTGGGGTTAGCGGCTGCGCCAGCCATTGCGGGCTCCTTCAATTCACCTGACCGACGGATCGTCCAGGCCGGCAAATGCCGGCATTCGAGCCGATCGGATGCTTCGCATCGGTTTCCCTCACAGGTCTAGAGCGAATTTTGCAAAAGTTGACAGACTTTTGCGCTCCAACTTCTTGATCTTGCGCGCTTTCCGCTGGAACGATTCCGTTCGAGCTGAAAGCGCGCTAATTGGCATTTCGGCGACTGAGCCACTCGATCCCGTTGATCGCCATGAGAATAACCAGTGAGGCGAAGAGCAGGACGACGCCGATGGCTGTCGCTTGCGAAGTCTGGAAATCATCCAGCTTGACGACGATCTGCAAGGGCGCGATCTGCGACTTGCCGGGAATATTTCCGGCGATGAAGATGACAGAGCCATATTCGCCGATCGCCCGGGCAAAAGCCAGGGCTAGCCCGCTGAGCCAAGCCGGAAAGATTTCCGGAAAGATGATCCGCCGCACGATCATCCAGCGGCCGGCGCCAAGGCTCAGAGCGGCATACTCATATTCCGTATCCCAATCGCGCAGAACCGGCTGCACCGAGCGCACGATGAAGGGCAGACCGACGAAGATCAGCGCGATCACTATTCCCACATTTGTGTTGGTATAGGCGAAGTTCAGGAATCCCAAGGCATCATCGGCCAAAAGCGGACCGACCCCGGCAAGGCTCGCAACCCAGTTGATCAGACGACTGAGATGCGATCCAAAGCCGCCGATCCAGCCTTCTGTCAGATAAAGCTGGCTGAAGGTGATGCCGGCGACGGCGGTTGGAAGGGCGAAGGGAAAATCGATGATCGCATCAAAAAGCCGCCGGCCTGGGAAAGGTTCCCGGACCAAAACCCATGCGACGATCAAGCCGAAAACGCCGTTGATGAGCGCCGCGACGGCGGAGGCGGTGAAGGTCAGCTTCAAGGAAGCAAGGACAATGGGGTCGGTGATCGTGCCCCAGAATTCCGCGAAGCTGAGCTCGGCCGTCTTATAGACCAGGCTCCCCAGAGGAAGCAGAACCAGCAAGGAGAGATAGAAAAGCGTATAGCCGAGGGTCAGCGACCGGCCGGGAATGAGCGGCGCCAGGGTTTTGGACGCGGAGAGACGCTTCTCCCGAAGGCGGTTCCGGTGAAAGCCGGTTGGCAAGGTGCGCTCGCTCATTGGGACGGCCGGTAGATCCGGTCGAACAAGGCGCCATCGTTGAAGAACTCGTTCTGGACTCTTTCCCAGCCGCCGAAGGTCTCATCGATGGTGAAGAGAGGAAGAGGCGGCAGGTCGGCGCTATGCTGCTTCAAGACATTGACGTCGCGCGGCCGGTAATGCAGCTCAGCGGCGGTTTCCTGCGCCTCTGGTGTATATAGAAATTTCACATAGGCTTCCGCCACGCGCCTTGTCTTTTTCTCGTCGACGACCTCGTCGACGACGGCGACCGGCGGCTCGGCCAGAATGCTGGTCGAGGGATAGACGATATCGAATTTATCGCTGCCGAATTCCTCGATCGCGAGCCAAAGTTCGTTCTCCCAATTGAGCAGGACGTCGCCGAGCTGCTTTTGTGCGAAGGTGACGGTTGCGCCGCGCGCGCCAGTATCAAGGACCGGCACGTTGTGATTGAAGAAGGTCTCGATGGCGGCGCGCGCCTCGGCGTTTTGATAGACGGGGGTGCTTTTGGCGTCGCCTGCCGCCTGCAGCGATTCCGCGAGTCCGCTCTCCGTACCAAGATCGTGGGTCTTGGCCTTGGCGACGGCCCCCCAGAGCGCGAGAAAATTCCAGCGGCCTGCCGCGCTCGTCTTGGGATTGGGCGTGATGACCCGCACATCGGGCCGGATCAGATCGCTCCAGTCCTTGATGTGCTTGGGATTGCCCTTGCGCACGAGGAAGCTGACCGTGGATGTGTAGGGTGCGGCATTATAAGGCTGGTTGTTTTGCCAGCCCGGCAAGATGAGACCGGCCTTCTCGATAGCCGTGATGTCCCAGCCGCAGCCGAGCGTCACCACATCCGCCTTGAGCCCGTCGATCACCGAGCGCGCCTGCTTGCTCGAACCGGCATGCGACTGGTCGATGGCGACTGTCACCTTGTAGGTGTTTTTGTAATAATCGGCAAACTGGCTGTTGAGTTCGTCATAGAGCTCGCGCGTCGGATCATAGGATGCGTTAAGGAGCTTAACGTCGGCACTCCAACCCGGCCGTGGAAGAACAGCCAGGATCAGGCCGAGGGCGAGGTATTCCATCGCCCTCCAAACGCGCCGACAGAATAAATGGTGAAAGCCTTGCTTCACAGCCGATCCATGTTTGGCCATGCCCTTCCCCTTCCAGGAGCGAATTCCGCAAAAGTTGACAGACTTTTGCGACGAGAATTCGCTCCAACTCCTTGATCTTGCGCGATTTCTTATCGCTCGAACGATTCCGTTCGAGCGGAAAGCGCGCCGGCCCGGGCAAGACTATGAGAAAAAAATAAAAACCTCACTCCTGTCATCAACTTTTTGATTTCCGTTTAATGTGTTTTGCATCTGAGTAAGTCTATGGAAATAAACATTTGTCAATAGCTGGCGCCCGGGGCGCATATGGGGCTATAGAAAGGCAAGAAATTGGGCTCAAGGATGTGAGGACGAGACCATGTTCATCGCGATGAATCGCTTCAAGGTGAAGAAGGGAGCCGAGGCGGCATTCGAGGAGCGCTGGCGCACGCGCGAGAGTCGCCTTGATGAGATGGCGGGCTTTACCGCCTTCCATCTCCTGCGTGGCCCTGAATATGACGACCACACCGCCTATGTGTCGCATAGCGTGTGGGAAAACCTCGAAGCTTTCACCGCCTGGACGAAATCCGAACAATTCCGCGTGGCGCATAAGGATGCTGGCAAGGGTCCATCGCTGACGATCGGCCACCCGGTCTTCGAAGGTTTTGAGACGGTGGAAAGGACCGAAGTCCGCAAAGAGCCGGAAGCGGTTTAGGCACACTTTCGGGAAAAACGAGCGCACGGCCATCCGCAACGGGACCGGCCTCAAATGCGACGCCGGCGGCGCGACCACGGGGTGCAGCTGAAGTTTTTTAGAGCGATTCTAAAAAAGTTT
>DATJTB010000023.1:0-10823 GCA_035503795.1 Methylocella sp.
GAGGGTGTACCGCATGCTGCAAGCGACAAGGACAAAGTCACAACGGCAATGAGCGAAGCCAAAAAGCGACGCATGGATAGACCTCCCTGGTTTAGTTTTGCCAGCCTCTATCCCCTGATGAGGGAGACCAGCTTGGCAAAACTGACGCTTTTTTGGCTCAGAAATCAAGGGAGGGCCTTCGCGCCTGCAGCACGACGAGAGATCTTTTGTTGTGCGGCGCAAAATAAACGCCTGTCCGCCGACGCTTGAGGCGCGCCGGTGCTCTAACCAAATTGAGCTACACTCCTCTGTCCGCTTTTTACCGCGAAAGAAGGGTCGCAAGGCCATGCCGCTAGAGCCGGATGAGCAAAAGTGTGAAGCGGTTTTGCGCTCGCATCCCGCTCTAAGTTAGAGAATCGATCACGTTTCAAGATTTTGGATCGATTTCGATCCAAAATCATCGTGATCTAGGCCAGCCTGGCCATTTGCTGGGCTTCGCCCAGGCTTTCAGACATAGCGCAGGGTTGAAACATGCCGTGCATGGGATAAAGCAGGTGGCAGTGGAAGGCCGCGCACCGCGCCGTTGAAGCGCTCTTCACCGATTCCCGCGACCTGGAACACATGCCCACGCAGATTATGGCTCTGCGCCTCTCACAGCCGGCCATTTTCCTTGGATTGCCTGCCTTAAGCCGCAATCTCTTCCGGAGGGGTGCAGCTGAAATAAGCGAGTTCGAGCACGATCCGTGATGTTGTCCGCGCATCTGGTCTGTCGATACGCGAAACACTACGGAGAGGACTGGACGGTGCACGGCCGCGGCGCGGTCCGGCTCCTGGCGGCTCGTCCTTCACATGTTCCGGCGTCGATCCGGCGAAAAGCGCGGCACGAAAAGCGGGGAAACGCATTCCTGGTCCAAGATTGGATGGCGGAATGTTCCCCGGCCCTCTTTGGCCTAAGCTATAGAACCCTGCGGCAGCAATCGAGCGATGGCCAGCAAGGAACCGTCTGAGCCTCGGTTTTACTGGAGCGGCAGGAAAGTTGTAGCGGAACTAGATTTACCCTTACCCGCATTATAGTCATCGGATGGCGATGTCGACGACGGTGTGCCGCAAGCCGCAAGCGACAAGGACAAAGTCAAAACGGCGATGAGAGAAGCCAAAAAGCGACGCATGGTTAGACCTCCCTGTTGTAGTTTTGCCGGCCTCTATCCCCTGACGAAGGAGACCACTTGCAAAACTGACGCTCTTTTGGCTCAGAAATCAAGGGAGGCCTTCGCGCTTGCAGCACGAGGAGGGGACTTTTTGTTGTGCGCCGCAACGCCTGACCACCGACGCTTAAGGCGCCCCCTCACAGGCCCAAGGTCACCAGATTGCGATTGATCCGTCTTTACGATCTGATGGCAGGAGAGGAGGGACTCGAACCCCCAACCCCCGGTTTTGGAGACCGGTGCTCTAACCAAATTGAGCTACACTCCTCTACCCACTTCTTAGCGTGAAAGAAGGGTCGCACGCAAGGCTATGCCGCCAGAGCGGGATGAGCAAAAGTGTGAAGCGGTTTTGCGCTCGCATCCCGTTCTAAGGTACAAGAATCGATCACGTTTCATGATTTTGGATCGATTCGATCCAAAATCATCGTGATCTAGGCCAGCATGGCCATTTGCTGGGCTTCTTTCGGACATAGCGCAAGGTCTGCAACATGCCGGCGTGCATGTGATAGAGCAGGTGGCAGTGGAAGGCCCACTAGCCCGGATGATTGACGTCGCAAGCGATCGTCACCTTTGTCATGGGCGGCGCGAGGACGGTGTCGCGCACGGCGCCGTTGAAGGCGCGAAAGACGGATCCCCCCTCGAATTCATTGCGGATTTTCCAGGCTGAAGGTCTCGGTGGTCTCGTCATAGGCGAAGAGCTCGCCATAGCGGCCCCAATTGACCACGCTCTTCATTGTGGTGTCGGCATAGTCCTCGGACATGTAGTCTTCGAGCTCTTCGAGGAAGCGGACGGCGCGGGCGGTATGGGCGGAGCGTTCATCAAGCACCAGCCTGATACGCGCCGCGAGCGGAACATAGGCAAGCAGGTGATCGCCGAACAATTTCTTGCGGATATCGACGTCCGCATCGGCGAAGCGCTGGCCGGCTTGGGTGAGCTTGATGTGGCCTTCCTCGATCTCGGCAAAACGCAGCAATTGCAGCGTTTCAGCGACCGGAAAAAGCTCGTCGACCTCCATTTGCAGGCTGTCGGCGAGCGTCGGAAGGTCGGCGCGGCCCAAATAGGGTTCGGCGGCGATCTCTTCCATCATGCCGGCAAGCGTATTGGTCGAGACGAGCGGCAGTGCCATGCCGAAGCCCAGACCGGCGAAGGCCCCCTCGCGCCCAGGCACCGAGGCCGGGCGTTTGGTCATCAGGGCATAGATCTTGTCGACAAGCTGACGGAATTCTGGATCGAGCCGGTTGCGCGGATGGTGCAGCTTGACCTGGATTTCGGCCGAAATGCGGCCCGGGTTGCTGGCCAGCACGATGATCCGGTCACACATCAGCACGGCCTCTTCGATGTTGTGCGTGACCATGAGAATGCTCTTGATCGGCATGCGGCCTTCGACCCAGAGATCGAGCAGGTCGGTGCGCAGCGTCTCGGCCGTCAACACGTCGAGTGCAGAGAAGGGCTCGTCCATGAGGAGTATATTGGGATGGACGACGAGCGCCCGGGCAAAGCCGACGCGCTGCCGCATGCCGCCCGAAAGCTCCTTCGGAAAGGCGGATTCGAAGCCGTCGAGACCGATGAGGTCGATCGCTTTCAGCGCGCGCCTTCGGGCTTCCTCCTTGCCGACCTGCTTGGCCCGAAGTCCCAACTCCACATTGGCGAGCACCGTGAGCCAGGGGAAAAGCGCAAAACTCTGGAACACCATGGCGACGCCGTCGACCGGTCCATCCACGGCTTCGCCCTGAAAGCGGATCCTTCCGCCTGAAGGCGGGACAAGTCCAGAGACGATGCGCAGTAGCGTGGATTTGCCGCTTCCCGAGCGGCCCAAAAGGCCGACGATCTCGTTTTCATTCAAACTGAGCGACACATCGTCGAGGACGGCCGGACCGAGCTCGCCGGAGCCGGTCTGATAGCGCTGCGCGACATGCTCGACCTCGAGGAGGGGGGAGCGCGCGGCGAGCAAAGGACGGGCTGTTGTTTCGTTCATCAATCACCTCAGTCGAGCCGCAGGCGGCGCTCAGCGAGGCCATAAAGCGGACGCCAGAACAGCCGGTTGAACAGAATTACGAAGATCGACATCATGGCAACGCCGAGGACGATCCGCGGAAAATCGCCCGCCGCCGTTGCTTCGGCAATATAGGCGCCGATGCCATGCGCGGCGACCGTCTCGTTGCCCCATTTGACATATTCGGCGACAATCGCCGCATTCCAGGAGCCACCCGAGGCGGTCAGGGCGCCCGTCACATAGTAAGGGAAGATCGCGGGGATGATGACATTCTTCCACCAGGTAAAACCCCGGATCCGGAAATTGGCGACCATTTCCTTGAGATCATTGGGAAAGGCGGAAGCGCCGGCAATCACGTTGAAGAGAATATACCATTGGGTCCCGAGGATGATCAGGAAGCTTAGCCATATATCGGGACTCAATGAAAATCTCACGATAAGAACGACGACGACCGGAAAAGTCACATTGGCCGGAAAGGCCGCCAGAAACTGGGCAAGGGGCTGTACTTTCTCGGCCAGCCGTGGGCGCAAGCCGATCCAGACTCCAGCCGGCACCCAGACCAGGGTCGCAAGCGCCATCAAGAGGATCACCCGTAGCATGGTGATGAGCGTGTAGAGCACGCTTTGCCAGACATCGGCGAGACTTAAGGACTGGTGGATATAGTCGACGGTCAGCCAGCCGGCCGCTATCGTTCCGCCGATCACGAACAAAATCCACAAAAGATCGATCGCCTGACTGAGCCTCGCGCTCTTCGGCAGAAAGGCGGCCGGGTTCAGCCGCCATTCCAGGCGCCACAGGGCCGCGGCCTGGAAGATTTCGACGGGGCCTCGCATGAGAAAGCGCAGAAAACGGGTCCGCATGAAGAGTTGCGCGACGAAGGATCTCTCCTGGACCTGCCCGGCGGAGAGCTCGACCCGGAAGCGGGTGGCGAAAGCGACCAAGGGCCGAAACAGCAACTGATCATAGGTGAGGATGACGGCCAGCATGGTGAGGATGGCCGCGAACACCGCATCAATGCGCTTTTCCTCGATGGCGACTGCAAGATAGGAACCGATGCCCGGCAGCTTGATCGTCGTGTCGCCGACCGCGATCGCCTCCGAGGCAACGACGAAAAACCAGCCGCCCGACATGGACATCATCATGTTCCAGATGAGGCTTGGCATCGCAAATGGGGTTTCGAGCTGCCAGAATTTCTGCCAGCCGGAAAGGCCAAATCCAGACGCCACTTCGAGAAGGTCGCGCGGCACGCTGCGCAAGGATTGGTAGAAGGAGAAGGCCATGTTCCAGGCCTGAGAGGTGAAGATTGCGAAGACCGCGGCGCACTCGGCTCCGAGGATCGAGCCCGGAAAAAGCCCGAGGAAGAACGTCACGGTGAAGGACAAGAAGCCGAGAATCGGCACCGACTGCAGGACATCGAGCAGGGGAATGAGCAGAAGGCCCACTCTCCGGCTTTTGGCGGCCAGCGTCGCATAGACGAACGTGAAGACAAGCGAGGCGGCAATGGCGGCAAACATGCGCAAAGCCGTGCGCAAGGCGTAATAGGGTAGAAATTTGTAGTCGAGTGAAATGGCTGTCGATTCAGGCGCCGCCAATGGCAGGTTCAACCGGCTCGAAACATGGGTGATAGCGATGAACCCGCTAAAGATGAGCGCAAAAGCAAAGACATCATATTGATTGGGCAACGCCCGGCGGCCAAGCGATGTGAAGGCGACGAATCTTGAAAGCATTGTAGCCTTTCACGAATTTGCGGACGAAGGGGCAGGCACGCCCGACTCTGAAGCGGGCCGGGGCGAAGACGAATTGCTTTTAGCCTCGCGCCGCAGGATGAAAAAGAGAGGTCAGTGAAAAGCGGTAAGAAAAAACACAAAACTTTGCTCCGATGGTTGCTGCGGGCGAGGTCAACCCCTCCGGCCGGCGGGAGGTCCAAAAACCACGGAGCGCAATCAGGAGCGCAATGAGTGGATCTGATCTTTAAGCCCGCCGAGGGATCGCCACATTTCTGACCTTTTAACGACATATTACGAATTCAATTTTATTTTGAGCCTCTTCCATTATGGTTCGTGGCGATGCGTGATCATTCCCGTTGGCTTTTCCTTTTTGGCCCTATTTCTTGGCTAGGCCTCGCCCTGCTCGTCGGCGGCTGCGCGGGCGGCATAACGGGCGATGCCATTTTCCCGCTTGCCTCGGATTACGAGGTCGGGGGCATTGATGTCTCCCGCTATCAGGGGGACATCGATTGGAACAGCGTGCGCGCTTCCGGCGTCCGCTTCGCCTGGATCAAGGCCACCGAGGGCGGCGACCGGGTGGACGAGAAGTTCGAGCAGAATTGGGCGGCGGCCAAGGCTGCCGGCGTGCCGCGCGGCGCCTACCATTTCGCCTATTGGTGCCGGCCCATGGATGAGCAGGCGGCGTGGTTCACCGCTCATGTGCCGAACGATCCGGAGGCCCTGCCGCCGGTGCTCGACGTCGAATGGAACGGTCAGTCGAGAACCTGCCCCAAAACCATTCCCCGCGAAATCGCCCTCGCCCAGATGAAGATCATGCTGGCGGCGATGGAACGCGCCTATGGTAAGAAACCGGTGATCTATACATCAATCGATTTCCATCGCGATGTCATGCAAGGCGAATTTAACGACTATCCGGTCTGGGTGCGCAGCGTGAAATGCCATCCCTCGCTCAAATATGCCAACCGTCGTTGGCATTTCTGGCAGCATACCGCCGAGGGGCATGTTCCCGGCATTCGCGGCTATGTCGACCGCAATGCGTTCAATGGCACGGTCAGGGACTGGCAGGCTTGGCTTGCCGACAACAAAGTCCTGGCCGGCTATAGGACGGCGGGTCCCAACGGCGCCTGAGTCGGCCATGGCGGCGGGCGGCTTCACCGATCTTGGAGTCCATCGCGAGTCGGATACGACCCGGAATTTGTCCGATTCGAACGGAAATCCTTACAAAAACGTTTCACGTGAAACGTTTTTGTAAGATCGGCTCCGAAAATCTCACAACGTCAACGACAGCGGCCGCAAGCGTAATGCCGACACCTACGCGCGACTTGGACGATCGTTCTGGCCTAGGACGGTCTCAATTTCCATGGCAAGATAGGACGACGGTCCTCACGCTCGCGCCTCGAGTTGGCCTGATTTCAAACTGGGCCCTGTCTACTAAGATCAAAGCTTGTGAAAATGCCTGAAATCTGCAATCTTACCGGCTTAGGACAGCGTTGCTGACCAATTAAGGCGGGGACATCACACAAATCGCCTGCCGCCTGACCGGAATTGACGCAAATGAAATTAACATCATCAGCGGGACGGCGGAGGATTCCGCCGTCCCGCTGAAATGGCTTGCATGGCTTGGTTCTTGCCTTGGATATCCAGCTAAGTTCTTGCTAAGGGCATCGCATCCCGGAGCTTGAGAGCTGGACCCCATCCTGAGAACAGCGCCCCATAGGTGGAGGATTGAGGGATGTCCGATCCGGTCTTGTCCGGTGCCCCCCGTTGTGATCCCGGCCTGCCCGAAGTGCAAGGCCTTTATTCACCGGCTCAGGAACATGACTCCTGCGGCGTCGGCTTCGTCGCCGACATGCACAATCGCAAATCGCATGACATCATCCGCATGGGCCTTGAGATCCTGCGCAACCTCGACCACCGGGGTGCGGTGGGGGCTGATCCGGAAGCGGGTGACGGCTGCGGCATGCTGGTGCAAATCCCGCATGGCTTCTTTGCCAGGGAAGCGGCTCGGCTCGGCATCGCTCTGCCGCCGCCGGGAGACTATGCGGTCGGCGTTTTTTTCCTGCCCCGGGATGCGCAAGGCCGCCAGATCACGCAAGAGATCATCGAGAATGCCACGGCTTCGGAAGGCTTGGTTTTCCTCGGCTGGCGCGATGTGCCGGTCGACTCTTCCGTTCTTGGCGAGAGTGTCAAGCCGAGCGAGCCCGTCATCCGCCAGGCTTTTATTGGGCGCGGCACGCCCGGCGGCCCCGAGACGGATTTCCATCTCCGCCTCTACGTCTTGCGCAAGACGATTTCCAATTCCGTCTACCAGCTAGCCGACCCGCGGACGGCGGGTTTCTATCCTGTATCCTTCTCCTCGCGCACATTGGTCTTGAAGGGCCTTCTGCTCGCCACCAAGCTTGGTGTCTATTTCAAGGATCTCGCCGATCCATCGTTCGAGTCGGCGCTTTCACTGGTGCATCAGCGCTTTTCGACCAATACGTTTCCAACCTGGTCGCGCGCCCATCCCTATCGCTATGTCGCCCATAATGGCGAGATCAACACGCTGCGCGGCAATCTCAACTGGATGGCGGCACGGCAAGCCTCGGTCGCTTCGGATCTGTTCGGCAAGGACATCGCCAAGCTATGGCCGATTTCCTATGAAGGCCAATCGGACACGGCCTGCTTTGACAATGCGCTCGAATTCCTCTTCGAGGGCGGCTATTCGCTCGTCCATGCGATGATGATGCTGATCCCCGAAGCCTGGACCGGCAATCCTTTGATGGATTCCGCCTGTCGCGCCTTTTATGAATACCACGCCGCCATGATGGAGCCTTGGGATGGTCCGGCAGCGGTCGCTTTCACCGACGGTCGCCAGATCGGTGCGACGCTCGACCGCAATGGCCTGCGCCCCGCCCGCTATATCGTCACCAGCGATGGGCTCGTGGTGCTTGCCTCGGAAGCCGGCGTTCTGCCGATTGCCGAAGAGCGGATCATCACCAAATGGCGCCTGCAGCCGGGCCGGATGCTGCTCGTCGATCTCGAACAGGGCCGGATTATTTCGGACGACGAGATCAAGCACACGCTGGCGGCGTCGCACCCTTACGCCGAGTGGGTGAAGCGCACCCAGATCGTGCTCGAGGATATGGATCTGGCGGTCCAACCGCGCGCCCCGCGCGGCGATGTCTCACTCCTCGACCGCCAGCAGGCCTTTGGCTACACCCAGGAGGATCTCTCGCTGCTCCTGCCGCCCATGGCCGTCACCGGGCAGGAAGCGGTTGGCTCGATGGGCACGGACACGCCGATCTCGGCTCTTTCGACGCAGCCAAAGCTCCTTTACACTTATTTCAAGCAGCATTTCGCCCAGGTGACCAACCCGCCGATTGATCCGATCCGCGAGGAATTGGTGATGAGCCTCGTCTCCTTCATCGGCCCTCGCCCCAATATCCTCGACCATGAAGGCAATGCGAAGCGAAAGAGGCTTGAGGTCCGTCAGCCCATTCTCACGAATGGGGACCTCGAGAAAATCCGCTCGATCGCCCATTTCGAGGAGGTCTTCGATACCAAGACGCTCGACATCACCTATTCGGCGACGAATGGCGCGACTGGCATGGGCGACGCCTTGCATCGCCTTTGCGAGCGGGCCGAACATGCCGTAACAAGCGGTTTCAATATCATCATCCTCTCCGACCGCATGCTCGGGCCGGACCGGATCCCCATCCCGGCACTGCTCGCGACGGCGGCCGTGCATCATCATCTGATTCGCAAGGGGCTTCGCACCTCGGTCGGCCTCGTGGTTGAGACGGGCGATGCGCGCGAGGTGCATCATTTCGCTTTGCTTGCGGGCTATGGCGCCGAGGCGATCAACCCCTATCTCGCCTTTGAGACACTTGCCGCCATGGCGAAAGACTTCCCCGATGAGATCGACGCGTATGAGGCGTGCAAGCGCTACATCAAATCGATCGATAAGGGCCTTCTCAAAGTCATGTCGAAAATGGGAATTTCGACCTATCAATCCTATTGCGGCGCGCAGATCTTCGACGCCGTCGGATTGTCCGAGGATTTCGTCGAGCGCTATTTCACCGGCACGGAGACTCGGATCGGCGGCGCCGGGCTCGCCGAGATCGCCGAGGAGACTGTGCGCCGTCACGCGCTGGCATTCGGCAATGCGCCAATCTACAGCAATGCGCTTGATGTCGGCGGCGATTATGCCTTTCGTCTGCGCGGCGAGACGCATAGCTGGTCTCCGCAATCGGTTGCCCTTCTGCAGCATGCCGTGCGTGGCAATGATCCCGTGAAATACCGGGCTTATGCGGCCCTGCTCAATGAGGAGACGGACCGGCCCTTGACGATTCGCAGCCTTTTCCGGATCAAGGATGCGGAGGAAGACGGCCGCCAGCCGGTGCCGCTTGCCGAAGTCGAACCGGCGCAGGAGATCGTGCGGCGCTTCTCGACCGGGGCGATGTCCTTCGGCTCGATCTCCCGGGAAGCGCACACGACCCTGGCGATTGCCATGAACCGCATCGGCGGCAAATCGAACACCGGCGAAGGCGGCGAAGAGTCCGACCGCTTCAAGCCTCTGCCGAATGGCGATTCGATGCGCTCGGCGATCAAGCAGGTGGCGTCCGGCCGGTTTGGCGCGACGGCCGAATATCTCGTCAACTCGGACATGATGCAAATCAAGATGGCACAGGGCGCGAAGCCCGGCGAAGGCGGCCAATTGCCGGGCCACAAGGTTGATGCGGTCATCGCCAAGGTGCGCCATTCGACGCAAGGGGTAGGGCTCATCTCGCCGCCCCCGCACCATGATATCTATTCGATCGAGGATCTGGCTCAGCTCATCTTTGATTTGAAGAACGTCAATCCGGAGGCGGATGTCTCGGTCAAGCTCGTCTCCGAAGTGGGGGTTGGCACGGTCGCGGCCGGTGTATCCAAGGGCCGCGCCGACCATGTCACCATTTCGGGTTTCGAAGGTGGCACAGGCGCTTCACCGCTGACCTCGATCAAGCACGCTGGCATCCCTTGGGAAATCGGCCTCGCCGAGACGCAGCAAACGCTCGTCCTGAACCGGCTGCGCTCGCGGATCGCAGTGCAGGTCGACGGCGGTCTGCGAACCGGCCGCGATGTCGTGATTGGTGCGCTTTTGGGCGCGGACGAATTCGGTTTTGCCACGGCCCCCCTGATTGCCTCCGGCTGCATCATGATGCGCAAATGCCATCTCAACACCTGCCCGGTTGGGATCGCGACGCAAGACCCCGTCTTGCGCAAGCGCTTCACCGGTCAGCCGGAACATGTCATCAATTTCTTCTTCTTCGTCGCTGAAGAGGTGCGCGAATTGATGGCGCTCATGGGCTATCGCCGCTTCAATGAGATGATCGGCCAGATGCAGATGCTCGACAAGCTCCAAGCGATCAATCATTGGAAGGCGCACGGCCTTGATTTCTCGCGCCTCTTCCACAAGCCGGTCGCGATACCGCACGAGGCGATCTTCAACGCCACACGGCAGGACCATGGGCTTGACAAAGCCCTTGATCGCAAGCTCATCGCAGCGGCAAAGGATTCGATCGAGACCGGCAAAAAAACGGTGATCGAGACGGAGATCCACAACACCGACCGCACCACCGGGGCCATGCTTTCAGGCGTCATCGCCCGCCGGCACGGTCACGCTGGACTTGCCGAGGACACGATTCACATCAAGGCCAAAGGAACAGCAGGCCAGAGCTTTGGCGCCTGGCTCGCCGCCGGCATCACCCTCGAGCTAGAAGGTCAGGCAAACGACTACGTCGGCAAGGGCCTCTCGGGCGGAAAGATCGTGATCTATCCGCCGGCGGAGTCAGAAATCACGCCGGAGAAGTCGATCATCATCGGCAATACGGCTCTCTATGGCGCGATTTCGGGGGAATGTTACTTCCGTGGTGTCGCTGGCGAGCGTTTCGCGG
>DATJTB010000024.1:0-14963 GCA_035503795.1 Methylocella sp.
ATCTATCCAAAGATGCTTTCGTGACCGATAATCGATAGGCCCGGTAGGAGCGGTCATTTCGATATGCCTCGCTTCCATTATCACACAATGGTGGCAGTGAGCTTACGCATATACGCTATGTGCGTGGTCGCTCCCACATGGCAAGTTACCATGAAGATCTGCTACCTATGTGGGGTGCATGGAGCACAAAGTCACGGCGCAGACACCTGCGCAATGACGGTAAGGGTTACAAACTCGACGATCGAGGCCTTGCCGCCGAAGCACGTCATCCCGCGCCGGACTTCAGAAGCTTATAGGTGATCGCGTCGGTCAAGGCCTGGAATGAGGCATCGATGATATTGGCGGAGACGCCGACCGTCGACCAGCTCTCGCCGGTCCCGTCGCGAAATTCGATCAGCACGCGGGTGACGGCGTCCGTGCCGCCCTGAAAGATGCGGACCCGAAAATCGACGAGTTCGAGATCGTCGATGAAGCGCTGATATTTGCCGAGATCCTTGCGAAGCGCGAGATCAAGCGCATTGACCGGCCCGTCGCCCTCGGCCGCCGAGATCAGGCTCTCGCCATCGATGATGACCTTGACGATCGCCTCCGACACAGAGACGAGGTCGCCCTGCGCATTGTGGCGGCGTTCGACATTGACGCGAAAATGCTCGACCTCGAAGTAATCCGGCACTTCGCCGAGAATCCGGCGCGCCAAAAGAGCAAAGGAGGCATCCGCCCCCTCATAGGCATAGCCGAGCGCCTCCTTTTCCTTGACCTCCGCGAGCAGCCGGCTGAGACGTGAATCCTCTTTATCAAGCCGCACGCCGATCCGCTCCAGCTCGGCCAGAATATTGGATTTTCCGGCCTGGTCCGAAACCAGTAGCCGGCGCTTGTTGCCGACGGATTCCGGCGCGACATGCTCGTAAGTTCTTGGGTCTTTCATCACCGCCGACGCATGGATGCCGGCCTTGGTGGCGAAGGCCGAGGCGCCGACGTAGGGCGCATGGCGGTTTGGCGCGCGGTTCAAGAGTTCATCGAGCGTATGGCTGACCTTGGTGAGGCTTGTCAGCGTATCAAGACTCACGCCGATCTCGAAGCGCTCGGCGAAGTCGCGTTTCAGCAGGAGCGTCGGAATGAGCGAGACGAGATTGGCGTTGCCGCAGCGCTCGCCAAGCCCGTTCAGCGTGCCCTGAATATGACGGGCGCCAGCCGCCACAGCGGCGAGCGAATTGGCGACCGCATTACCGGTGTCGTCATGCGCGTGAATGCCGAGATGCGAGCCGGGGATTTCCCTGGCGACGGCTTCGACGATGCGCGCGATCTCGCCAGGCAGCGTGCCGCCATTGGTGTCGCAGAGCACGATATAGTGGGCGCCGGAGGCGAAGGCGGCCGCCGCGCATTTCAGCGCATAAGAGGGGTTGGCCTTGTAGCCGTCGAAGAAATGCTCGCAATCGAGGATCGCCTCATAGTCCTTGGCGCGTGCGGCGGCGATCGACTGGCGGATGTTTTCGAGATTCTCCTCGAGCGTGCAGCCGAGCGCGACTTCGACCTGATAGTCCCAGCTCTTGCCGACGAAGGTGATGGCATCGGCCTTGGCTTTGAGAAGGGCCGCGACACCCGGATCGTTCTCGATTGAACGGCCAGCTCGCTTCGTCATACCGAAAGCGGTGAAACGGGCGTTCCGGAGCTTCGGCCGGTCGGCAAAAAACTCCGTATCGAGCGGATTGGCACCCGGATAGCCGCCTTCGATATAATCGAGTCCGAGGCTGTCGAGCAGCGCGGCGATCTGGCGCTTGTCGGCGAGCGAAAAATCGACATCCGCCATTTGCGCCCCATCGCGCAAGGTCGTGTCGAATAAGCTGAGTTTCTCGCGGCTCATGGCTTTGCAACCGGCAGGGAGATTGGCGGAAGGGTCTTGCTCATATGCGTGTTGCCGAGCCAGATTCCATCGATCTCAATCGTATTGCGATGCACGGCGCTAAAGCCGCGCGCATCAAAGAAGGGTTTCGCCGTATCGCTCGCATCCACGAGGAGCGCCGCCGCTCCGCGTGCGGCGGAGAGTTTTTCAATCGCGTCGAGCAGCGCGCTCGCCACGCCTCGGCGGGCAACGGCGGGTTCGACATAAAGCTGATCGATCAACTGTCCGTTTTTGAGCGAGATGAAGCCGACCGGGCTGCCTTCGATGAGGGCAATCAGGGTTAGCTCCCTTTCGAGCGTTTGCCCCAAAGCTTCTTCATCCGCGCAGCGCGAGAGCCAGGCTTCGCGCTGCGCCTCGTCATAATCCTCGACCGTCAATTCGTCGATGGCAGCCAGACGGATTTCGTAGAGCGAGGCCAAGTCGGACGAAAGATAGGGCCGAAGCGCGGGTTGCGGAAAGGCGCTGGCGCTCATGGCTTTGGCTCCCAGCTTGTGGTGCCATCCTTATTGTCCTTGAGAAGAATGCCCATATCGTCGAGCTCTTTGCGAATGCGGTCGGCCTCGGCCCAATTCCGGGCTGCTCTCGCGTTAAGGCGCTCTTTGATGTAATTTTCAATTTCGGTTTGACTCAAAGCGAGTTTCTTCTTGGCAAATGGATCAAGACCGAGAAGTTCCATGGCCTTGGCGCCCGCCGCCTGATTGGCTTGGCCCGTTTCTTCGGCGGCAGTGTCGGCGTTCAACAATTCATGAATGCGGGACAGGGCTGCCGGCGTATTCAAATCATCGCTCAATGCCTCGATAAATATCTCGTCGGACGAGGGGCAGTTAACAGCAATAGCCGCGTTAAAACGCAGTCGATTGCGCCAGCGGCCGAGCATTTTCTCTGCATCCTCCAGTGCCTTGACGGTAAAATCCAGCGGCTGGCGGTAATGGGTTTTCATAATCGCAAGCCGCAGCACCTCGCCCGGCCACGAACGGCCGCCAAATTTGGTGGTATGCAACAGCTCATGGATCGTCACGAAATTGCCGAGGCTTTTCGACATCTTCTCGCCTTCGACCTGCAGATGTCCGTTGTGGATCCAGTAATTGGCCATGACGTCATGGCCAAAGGCCGAGCAGCTTTGCGCGATCTCATTTTCATGATGGGGAAAGACGAGATCGATGCCGCCGCCATGAATATCGAACATCTCGCCAAGATATTTTGAGCTCATCGCCGAGCATTCGATATGCCAGCCGGGGCGCCCGCGCCCCCAGGGGCTCTCCCAGCCAGGCTCGTCCGGCTTTGACGGTTTCCATAAGACGAAATCCATGGGGGAGCGTTTGTAAGGGGCGACCTCGACCCTGGCCCCGGCGATCATCTCATCGAGCGGGCGCTTCGAAAGCCGGCCATAGGCCGGCATGGAAGGCACATCGAACAGCACATGGCCTTCCGCCACATAGGCGTGACGATTGGCGATGAGCTTTTCGATCAGCACGACCATTTGGGCGATGTGGTCGGTCGCGCGTGGCTCGACGGTGGGCGGCAGGCAACCGAGCGCCTGCGCATCGGCGTGGAAAATCTCCGTCATCTCATCGGTCAGTTCGCGGATCGGTATCCGCCGCTCGGCGGCCCGTGCATTGATCTTGTCATCGACGTCGGTGATATTCCGGACGTAAGCGACGTGCTCCGCGCCATAGAGATCACGCAGCAGTCGGAACAACAGATCGAAGACGATGAGCATCCGTCCATTGCCGATATGGAGATGGTCATAGACGGTCGGTCCGCAGGCGTAGAGGCGCACATGCGCTGGATCGAGCGGTGCAAAATCCTCTTTGCTTCGGGTCAGCGTATTATAGAGCCGCAACGGCATGTATTTCCCTCATGGCCTCTCTGGCCTGGGGCTTTTCGGACGAACTCTTGGGAAGAGAGGACGCGGCGGCTCCAGCCAGAAGCAAGTTTAGCCAATAATGATCGGAACAATACAGCAAGGGCCGGAAGATTGCGTCATGGCATTTACTATCCGCCGAACGGCGGATTGGTCAAGCTTGAACTTTTGCGATTCCATTTCTTGCCACCGCCATTCGGTTAACACAATCTTCAAGCAATTGGGATCATATAAGTCGAGTTTTCGCTCATTGAGTTTTCCATGTTCCAGTCTTTGACGCCTGCCGCCAGCGACCGGCGAAAGTTGTTTCGCTCCATCCTCTTTCTCCTAGGAGGCATTTCGGCCGCCGCCGCCGTCGTCCTTCCATCAAAAGCGGGTGGGAGCCGGACTTTGATCATCCCATCGAATGATGGCTATGGCTTTGAGGAATGTCTCAAGGCAGGTTCGCAATGCGGCGTCATTGTGGCGGATGCCTGGTGCAAGGCGCATGGGCTCGGCGCCTCCAAGAGCTTCGCGCCCGATACGGACGATCCTGCCTCTACCAACGAAGCGACGCCCGGTGCCTATAAAGTCACTTGCGGTGACAGCGTTGATTGAAGCCCCATTCTAGGATCGCTTGCTCCGATTGAAAGACTCCGTCGAGACGAAAGGCTGCGCTTTCACGCTCTCCAAGCATGGAAAGCTGGCGCGCCAAATTTTTCTGTTTGGGTCATGATTTTTCATGACCTCTCTTCTTTTATGGTGGGGCGTGGCGTGCGGAATGGCCCTCTAGCCCCCCTTGGGCCAAACTACGTTTTTCTGCCGCCGCGCACCATTCGACTGCCCCAACATCCCACCCCATTGGGCCCGGAGATGTTGGGGAAGCGAGTCATATCCTGCTGACGTCAACCAGAACGATTTCCGAATCCTCCAGGGCCTTGACCGTCAGGGTCTCCGTGTCGCGGATCGCCGCGCCGTCGCGGGCCTTGACAGTCGCGCCTTCGATTTCCACGGCACCGGTCGCGGGCACGAGATAGGCGAGGCGATCGGCGCCGAGCGTGGTGTCGCAGCTTTCACCCGCCTTCAGGGTTGCTCCGAGAACGCGGGCCGGCGCGCGCAGCGGCAGCGCATCGCGGTCTTCCGGTAAACCGGAGGCCAGGGTGACGAACCGGCCGGCTCGCTGCCCCTTCGGAAACGGCCTCGCACCCCAGCGCGGCGCACTGCCGGTTTGTGATGGCTCGATCCAAATCTGGAAGAGCTGGGTCGTCTCCGGCTCGTAATTATATTCGCTATGGCGAATGCCGGTGCCGGCCGACATGATCTGGACGTCGCCGGCTTCGGTGCGGCCGCGATTGCCAAGGCTGTCCTCATGGGTGATCGCCCCTTTACGGATATAGGTGATGATCTCCATGTGCTGATGGGCGTGCGGCGCAAAACCGGTGCGTGGCGCGATGGTGTCGTCATTCCAGACCCGCAGCGCGCCCCAGCCCATCCGCTCGGGGTCATAATAGTTGGCGAAGGAAAAATGGTGTTTGGCTTGCAGCCAGCCGTGATCGGCGCTGCCGAGCGTCGCGAGAGGCCTGACTTCGATCATCCTAACAACTCCATCCATGAGTGCAGCGTTGAGATGGGATGAGATTCAGCCGCCCGCCAGCTTATACTCATCGAAATTATGGAATATCATTCTTTCCGGGATTTTCATGCCGCGGCTCCCCGACCTTGAAGCCTGGGCGATTTTCGCCCGCGTTGTCGAAACCGGTTCTTTCGCCCGCGCGGCGGACAGGCTTGGCCTGTCACAGCCAACCGTCTCCAAGGCGATCGACCGGCTGGAGAAGCGGCTCGGCACCAAGCTGCTGCATCGGACCTCGCGGCAGCTTTCGCTCACGGACAGCGGCCGGCTGGCGCGCGAGCGCGCGATGCGCCTTCTTGCCGAAGGCGAAGCGGCGGAGGCGGAGGCAGCGGCCCAGGCGATCCTTCCGCGCGGTCTCGTGCGGGCTGCCGCGCCGATGTCCTTCGGCGTCCTCTATCTCGCGCCGCTGCTACCGGCCTTTCTCACCCTTTATCCCGAGGTCGATATCGAGCTGAGCCTCAGCGACGAGATCGTCGATCTAGTCGGGGGCGGTTTTGATCTCGCGCTGCGGATTGCGACGCTGGAAGATTCCTCGTTGCGCGCGCGGCGGCTCTGCCGGGTGCGCCGCCCGCTCGTCGCATCGCCGGCCTATCTCGCCCGCCACGGCGTCCCAAAACATCCGCGCGATCTCGATCAGCATGTCTGCCTGATTTACACCAATCTCGCATCGCCCGAGCTCTGGCGTTTCAGGAATGACGCGCACGGGGAATACGCAGTCTCAGTGCGCGGCCGCCTCAAGGTCAATAACGCTGAAGTCCTGGAGCCCGCTCTGCTGGCAGGGCAGGGCTTGGCGCTGCAGCCGGAATTCATGGTCTTCGCTGATTTGGCGGCTGGACATCTGGTCGAGGTTCTGCCCGATTGGCGGATTGCCGAGATCGCCCTGAATCTGGTGACGCCGCCCGGCGTGCTCAGGCCTGCCCGCGTCTCGGCATTTCTCGACTATCTCACTGAAAGCCTTGAGAAGGCCCCCTGGGCGCGGCGGGGCAAGGACAAGGATTGAAACGCTCCAGCCAGCCGGCTTCACACCGGAATGCCTTGCGCCTTGGCGAATTTGCGCAATTTGTCGCGCAGCGAATGGCCACCCTCGGTCTCTTCGAGGAGCGAGGCAACGAAGGCTTCCGCTTCTCTTAGATTGGTTGCGAGAATCATGGCCTTGACCGGTCCGATCGCGGTCGGCGCCATCGAAAGGCTGCGATAGCCAATCGCCAAGAGCGCCAAGGCTTCGAGCGGCTTGCCACCGATCTCGCCGCACAAGGTCAAGGGCGTGCCGGCTTTTTGCGCATGTCGAACAACGAACTGCAAGGCCTTGAGGATCGGGTTCGACAGCACATCGAAGCGACCGGCGACCCGCTTGTTTTCCCTGTCGGCGGCATAAAGATATTGGACGAGATCGTTTGATCCGACTGAGAGGAAATCGGCCTTCGCGCAGGCCTCCTCAAGTTGCCAGAGCATGGAGGGAACTTCGATCATGATGCCGAGCTTGAGTTCTGAGGGCGGTATGCCGCCGTGGAGCTCGATATGGGCGAGCTCATTCTCGACTAAAGCCTTGGCCGCCTCGAATTCTTCCATCATCGAAACCATTGGAAACAGGATCCGCAGGGTGCGGCCGGAGCCGGCCCGCAGAAGGGCCCGCAACTGCGAGCGCAACAGACCGGGGCGGTCCAATCCGATGCGGATCGCCCGCCAGCCGAGCGCCGGGTTTTCCTCTTCGACTTTGGCCATATAGGGCAGGACCTTGTCCGAGCCGATATCGAGGGTGCGGAACGTGATGGGCTTGCCTTCGACCGAATCGAGCGCCGTCCGATAAAGCGCCTCCTGCTCGCTTGTCTTCGGCAGGCGCGAGGCCAGCATGAACTGGATTTCGGTGCGAAACAGCCCGACCGATTGAGCGCCGGTCTCGGTGACATGCGCGAGGTCGACCACCATGCCGGCATTCATATGGAGATCGATCGCAACCCCATCCTTGGTGACGGACGGGACATCACGGAGTTTGTGGTATTGGGCCTGTTTGCGGGCTCTGAGACGGGCCTTCTCGGCATAGGAATGCTCGACGTCGGGTGAGGGGCGCAGATGAACATCGCCGGTCAGGCCATCGACGATGACCGCATCTCCCTGCTCGACGAGATCGACGATATTGGCGACATCTCCGACAGCCGCAATGCCAAGTGCGCGGGCGACGATCGCAACATGGCTCAAGGCGCTGGATTCCTCGAGCACCAGGGCACGGACCTTGGTGCGGTCATATTCAAGCAGGGCCGCTGGTCCCATGGTGCGCGCAATGATGATCGCATGATTCGGCAATTCCTCATGCCGCTCGACAAAATCCTGGCCGGTGAGCTGATGCAGGAGGCGATTGGCGAGGTCATCAAGATCATGTAGCCGCTCGCGGATATAGGGTTCGGTCTGGCGCTGCAATTTGGCACGCGTGTCGTTCTGCACGCGCTCGACCGCCGCCTCGGCGGTGAGGCCGGTCGAGACCGCCTCGCGCAGCCGGCGAAGCCAGCCACGATCATGCGCAAAAAGGCGAAAAGTCTCGAGCACCTCACGATGCTCGCCAGGCCCGACGTCACCTCCGTCGATCAGAAGGTCGAGCGATTGCCGCAAGGCTTCGATCGCGATATCGAGCCGCTCCATTTCCCGCTTGAGGTCCTCGGCGACGATCTGCTTGATCACGATGCGCGGTTCATGCAACACGACATGACCAAGGCCGACGCCATCGGCGATAGGCGTGCCCTTGAGGGCGAGCGGCCGCCGCAAGGCGATGTCCCGGCCGGGCGACGCGAGAGACTGCAGCTCACCCGAGGCGATCATCTCGGCGAGCAACATCGCCGTCGTCTGAAGCGCTTCGATCTCTTCCTCTGGATAGGTCCGGCGGGCCTGGTTCTGCACGACCAGCACGCCGAGCGTGTTGCCGCCGCGCAAAATCGGCACGCCAAGAAACGAAGAGTAGATCTCTTCGCCGGTCTCCGGCCGGTACATGAAGGCTGGATGCAATTGCGCATCGGCGAGCGCCAATGGCTCAGCCGTCTCGGCGATAAGACCTACGAGACCCTCGCCGGTGCGTAAAGTGGTCAAGTGAACCGCCTCGCGGTTCAGGCCTTCGGTGGCGTAGAGCTCGAGGCGGCCATCAGCACGCAGCACATAAACCGAGCAGACCTCGGCGACCATATTGGCGGCAATATGGACCACGATCTTGTCGAGTCGTGCCTGTGGGCTGACCGGCTCCGCCATAACTTCGCGAAGGCGGCGCAGCAGCAAACGGGGACCGCCGAGCGAGCCGAACATCGAGGTTTTCCGTCAGTACCTCAGCTTTTCAATACATTCCCAGGGCCAAGTCTGGAACTCCTTTCCGCGCGCGACACGAAAAGTTGGATTTGTTCGGGACGGTATTTCATCGATACAGTTCCTTTTTAAATGGGGCCGTCATGCCCGAGAGTGCGATGAACAGTGGTGCCTTTCGCTCGCATCCCCGCGACTCAAGACCTAAAATCGATCACGTTTCATGTAGGATCAATTCGATCGGGCTCATAAAAGATCTTGCGCACCTGCAATAAAACCGCATCGGACAGGGTTCATCGAAGGCCTTTCTTTCAAGTCTGCCTTGCCGCCTGCGATCGTCTGCCGGTGCTGGAGAATACCGGCCCTACCGGCACTAAAATCGAGCAACGTCTCAAGGATTGGAAGGTGAGACATTGGGTGAGGTCGATTTGAAGAGCGCGCGGTGATTTCTTGTCAACCGACGATTGGCCCGTCTCGATTAAGAACAATTCCAAAGCGGGGAGCTACGAGGAGCTTCCGCGACCCAACAAATCGGCAGGCCGATAACGTCGCATCAAGCTTCACGTAGGGAAAATCTTCCATTGCCAGAAATTGTGCGGCGCAATCTTGCCACCGGCTGATTCGCTCGGCGGGCCTCCTTCCGGTGAGAAACTCCCTCTTACAGTTTTTCAGGTGAAGACGGCTCGCGGAGGTCGGAAGCAATCCTCGGACCATCTCAGTTCATGAAATAGGCGGAAAGGCAAGAGCGGCATCAAAGGAAAAATACGAGATACAGGCAAACTGAACGCAAGGCGATTTGAAGAGGAACGGGGCTTTGCCGACATACAGACTTCACAGGTTTTGATGCGCTAGAGCGGGATGAGCAAAAGGGTGAAGTGGCTTTATGCTCGCATCCCGCTCTAAATTACAAGCATCGATCGCTTTTCACGATGATTTTGGATCGTTTCGATCCAAAATCATCGTGATCTAAGTTCGAATGAATGAAGCGCTTCGATCGAGTCGCGGAAAGCGCCTCCATGATCATTTTCAGTCTGCTTTTCACTTTTTAAGCTTTATCGAGACCATAGAGCGTATGCAAGGTTCGCACGGCCAGTTCCGTATAGGCCGATTCGATCAAGACGGAGAATTTGATTTCCGATGTGGTGATCGCCCTTATGTTGATCCCCTTCTCGGCCAGGGCCTTGAAGGCGCGTGCAGCGACGCCCGCATGGCTGCGCATGCCAACGCCGATCGCCGAGACTTTCGTTACATCGTTCGCCCCTTGCAGCTCGTCAAAGCCGATCTGCGGCTGCAGCTTGAGCAATATTGACTTGGTTCGTTCGAAATCCGCGGCTGAAACAGTGAAGGTGAGATCTGTTACGCCGGAATCCTCGGAGGCGACCTGCACGATCATATCGACATTGATATTGGCTTCGGCGAGCGGCATGAAGATCGCTGCGGCAATGCCGGGACTATCGGTGACGCGGCGCAAGGTGATCTGTGCTTCATCGCGAGAGAAGGCGATCCCGGTGACGACTTGATTTTCCACAATATCCTCCTCGGCGCAGATCAAAGTGCCATGATCGATCGTATCCGGACTGTCGAATGAGGAGCGGACGAATGTTTTGACCTTATAGGCCATGGCGAGCTGCACCGAGCGGACATGCAAAACCTTGGCCCCAAGCGAGGCCATTTCCAGCATCTCCTCAAAGGCGATTCTGGCGAGCCGCCTGGCTTTCGGCACGACCCTTGGATCGGTCGTATAGACTCCATCGACATCGGTATAGATGTCGCAGCGATCCGCGCCGATCGCCGCCGCGACCGCCACGGCACTCGTATCTGAACCGCCCCGCCCGAGCGTGACGATGCGGCCGCTCTCCTTGTGCAAGCCCTGGAATCCGGTGATGACCGCAACTTCCTTGCGCGCCGCAAAGCCTTCGAGAAGAACCGGCGCCTCGATATGGAGAATGCGTCCCGCAGCATGTTCGTCCGATGTCAGGATCGGGATCTGCCAGCCTTGCCAGGAGCGGGACGGAATGCCCAACTCCTGCAATACGATGGCCAGGAGACCGGCGGTCACCTGCTCGCCCGAGGCGACGATGGCATCATATTCACGCTGGTCGTAAAGCGCGGCAGCCTCGCGACACCAGGCGACGAGCTCATTGGTTTTGCCGGCCATGGCCGAGACGACCACAGCAACGTCATGGCCCGCCTCGCGTTCGCGTGCGATATGCCTTGCAACATTGCGGATGCGCTCTATGTTCGCGACCGAAGTGCCGCCAAATTTCATCACGAGACGGGACATTCGGCCGTAGCGTCTCCTTATGCCGGAACGAAATCAAAGAGGAATTATGGGCTCCCGAATGGGACACCCTTAAACCATGCAAATGCCGGCAAGTGAAGTCAATGGGATTTAAAGCCATGATCAGCGAGGCGAAGCGCCCATCGGACAAGACGATTGACGGCCGAGATGTCGACCGATTCAATCGGCTTGGCGCGCAATGGTGGGATCCGGAAGGCCCCATGTGGGCGCTGCATCAACTCAACCCTGTCCGAGTCGCCTATTTGCGGGAAATTCTTGGCCGCCATTTTTCTTCGAGGCAAGAACCGCGCGACTGGCGCTCGGCGCGTCCGCTTGTCGGCCTCAAGCTTCTCGACATCGGCTGCGGCGCCGGTCTGTTGTCGGAACCCTTGGCGCGGCTTGGCGCGCAAATGACCGCGATCGATCCCGCCCCGCGCAATATCGAGGTCGCGCTCAACCACTCCGTCAAATCCGGCCTCGCCATCGATTATCGTTGCCTCAGCGCGGAGGCGCTCGCCGATTCAGGCGCGCTCTTTGACGCCGTCTTGACCATGGAGGTCATCGAACATGTGAGCGATGTCGAGCGCTTCCTTCATCAGGCGGGCAAAATGGTGCGCCCGGGAGGCCTGCTCGTCGCGGCGACGCTCAATCGTACCTTGAAGAGTTTCGCCTTGGCCATTGTCGCCGCCGAATATGTGTTGGGCTGGGTTCCACCCAGGACGCACAAATGGCGGCAATTCCGGACGCCGGAAGAACTTCATGTAGCCTTGCGCCATGCAGGCCTGAGGCTGATGACGCAAACAGGCGTGGTTTTTGATCCGATCGCCGCCAAATGGCGTTTGTCGCGGGACATGGATGTCAACTACATGATGGCCGCCCTGCGGCCGCAATGAGCTCTTGATTCTTTGAATTGGCGCATTTTCTTAACGCGAACCGGCATCCACTTGGCCGGGACATGCTCTATCTTTTCCTGACATCCCATGCCGGATTTGGTCCTCACCCTCAGCCCGCAGTCGCCGGCCGATGCCGCGGCGATCGAAAAGCTTGATGAGCGGGCCTTCGGGCCTGGACGTTTCGCCCGTTCGGCCTACCGGCTGCGGGAAGGCATTGAGCCGGACTATCGGCTTTCCTTCGTCGCACGGGTCGGCTCCCTCCTTGTCGGCGCCAACCGGATGACGCCTATTCTTTGCGGTGATACCGCCGCCCTTCTGCTCGGCCCCTTGACCGTCGATCCACCCTTCCGTTCAGGGGGCATAGGCGAGGAGCTGGTGAACAAATCGCTTGAAGCCGCAAGGGCAGGGGGGCACAGCCTGGTGCTGCTTGTGGGCGACGTGTCCTATTACGGCAAGATGGGTTTTCGACCCGTGCCGAAGGGAAGGCTTATCTTCGCCGGCCCGGTTGATCCGGCCCGGCTGCTTTATTGCGAGCTCCGGCCGGGCATATTCGGATCTGTCGCCGGGCCGGTCCGTAGGGCCTGCCCGCAGGACCATGTCGTCGAAACATTATAGAGTCTCGGTGCGGCTTTGCCGCCCCTCCAAAACCCAGGCGCCGATGATGCTGCCGAGGAGCGCGGCAAGACCCAGAAAGCCGATGGCCAGAGGGATCGAACTGACCCCCTTAACCTCGCTGGCACCCGTTCGCTTGATCGCCGCATAGCCGCTTCCGCCATAGGACTGGCTTGCAACCAGCGCGACGAGGCGCGGCAGTGTCACTTCGCTCGTGTCCGCCTGGCCGATGCGGCGCACGCTGCCGCCAGTCGCCTCTGCCAAGGGTCTGAGCTTTTCTTCCGTCGAGACGACTTCCTGGAATTCGCGCGGATTTTGCGGCCCAGCGTTAGCGAGGACGGTCAGAGTCCCGTCTGTCAGACGATAAAGGCCGAATTCAGCCGCCGGTACCCTCGCTCTTGAGAGACCGGGTTCGGCGGGTTCGAGCGTGACGCTCTCCTCAGTGCCGGAAGGGGCCGTTACCGTGACCGCCGGATTACCGGGCTTGAGGCTCTGCCGCTCGATCTCGATGACGCGCCCACGCACTTGCGCCCGCAAGGCCTCCTCTTCCAATGCCGGCTCTTTCATCAGCCAGTGGGCCAGTCGGCGCAAAAGCTCAAGATGCGGACCGCCGCCCTCGAAACCCCGCGCCCAGAGCCACATCTGGTCGGTGAGGAGAAGGCCGACACGCCCTTTGCCCTCACGTGACAGGACAAGCAAGGGCTTGCCGCCGACGCCGGAGAGAATGCCGGTGCCGACGGTCACCTCAGAATTGATCTGGCGAAACCATCGGCCCCAGCCTGGTGGGTGTTGTGCGGCGCCTGGCAAGCCCCGGGTCACCGGATGCTTGGCCCCATCCTCGGTGATCGAGGCGCGGAACGGCTGCTCGATCAGCGTTCCATCTGGACGGGCCGGCGCGATCCGCCCGAGCGGCGAGTAATAAAGCCCTTCCGGCCGGGCGAAATCCGGCCCCGCAGCCAGCAGCAGGGCGCCGCCATCTCGGACATAGCGGACGATATTATCAAAATAAACGGGTGGCAGCACGCTCTGATTCGAATAGCGGTCAAAGACGATGAGATCGAATTCCTTGATCTTGCGGCGAAAAAGATCATCGGTCGGGAAAGCGATCAGTGAGAGCTCACCGATCGGCGTTCCATCCTGCTTTTCCGGGGGCCGCAGGATCGTGAAATGGACAAGATCGACATTGGCGTCCGATTTGAGCAGATTTCGCCACATGCGCTCGCCCGCATGCGGCTCGCCTGAAACCAGCAGAACCTTCAATTTATCGCGCACGCCATCGATCGTCAGCACCGCCTTGTTGTTGATGGCGGTCAACTCATCCGGCAGCGCGTCAATTTCGATCTCGATGACATTGGGGCCCCCATGTTCGATCCGAACAGGCACGCGCAAACGCTCGCCTTGTCGCGCGGCCATTGTCGCGATGGCGATGCCGTCTCGGCGGACCTTGAGTGTGACAGGCTCACCATGATCATCCGTATCGAGCACCCGTAGCTCGATCGTCTGGTCTTTTCCGACGATTCCGAAGCGTGGTGCCTCGATAAGCTCGATTCGACGATCCCGTTCGCCCGCATGACCCGTGATCAGCGCATGGACCGGTGCCTTGAAGCCAAGGAGGCTCGTGTCTTTTGGAATATCATCAACCTCGCCATCGGTGATCAGGAATACGCCGGCGAGCCGGTCGGGAGGCACATCGGCAAGCCCGGCATTGAGGGCTGAGAAGAGGCGTGTGCCATCGGCTTCGCTTTCGGCCTGTCCGCTTTCGATCGTCCGCACCTCGACATGACCGAGCGCCTTGAGGCTCGTCTCGATCCCGGCGCGGGCTTTTTCCGTCTGCGAAAGACGATCACCAATCGTCTGGCTGCCGCTTTTATCGACCACGACAGCCACCACCTCCTTGAGGGGATTGCGGTCCTCTCGCACCAGGCTCGGGCCGAGCAGCGCAAAAAGCATGAGACCAAAACCCAAGGCGCGCAGGAATGAAACCTTCCCTTGCTCATAAAAACTAAGCCCGATGAGGCCAAGCGCAAGAATGCTAAAACCAATGAACGAGGGCCAAGGTAGGAGCGGTGAAAAGGATAGCTCTAAATTGTTCATATCGCCTCATCGGGTGGCTCGCTCGATCTCAATTCCAAATGCCTGAGATCGTTACCAGAAGTCCTTATTTTTGCATTTGCCCCTTGATCCGGCAATCCCGCTCTAAATTATACCGCGAGCTCGAAGAAATGATGAGCGAGCGCGGCGTTACCGTCGATCACACGACGCCTTTTCGCTGGGTTCAGCCCGACGCGCCAATCAGGCAAAAACGCATCCGCTGGGATTTTCATCCTCGGCTTCGCTGTTCGGGCGCCAACTTCGGGCCCGAACGTCCACCTGCCTATATGACCAATTTTTGGCACGATTCCTCTTGTCTCGCAGCCACGGGGCGTGCGACGCCTTGTATGGTTTTCGGCCCAATTCGGACAAAAATGTTTCACGTGAAACATGTTTGTCCGATTGATTTGACCGTCGTTGAGCATTTTCAAGCG
>DATJTB010000025.1:0-13421 GCA_035503795.1 Methylocella sp.
CGGCTCCAGGCTTGCGGCAATCACCAGATGAAACTATATCTAGCCTCATATGAGATATCTAGCCTCATATGAGAATGGAAAGGGTCATGCTGGCTTTCGGCAATGTGGCGCAGGTCCTGGGCTTGGTCTCCAAGCAACAAATCCCTGATTCGCCTTTCGCTCTGATTAGCCGGATCGAATGCGGGCTTCCCGTGGCTGCCCTTGACCGGGTCGCCCGGCTCCTTGCGCCGGGCGATGCGCAGTTCAAATACCGGTTCGTTCCCAAGGCGACTTACGAACGCCGCAAGGTCGCGCACAAGCTCTCGGCGGACGAGGGAGCGAGGCTGGCTCGTGTTGCGCGCGTCTGGGCCCTCGCGCTCGATGTATGGAAGACCGAGGACGCGGCTCGTGACTTTCTGTTCCGCTCGCATCCGATGATCGAGGACAAACGGCCGATCGATGTCGTCATCCAGAGCGAGTTCGGGGCCGAACTCGTTATCGATATTCTGGGCGCTCTCAAATATGGCACGGCCGCTTGACGGCACAGATCCTTGATCGCGGCTTGATGTGCTTCCGCATTGGGGATCCCTCTGGCAGTCATGCCATTTTTGACGCGACAGGTTCGACTCTCGCGCCGGGACGCTGGAATACGGCCGGCAGCCCCATGATCTACACAAGCGAGCACTATTCGACCGCTCTGCTCGAGAAACTTGTTCGCGGTAGCGGTGCATTGCCACCGAACCAGCATTTCATCACCATTACCATTCCGCGCGGCCTTACCTATGAAATGTTCTCCCCAGCTTCGCTGCCTGGATGGGACCAAATGCCGGCATCGGTCAGCAGGACCTTTGGTGAGTCCTGGTGTCTGGAAAAAAGAAGCCTGGTGCTCATCGTCCCAAGTGTCGTCGCGCGGCTTGACCGGAATATCCTGATCAATCCAGGCCATCCGGAATTCCGCCACGTCACGACGACGCTCCATGAGCCGGTGTTTTGGGACCGGCGCTTGTTTAGCGGCTGATCCACGGAAAAGGGAGCTATGTGGCATGGCGGGGGAGAAGCGCGCCGTCCAAGTCCGTGGCTTCGCCTTCCGCCCGCTCACGCTTGATCTCGACGCCGACCGTGCCCTTGACGACCTCGAGCTTCTCGATCCGCACGCTCACGCGCGCCACACAAGGATAGCGCAGAATTTCATCCGCGACGCGGCTCGCCAGCGTCTCGATCAGATCGACATGGCCGCGCCCCAGGATGATCTTGATCGAGTCGATGATCACATCATAGGAGAAGACGGCGCGCATATCATCGAGCCGCGACTCGTTGCGCAGCACATCCGCGTCGATGTTGAAGCGGACATTCTGGGCTTGGCCCCGCTCGAAATCATAGGCGCCGATGGCGCAGGGCAGGATGAGATCATGCACGAAGATCAAATCCGTTTCGATAACGCGATCCTTGGCTGGAACGAGGCCGCGCCCGAGCAGGAGCCGCCAATCGAACCCCGGCTCAAGGTTTGGGCGCTCTTCGGCGCGAGGGATGAGGTCGCGGATCAGCTTCACCGCTTCCGGATCGATCGGCTCCGCCCGCCTGCGGCCCTGGCAAAGGCTGCCGCGAAAGCCGAGATAATCGGGTTCGAGCGGCAGAAGCCGGGGGACGTCGGGCGCCTCAAGCGAGCCGGAGAGGCCGGCCATGAGCCGGTATTGGCGGCAGAGGCCGATGAAGCGGTCAAGCGACGCGATATCCATGTGATCGAGAAGGCGCCCGTTTCCCTTCCTCGCCGTGTCGAGCATCGCGCCCTTGAAGCCGAGATCGGCCATGAGCTGAAGAACACCAAGATCGGGCCGGTGATCGGCGAAGAGCACGCCGACCAGCTTGGTGCTTTTGGCTTGGGGCGCCAGGCCGCGCAGGCAATCACCCGCCTGCCCATCCGTCGCCAAACCGATTTTGACGTAATCGACGCCGGTCGCCGCCATGGCGGCCACGCTGTCAAGCAGCGATCCGGCTTCGTCGAGCGCGCTGCCGGCGGCGGCGCTGACGGGGCGTCGCTTGCCGACGCTCGCCACGATGCGGGCCGCGAGCGCGGCATCGAGCGCGCCAAGCGCGCCTTTTGCCGGATCCTTCAAATCTATGATGTCGGCGCCGCCCGCCCAGGCCGTTTCCGCCTCGGCCGGGCAAGTGACGCTGGCGAGCATCAAGGTCATATTTGCGCTTCCTTGGCCGCCACTTTGCGGGACCCTTTTATCCAGCTCTCGGTTATGGCCGTATGGCCGTCCCCTCACCATCCCACATTTTGTGGGCTGTTGCTGTCTTGGGGCTTGTAAGATTTCCGGCCCCAATCGGACAAAAATGTTTCACGTGAAACATTTTTGTAAGGTTTTGGAGCGCGACCGGACGGCCCCGGAATCGCCGCCCGCCGCTCCGGATGGCGCGGAATATAGCATTGGCGGAGGAAAAGCAATTATGGTGCGGGCGCGGCGAGGGCCGCCGCCACACAGGCGCGCAGCCGCTCAAGCGCGGCGGCGGACTGCCGCCGCAAGGGCTTGCCATCGCATTGCCCGGCCTCGGTCAGGCGGCTGACACTGTTCGTCAGGAAGACATGATCCGCTTCATGGAGATCACGCGCCGTCATGGAGGTCTCCCGAGGCACCAGGCCGGCCGCTTCGGCGCAGGACAGAACGAGAGCCCGCGTGGTGCCGGGCAAGGCCCCATCGCCGAGCGGCGGCGTTTCAAGCCGGCCATCCTTGATCCGGAAGAGATTGGCGACGCTGGCGCAAGCGAGCGTGCCATGCGTATTGAGCAGGAGCGCCTCATCGGCGCCCGCCGCGCGCGCCTCGCTGAGGGCGAGAAGATTGTCGAGATAAGGCAGCGCCTTGATCCGGGAGAGTGGCGAAAATTCATTGCGCCTTGTCCCCGCCGCGATATGGAGCGAGAGAGGCGTGGTTCGGCTGCGCGGCATGGGTGCAAGCGTCATGAAAATCGAGGGGTTTGGAGTCTGAGGCGGGGCAAGCCCGCGCGGCCCGCTTCCGCGGGTCACCGTGACTCGTAGGACCGCCGACTCCTTGCCCTCGGTGGCGGCATAAGCCGCGATATCGCGGCCTAACTTAACGAGATCGACCGCCTGCGCAAAACCCAAAAGGGCAAGCCCCGAGGACAGCCTTGCCAGATGCGCGTCAAGATCGAGTGCCCGGCCGCCCGCTATGGCCATGGTCTCGAACACGCCATCGCCCAACAACAGTCCGCGATCCAGGATCGTGACATGGGCGTCCTGTGGATCGATGTGCCGACCATCCTGCCACGCCCGCATCAGCGTCGCTTGATCAGCCCGAGAAAATTACGCAGCATTCTATGGCCATGCTCGGTCAGGATCGACTCGGGGTGGAATTGCACGCCGAAGGTCGGATGACTGCGATGCTGCAGGGCCATGATCTCGCCTTCCGGCGACCAGGCGACCGGGATCAACGGCCCCGTCTCATCATCAAGCTCGACGATGAGCGAGTGATAGCGCCCGACGTTGATCGGGCTTGGCAGGCCATCGAGAAGGTGGGCTGCTTTATGGCGCACGGGACTCGCCTCGCCATGCGTCGGCCGTTTCGCCCGGGTGACGCGCCCGCCAAAAATCTGCCCGATACATTGATGGCCAAGGCAGATGCCAAGGATCGGGACGCGGCCGGAGTAATCCGCAATGAGCGGCATCGACAGGCCCGATTCGTCCGGCGTGCAAGGACCGGGAGAGATCACGATCGCCTCCGGTTCTTCCTCCGGCAGGGCGGCATCATTGCGGATGACGTGTGGCGCGGTGCCAAGCTCGCGCAGATAATTGGCGACCGTGTGGACGAAAGAATCGTAATTGTCGATGACGAGAATCACCGGACGAATTCCTTTGCGCCGAAGGTTTCGAAAATCGCCCGCGCCTTGTCGAGCGTCTCGTCATATTCGCTCGCCGGATCGGACGCGGTCACGATACCGCCGCCGGCCTGAACCACGCAGCGTCCGTTGCGAAAAGCCGCCGTGCGGATGACGATATTGGTGTCCATCGTGCCATCGAAGCCGATATAGCCGATCGATCCGCAATAGGGGCCTCGCGCATGGCCTTCCATTTCCGTGATGATCTCCATGGCCCGGACTTTCGGGGCACCCGTCACGGAGCCGCCGGGAAAAGCGCCCGCCAGCAAGTCAATCGCGTTTTGCCCCTCGCGCAATCGCCCGACAACCGCGGACACGAGATGATGGACCGAGGCAAAAGTCTCAAGGCCACACAATTGTGGCACTTGCACCGAACCCGGCACGCAGACTTTCGAGAGATCGTTGCGCAGGAGATCGACGATCATCACGTTCTCGGCCCGATCCTTGCGGCTCTCAGTCAGAGCCGTCGCCTGCAAGGCATCGAGAATGGCGTCGGCAAAGCGCCGCCTTGTCCCCTTGATCGGCCGCGTCTCAACCCGGTCGCCCTCGACCTTCAAGAAGCGCTCCGGCGAGGCCGAGGCGATGATGAAATCGCCATGATCGAGAAAAGCCGAGAAGGGCGCCGGATTGCGGGCCCGCAGTCGCCGGTAGAAGCCGAATTGATCGAAATCCCCCGGCACAAGGGCTTCGAAGCGCTGCGCCACATTCGCCTGGAAAATATCGCCGGCAAGGATTTTCTCGATCACCTCGCCGACCATAGTCTCATAGCTCGCGCGGGTGAAATTGCTGGCCCAGCCATCAAGGAAAGTTTGGGCCGCCGGGGCGAACGTCCGGTCTTGCCGGAGCTTTTCTTCAAAAAAACGCCCGCGCTCGGTCGCCCGCCGGGATTGCGCCAAAGGATCAAGCTCGGGAAACCCGGTCGACAGAATGAAGCCCCGCCGTTCGATCAAGTCGAGCGCCATGACCACGTCATAAAGCCCAAGCGAGACATCAGGGAAGGCAAGCTGATCCAGGCTAGGCGCTGGCAGGTGTTCGAGGCTGCGGCCGAGCTCGTAGGAGAACAGTCCGGCGGCGCCGCCTTGAAAGGGCGGCAAGCCGGGCAAGGCGGGCGTGCGAAAAGTGGCGAGGCGGTCTTTGAGCCTTGTAACCCAATCGGCACCCGCCCGGGAGAGGATCAGCGTTTCGAAGGGATCGGCGGCGATAAAGCTGTAACGACCGAGCTTACGGTCGGTCATCGAGCTATCAAGAAAGGTCACAAAAGGCAGATCACGAAGTGCCGCCGCGGCCGCGGCCGGATCCCGGAAATCGATTTCGATGACCTGCATCGCTTTGCCTTCGTGAGTCCTTGCGGGAGCCAAGCCGGCGGATCCGGAACCCTCATTTTCGCATGAAAAGCCGCTGCCTCCCGGTATATCCGGTATATGGAGAAGCCGGAGGGCCGGCGCTACGCGTCCCCCGGATGTCTCACGAACTTTTCTTCGTGGGCTCCGCAGGCGGCGGCTCCGCCGGCTTGGGCGCCCCGCTTGGAGGTGAAGCCGCCGGCTTGGCCGGCGGTGCGGCCTTGGGGGGCTCCGCTGGTTTAGCGGCGGGACGGCCCTTATAGGCCTGCCACCCGGCGGTTTCTGTCAGTCGATCTGGATGGAACATGGGCTCCTCGCCGCGTGCAGTTGGCTAGAACGATAATTTAGGTCCTAACGATCCAAAATCCTGAAAGGTGAGCGATTCTGATCATTTTCAAGCGGGATTAATTTTCGTATCCCGCTCTTGCGAGCACAAGGTTTTGCCAGGGCGTAAGGGCACATTCTCGCGGCTCCGTCAATGTCGCGGTGGCATCAGCCTCGTTGAAAGCCCTTTGGAGAGGAGGCCGAATAAAATTTTCCCACGGCTGGCTTGCGCGCGCCTCTCGCATGCCTTAGCCCAGGGCTTGCACTGGCGCTTTTGCCATGCACATACGGGGCTGGCGAAGGCTTCAGGATGGAAAAAGTTGGATGCCGGTTTTTGCTTAAATAGATTAAGTGATTAAAACCGCTGCCTGGCATCGGAGGAAGAATCCGGAGGGAAGATGGGTGAGGTGCGAATTGACGGCAAGCCCGCGGCGCTCTCAGCAGCTGTTAAGCGTGCGGCTGAAATCCTGTCTGCGGCGCGCCTGCCGGTCGTGGCCGGTCTCGGCACGGACGTCGCCGGGACTCGGGCCGCTATTCTTCTCGCTGAAAAGCTCAGGGGCGCTTACGATCACATCCATGCGGCCCGGATCTTCGCCGATCTCGACGTCGTGCGCCAGGCTGGGCTGATGATCACCACGCCGAATGAGGCGCGTCTGCGCGCTGATGTCTATTTGTTCGTCGGTCGCGATTTGAGCAAAATCTGGCCAGATATGATCGCCCGCCTGGAGCCTGCGGCGGTCCCGCCTTTCGATCTCAAGCATGAGCCACGCAAGCTCATCTGGGTCGCCCCGGGACGCGGCGGCAAGATCGAGGGCCTGACGGTTCATACGGTTGAGTCCGGCGATGTGCAGGCCACGCTCGCAAGCCTGCGCGCCCGAGTCGCCGGCCATGCCGTCCATGCCGCCAAATCCGTGCTTCACGAGCTCGATGAAGCGGCCGATATTCTGAGGCAGGCGCGCTTCGGCGTCGCCATCTGGGGCGGCGACGAGCTCGACAGCCTGGCGGTCGAGACACTCTATGGGTTGATCGTCGATCTCAACAAGACGACCCGCTTCACCGGCCTGCCGCTCGGAGCCGGCGCCAATGCCTCGGGTGTTGTGCAGACCTCGGGCTGGATGACCGGCTTTCCGGTGCGGACCTCTTTCGGACGCGGCTTTCCCGAGCATGATACATGGCGGTTCGATTCGACCCGTCTCATTGAAAGTGGCGAGGCCGACGCGGCCTTGTGGATCAACGCCTATGGCCGCGAGACGCCGTCCTGGAAGAAAGCGGTTCCTCTCGTTGCGCTCGCCCGGGGACAGGCTTCTTTCGCGCACGAACCGCAGGTCGTGATCGAGATCGGCCAGCCGGGAAAAGATCATGACGGGGCCGAATTCTCGCTCGAGACAACCTCGATCGTCGGTCGCTTCGCCGAAGCGAAGAGCGAGCTGCCGTCGGTGGCCGACATCATCGGTGAGATCAGCAAGCAGATTGAAGGAAACGCCTAAATGCTGATTCAATTGAAGGGCGGACATATCGTCGATCCGGTCAATGAACGCGATGAAATCGGCGATCTCTGGATCGAGAATGACCGGATCGTCGCGCCGCCACAGGGTAAGGTCGCCGATGAGGTTTATGATGTCTCAGGCCAAATCGTCATGGCCGGCGCCATCGACATCCATTCCCATATCGCCGGCGGCAATGTGAATTGCGCCCGCCTGCTTTTGCCGGAGAAACACCAAAATTTCCTCGAAACGCCCGCGATCCTGCCGCTCAGCACGGCCAAATGGTCGACCTTCGAGACCGGCACCATCTATGCCTCGATGGGCTTCACCACCGTGATCGAGCCCGCCATCGAGCCGCATCAGGCGATGCAGGCGCATTTCGAGCTCTCCGACATTCCGATCATCGACAAGGGGATGCTGACCGTCCTCGGCAATGATGATTTCCTCCTGTCCTTGCTGCGCGACAAGGAAGGACCTTCGGCGGTCGCCGATTATCTCGGCTCCGCGCTTGCCGCATCGAGCGGGCTCGGTGTCAAATGCATCAATGCCGGCGGTTCGGAGGCGTTTAAATACAATGCGCGGACTTTCAGCCTGGACGATGTGGTGCCCTTTTACGAGCTGACCTCGCGCCAGATCGTCGAGGGCTTGCAGCGGGCGGTGGAAGATCTCAAGATCCCGCATCCCCTCCATCTGCACTGCAATAATCTTGGCATTCCGGGCAATGTTGCAACCGCTCTTGCGACGATCGAAGCCGCACGCGGCGAGCGGCTGCATTTCGCCCATCTGCAATTCTATGCCTATGGCGCGGAAGGCGGTCACGGCTTCTCCTCGGCGGCGGCGGAGCTCGCCGCGGCGGTGAATGCCAACAAGAATGTCACGATCGACGTCGGCCAGGTGATGTTCAAGCAGACGGTCACCGTCTCCTGCGATTCGCTGCGCCAATACAATGGCTCGGCCATGGGCAATCCAAAAAAATCCATCATTATCGATGGCGACAGCAATGGCGGCGGCATCGTTCCCTATCTTTATCGCGAGAATGATTTCGCCAATGCCGTGCAATGGATCTGCGGCCTCGAATTGTTCCTGCTCGTCGACGATCCCTGGCGGGTTTTCTTCACCACCGATCATCCCAATGGCGCGCCCTTCACCACCTATCCGGATGTGTTCGCCCTGATCTTGAGCCGCGACGCACGCAACGAGGCGATCGCGCGGCTGCCGCCGGAAGCCGTCGCCGTCACCACCGTGCCCTCGATCGCGCGCGAATACACCTTGCGCGAAATCGCCATCATGACCCGAGCTTCTCCGGCGCGGCTCCTCGGACTTAGGGATCGAGGTCATCTGGGCGTTGGCAGCCTCGCCGATGTGGCCGTCTATACGCCGGGTCCCGATATCGCGAAGATGTTCCGCTTCGCCCATCTCGTCTTCAAGGACGGCGATCTCGTCGTGCGTGACGGGCGGGTCACCCATTATCGCTGGGGCCGGACGCTCAAGCTCAATCCCGACTATGACAAGGCGATCGATCGGCGCCTCTCCGGCTATTACGATCGGCATTTCGGCAATTCGCGCGAGCTCTTCTCGGTGCATGAGCGCCTTCTGCCACGCCCGGATATCTTCCAGGAGGTCGCATGCGGCCGCTGAAGAAGAACGGGGTACGCATCGACGACAGTTTCGCCGAAGCTTTCCCGATGCGTGGCACGGCGATCCTCATCACCGCGCCGAGCCGGCGCTGGGCGCGCCAGGCGGCCACCACCATGACCGGCTTTGCCACATCGGTCATCGGCTGCGGCGCGGAGGCGGGGATCGATGGCGAGCGCTCGGAAAGGGAGACGCCGGATGGGCGTCCGGGCGTCCGGGTGCTCCTCTTCGCGACTTCGACCGATTCCTTGCAGACGCAACTTGTCAACAGGGCCGGCCAATGCGTGCTGACTTCGCCGGGCTCGGCCTGCTTCGCCGATCTCGATAGTCCTGACCGCGTGCCGATCGGCGATCAGCTGCGCTATTTCGGCGACGGCTGGCAGATCTCGAAAAAATTCGGCAACCGCCATTTCTGGCGGGTTCCGGTCATGGACGGCGAGTTTCTCTGCGAGGCGACGACCGGCCTCACCAAGAAGGCGGTGGGCGGGGGCAATCTCCTCATCATGGGGGCGAATTTCGAGACCACCCTGCGGGCGACCGAGGAGGCCGTCGCGGCGATGAATGAGGTGGAGGGCGTCGTTCTTCCTTTTCCCGGCGGCATCGTCCGGTCGGGCTCGAAGGTCGGCTCCAAATACAAGGCGATGATCGCCTCGACCAATGATGCCTATTGCCCGACCCTGAGGGGAACGGTGGCCACACAGCTCGATGAGGACATCGGCTGCGTGCTCGAAATCGTCATCGACGGCTTGAGCGATGAGGCCGTGGGCGAGGCGATGCGGGCGGGCCTTGCGGCGATCGTCAAGCTCGGCCCGGAGCATGGCGCCATGCGGGTGGGCGCCGGTAATTACGGCGGCAAGCTCGGCCCCTACCATTATCATCTGAAGGATTTGCTGTGAAACCGCTCGTCCTTTCGCTGAAGCATGAGCCGGATCAGCGGCTCGATCTGAGCCCCCTCGTCCCGCATTTGCTCGAAGGCAAGTCGCAAGCCGACATCGGCGGTATCGAGCTCCAGACGACGCGCGAAAGGATCGCCCTCGGTGATCTCTTCAAGATCCGCTTGGGGAGTGCGGAATCCATCCGAATCGAAGGCGGGTCGGAACGACTCGATCATGTCGGCCGTGAGTTGAAAAGCGGGGAAATCCTCGTTGAGGGCGATGTCGGCAAGGCGGCCGGCCGTGGGATGAGCGGCGGGAGCCTCATCATCGCCGGCAATGCCGGTCCCTATGCCGGCTCCGGCCTTTCCGGCGGACGGTTCGAAATTTCAGGGAATGCCGGGGATTTTTTGGGCGCGCCGCATGAAGGGGAGATGGAAGGCCTGACTGGCGGGCTTTTGATCGTGCGGGGCAATGCCGGCGCGCGGGCCGGCGACCGGCTGCGCCGCGGCACTATTGTGATTGAGGGCTCGGCCAGCGATCATCCCGGCAGCCGCATGATCGCCGGAACCTTGATCATCCTCAAGGCGTGCGGGGCCGCGCCCGGCACGCTGATGCGGCGCGGCACCCTCCTCTTGGGCAAGCCGCCGGAACTCTCGCCAACCTTTATCGATTGCGGCGTGCATGAATTGGCGTTCGCGCGCCTGTTTTCCAATCTCCTCAAGCACGAAAGCCGGGGGGCGTCGCGGCTCTTCCTGCGCCCGCTCGCCCGCTTCGGCGGCGACCAGGCGGCGCTCGGCAAGGGCGAGATTTTTTTCCCGGCTTGACCGGTTGTTGCGGCGCAGGGCTTATTGCTGTCATTCCCGCGCAAGCGGGAATCCAGAGGTCGGCCAGGAACTCCTGGCACCATTTCTGGATCCTCGCTTCTGAGCTTGTCGAAGGGCGCGAGGATGACAAACTAGTGGTGCAAACCAACGCAAGAGTCCCGAGCGTGACGAACTCTGAAACCAAGTCATCAACCCTTCAGTATGCGTCATACGCGGGCTTGACCCGCGTATCCAGGCGACCGGCTTCCATGTTGGATGGCCGGATCAAGTCCGGCCATGACGGCGTTGAAGCTAGTGAAACCAGATGAAGCATGGGTTTCATCTGTTTGATTCGAACCACTAGGATCTTCCGCCCATGGCCGAGACCAGTCTGGAGTCGCCCACGCGAACGACCGCCTTGCGGGATCGGTTTCTCAACCTCTTGGGTACCCGCTCCCTCATCATGGGCATTTTGAACATCACGCCCGACTCCTTTTCCGACGGCGGCCAATTCTTCAGCTCTGAGACGGCGCAGAGGCAGGCGGAAAAGCTGGCGTTCGAAGGGGCGGACATCATCGATGTCGGCGCCGAATCGACCCGTCCCGGCCATCAGCCGGTGAGCGCGGAGGAGGAGCTGGTCCGGCTGGAGCCGATATTGGGCCGGCTGACCGGCGTCATCGAGGCGCCCTTTTCCATCGACACGTCGAAAGCTGCCGTTGCCCGCCGCGCGCTCGAACTGGGCGTCAGCGTCGTCAATGATGTCTGGGGCTTTCAAAGGGATCCGGCCATGGCCGAAACGGTCGCCGAATTCGGCGCCGCCGCCGTTTTGATGCACAATCGCGAGAGCACCGATCCTGCGATCGAGATCATCGCCGACATGCGCCGCTTCTTCGACCGCTCGCTGCGTCTGGCCTCGGAGGCAAAAATCCCACATTCGCATCTGATCCTCGACCCTGGGATCGGTTTCGGCAAGAGCCGGGCGCAGAATTTCGCCGCCCTCGCAAATCTCGCCGCCTTCAAGGAATATGGCTTGCCGCTGCTGGTCGGCGTGTCGCGCAAATCGATTTTCGCCGAGTCAGGCTCGCCGCCGGTCGATCGCAGCCTCTATCGCACGATCGCCGGCAATCTCGCCGCCGCCGCCAATGGCGCCTCGATCTTCCGGGTCCATGATGTCGTCGAACATGTCGCCGCCTTCAAAATCTTCGACACCATCGCCCGCAATTGAGCTCAAGGGCAGTGAGACTGCGACAGTTGTTGGTCTCGGTCTCGGCAGCAATATCGGCGACAAGCCCGGCAACATCCGCAATGCGCTGGCGCTCATGGAAGAGGGCGGCCTTTTCCGGCGGATGGCGCTCTCCTCGATCTACCGAACCCCGCCCTGGGGTTTTAAGGAGCAGGAGGATTTCGCCAATGCCTGCGCGATCGGCGAAACCAGATTGCCGCCGCTCGACCTGCTCGCCGGAATCAAGGGCGTCGAGCAACTTATGGGCCGGCAGCCCTCAGTGCGGTGGGGCCCGCGCCTCATCGACATCGATATTCTCTTCTATGGGGACTTAACCCTGGCACATGAAAAGCTGAATCTGCCGCACAAGGATCTCTTCACCCGCGCCTTCGTCCTCGTGCCCTTGGCCGAGATCGCGCCTGGGCTTATTATTGTCGGCCGCTCCATCGCCGAGGCCGCCAAGGCTTTCGCGGCGGAGCCGCTGGAAAAATGGGGGAATTGAAACGGAATGCAATCTTTCGCATCCCCAACATTTGATGGAGAGCGAAGGACTTTTTTACATCAAAGACCACCAGTTAAGCCTGTGTTTTGTTAAACAACCGCCAAGGGCAGTTGAAACTTCCGAGGTTCAGGCTACCTATAATAGGTGACACTTCTTCGGAGGTGTAATATGCGGCCTTCGCTCCAACGGTCACCGGTAGTCAAGTAATGCCCCAGAACATATTTGTCGCTTTCTCCTCTGCTGATACCCTGGTCGCGGATGCTATCAACACAGCATGCGTTGTGTCTCGAACTCCTGAGCAAACCTTTACACCTTGGAACCGAAATGACGCTTCAGGCCAACCTATTGATCGGTCTGTACATAGCTGGATCGGTAGCGCCCATGCTATCGCCGCAGACATATCTGAACCGAATCACAATGTGACCTTCGAAATCGGGCTAGCCCTCGGCCTTGGAATTCCAGTGAGACTTATAAAGGCCGCTAGCAAAGACCGAAAACTGCTAGAAGAAATAGGGCTCCTTCACAACATCGGTCACGATGACTACCGCACCCACGCGGATCTAACTAAGATATTTCTGCGACCGTTCACGACTCTGGCTTGGCGTCGTCCTAAACGAAACAGAGAACAACCGGTCTATATACTGCAGTCATCGTGCCTTGATGACTTGCTCATGCGAACAACAAGCGGCATCAAAAAAATTCTGAAGGTTCGTTTTCGCAACTTCAACCCTCGCGAAATTGATCGGCTGACCGCCACGGAGGCTTTTGAGCAGGTTGCTCAGTCTTTCGGTTTGATCGCCATATGGCATAGCGCAGACGCCCCTGAAGCTTTTCGGCAGAATCAGAGGGCTGCGTTCGCTATAGGCGTTGCTCGTGGCCTTGATATCCCATTCATGTTGCTTGCAGCTCAGTCAATGAGGTTACCGCTCGATCTCGACGAACTTGCCACTAGATGGTCATCTATCCTCGATATTGATGCTTGCATGCGACAATTCCGCGAAGATGTCGCGGAAGCACAGGAAGCTCATGTCGATCTACGACAAACGGGGCACCGGTTTCTTGACGTTGTCCATTGCGGGGATCCTGCAGCGGAAAACGAAGCAACGCAGCTCGACAACTACTTTCTCGAAACCGAGCAATTCCGCCTCACGCTTAGCGGGGATCTAAACATCATCCTTGGGCGTAAAGGGAGCGGAAAGACCGCGATATTCATTCAGACACGCAATCGTGCGAGAGCGAATAGAAATAATATTGTAGTTGATCTCTCTCCTGAAGGTTTTCAGTTGGTCAAAATAAAGGAGTTCGTGCTTAAGCAGTTGACGCACGGAACACGTAAGGAATTAATCGCCGCATTTTGGGAATA
>DATJTB010000026.1:0-10491 GCA_035503795.1 Methylocella sp.
CCATTCTCGACCAGCAACACAGCGCGAAGCCGCAAAGCCTCCTGAGTCTTCTGATCCAGTTTACGAGCATCGCCAAGCTGCATTCGTGTAGACTATCATGCCGCGCCCGTTATGTCATCTATTTGTTTAGGATATTAGTAGCAGCGTCACGACGATATGTATCAGACGCTACTAATCTCTTTCGGAGAGAACTCTCCGTTAATCAAGGCCATCTTTTCGCGCACCCATTGTCTGCCTGGCCAGCAGAACAGTATGATGGCAGGACAGATCCACCGCGACGTCAGCGACAGGAAGTTCGATATCTCGCCAAATCCGTTCAGGCCAGCCAAGCTGAAATACGCGAATAAGACCAAGACAGTCGAAATTAGCAACAGGCCTCGGGACCATAAAGTTTCGAGTTGCAAATACACATAGGCTTCGACAAGGGTTTTCGAGAAAAACTGCCAGATTATGAACAAGACGAAATATCCGCCGACAATGTACACCAGCCAGGGTGAAATGTTCAGACCCCTCTCGACGTTGGACATGTCGGTATTCCAGTTCGTCGGCGTGAAGGTACGAATTGGAACATAATCATATATGTTAGCGATATTCATAAGATTGAACCAGAATATAAAATAGTATACATAAGGTCTATCGTGTAACTGTCTTTTCTGCAACAGCCAGTATGAAACAAAAAATAGCAAAACATTCATGAATGGACCGGCCAATGCAATCAGCGCGGCATGGTGAGGATTATTCTGGGAAACCGCTTCATAATTAACATTTTCATCAATATTTGTCATTAACAGTAAATTGGATAAGCCGGTCCCGCCATATTGAATATTTAACGGATTTGATTTGTAACCCAATGCCCAGGCGAGGAAAGAATGCGTAAATTCGTGGGGATATACAGCCACGTAGTGCGACACGATGATGAATGGGAGGGTCAAGATCAGCAATTTCGTTGCGGTCAATCTGGTCCCCTCGATTGGACGAATTAATTGAATCAAACAGCTTTTGCTCCACCGCTCCTCAAAAGAAAGCGCTCGCAACAAACCGCAATCTGCCGCCGTTTCACGGATTTGGCAAGCCGCGAACTGGCTTCTGGCCGTAAGCGCCTTTACTTGGCACGCGTTGGCTTTTCGCAAGCATCTCGTTGCCTCACTCGTCGGCTGCTCCTCGCGCAGAGCCTGCCGGGCGCCGGCTCCGCTTCGGCCTGCGATTGCGTCGATTTAACCCCTTGGCCATTTAATCAACGAAAGGCCGCCGTGCTTTTGCGAACAAAATGCCGCTTGGAAGCGTCGCCACATGGCAGCACACGGAAGCGAGCTAGATCTAGATTCTATTATTCCGACTATACGAGAGACGAAGCTCCTCAAGATAATGTTGCACAGAATCGTGCTGAAAATCACTGGCGCGAGCGACCGTTACCATGATGACTAACCATAGGTCATTCCATACGGAAGGCGACAGAGCCAGTGCCTGCCCCATCCTTTTAGACAGCATGATGAGCGAGGTATGGTGTCGGTTTCGTTGCTGCTTGCACCCCCTGTTCCATAATGGGGCTTACCCGAATCCGCCCCCGCATTAGCTTGTCCGCTTCGTTTCAAATGTGGCGGTCTCGGCTGTGCACCATCCCGCTGCCCAAAAGGACAAGTTTTCCGCGCGATCCTACTCGCTCAAAGCCCGCCAGACGTCTGCGCCCTTGTAAGGTTCAGGCCCCAAACCTTACATAAATGTTTCACGTGAAACATTTTGGTCCGATTGAGCGCGTGTTTCGGACAATTCTGGCAAAAACTTCTGTCTCAGCGATCATGCCATCATGAAGGAAATCAGAGAGCCGTCGCGGCTCACGCCGGTCCTGGCCGAAACGGATGTGCTTGTGGTCGGGAGCGGGCCGGGCGGGCTTGCCGCCGCGATCAGCGCGGCGCGGGCGGGGGTCGCGACTATGATTGTCGAGCGCTATGGGTGCCTTGGCGGCAACCTCACCCATGTTGGCGTCGAAGGCATCGCTTGGTACCGGCATGAGAAGACCGTCGATGTCGAGGGAATCGGCATTGAATTCGAGCACAGGGCCAAGACTTTCGGCGGCGCGTCTCCAGAACCGCAATCGCTAAGCCACGCGATCAATGCGGAGATGTTCAAGGTCATCGCGGACGATTGGGTGCAAGAGGCGGGCGTCGAAGTTCTGCTCCATGCGCTGGCGGTGGGAGTCCTGCGGGACGGTGAGGAGCTCAAAGGCATCCTCATCGAAAGCAAATCCGGCCGCCAGGCGATATTGGCCAAGCGTATCATCGATGCCACAGGCGATGCCGACATCGCCGCGCTTTGCGGCGTCCCGCATCGCAAGACCCCGAAGGAGGAAATGCTCTCCGTGACGGTGATGTTCTCCTGCTCCGGCGTCGATCGGGCGCGTTTTCTCGACTACGTCAGAGCCAATCCGCAAAGATACAAGGACTGGGGCAAGAACTGGGAAATGAAAACTAGCGGCAAGGAGGATGGGCTGTTCAGCCCCTATCTGGAGGAGCCCTTCGACAAGGCGCGCGAAAAGGGCATCATTCCCGCTGGCCTCAAAAGCATTGGCGGAACGTGGAGCGCGATCAGCGCGCAGGGCGAAGCCACCTATCTCAACATGGTGCATATGCTCGAATATGACGGCACGGATGTCCGCGATCTGACCCGCGCCGAGAAGGAAGGACGGCGTCAAGCCATGCTTGCCATCAAGGCTTTGCAGGCTTTCGCGCCGGGTTTCGAGCAAGCAGCCTTGCGGAATTTCGGCATGACGGTCGGCATTCGCGACACGCGAAAAATCATCGGCCGCGCCAATCTGACGGAGCAGGATGTGCGTGGAGAAGCGCGTTTCGAGGATGCCATCGGCATCTTCCCCGAATTCATTGACGGCTATGGCGCCTTGGTGCTGCCGACGACAGGGCGGTACTTCCATGTTCCTTATGGCGCGCTGGTACCGCAGGGCGTGGACAATCTGCTGATCGCCGGGCGGTCCATTGCGGGCGACAAAATCTCGCATGCCGCCGTGCGCAACATGATGTGCTGCACAGTCTCAGGCCAGGGAGCGGGAATAGCCGCCGCTGTTTCTCTGAAGAACAAGGTTTCCACCGCACATGTTGCGATGGCCGACGTCCGGGCGGAATTGAAACGACAGGCCGTCCGCTTCATCTAGCTGTTTATTGGAAACTTGTTTTCGTTCGGTAATCTCCGCTCGCCCGCAAGTTTGAAGGGATACCTCATGTGATGGTTTCGGCGCGGCGCAACGGTTTCAAGGGAGGCAAGCGGTTTAGCCATTTAGAATGTCACTCGGACCCCGCCAAAGATCTCGATCGGCGCTGAAATCGTGACGGAGCGCGGGTCATTTGAGGAAAAGAGTCCAGGAACCGGCGCGCCGGTGACTTGATTGACTGTCGAATCCGTTGGGTAGAGCGCCCCATAGGTCGCGCCACGATAACCGAGCAGATTATTGATCAAGCCGTAAATCTGAACATGGTCATTGAGCTGATAAGAGGTGCGGAGATTGAGCGTGGCAAAGCCGGACATTTTCGGCAGCGCGTTGATCTCATCGCCAAAATAATATTGGCTTGACCGATAGACGAGATCGGCCCCCACCTTCCATTGCGGAAGAACGGTATAGTCGAAGCCGATCTTGAACTTGTTGCCGGGGATTCCGGGAAGGTTGTCGCCCGGTTCAACATGTATGTTGCCGTTGGCGTCGGCATAAGGGTTGTAGGGTGATGCCAGAAGTACGGGGGTCAGGAAGATGGCCTCGATATATGAGTAATTTGCGTAAACGTCCAGCTTATCGTTGGTATAGGTCAACCCGGCGTCGACACCTTGGCGCAGCGTATCGCCGGCGTTCGTGTAATAGCCTAAGCCGATGACAATACTCGGCACGCTGTAGATGTCGTTCTGGTTTTCCGTCCTATAGTAGCTGACGCTCCAATCCAGTTTTCCTTGGCCCAGCCAGCTGATTTGATTGTTCCCCTTGATGCCCGCTTCGACCGTTCGCGCGACGATCTGTTTGAGTGGCGGATCAGCCACGAGGAAATTATCGATCATGCACGGCTGGCTCGGGCTTGAACAACCAAGCTCAAGGGGTGTTGGCACGCGGTTGGCTTCTGAATAGCTCGCATAAGTGGCGATTTCGGGGGTAAGTTTGAATGTGGCGCCGATCACCGGATTGATACGATTGAAACTGTTGTTTGTATCGAGGTTTGGATGCGCACCGGTCAGGTCTGACAAATTGATCTGCGCATCATTGAAACGCGCGCCGGCACGAATGCTCAGCTGGTCGGATATGTTGAAATGATCGAGGACATAGAGTCCGATATAGGTATTCTGAGCGTTGAGATTGACCGGAGAAACGTCATAGGCCGGCTGGTCGATGTACTCACCATAGCTTTGGACGACGAAGTTCGGTGGGAGCGTCCCCAGGGTGCTGTCACCGGTGAAATGTGTCCATCCGTGATCGACGCTCACACCCGCGGTTATGCTGTTTCTATAACCCAGGATTTGGTCCGTATCGGTCAACTGCAAGGTTGTACCGATACTTTCCGACTTGGTCCAATTACTATCGATCTCACCCATCGGCAGGCCATCCGGCTGGCTTGGATCCGGATCGAGCTGCGTCGTGACGTTGCCACTATTACAGAGATAGCCGTTGCCGGCGGCACAATGATAGAAATCGCTCACATTCCCATCGGTATGAGCTTGGGCGTAGTTGCGGAAGTAGATGTCGCCATTGAACTTCAGCGCATTTGAAATGCGAGTCTCATCCGAAAGCGTGATCATCTGGGCTGTTGTATCGGTCGTTTGCGGAGTCGTGAAGACCGCCCAAGGATTTTGTTGTTCGAGAACGAGGGGGGTTGTGCCGGCAACGCCAAGACCTTCCGCGGCGCCTGTCATACTGAAATGGAGCTCGCTATTCTCGGCCCGGTAGCCAACATCGGTGTAGCCGCGCTCGGCATCCGATTGGCCGAAATAACGGAAACCATTTGTCCTGACACCCTCCATCGCGACATAATAGGCCCAATTATCCTTGTTCCAGCCATATTGGAAAGAGCCCAGGACGGTATAGTCAGCCCCACCTTGCAGCTTGAGCTCATTACCTTGCCAAGTGAACCCATTCTTCATATTCATCACCACCGCGCCGGCCAACGCGTTGAGGCCAAAGATTGGACTGCCTGTGACGATCTCCGCCTGGCCGACGGCCACAGTAGGGATCAAATCCCAATTCACCACATCCCCAAAGGCCTCGTTGATGCGCACGCCATTCATGTAAACGGCGAGGCCTTGTGGCGTGCCGGGAACCGGCGAGGCGGTTTCACCGCGGAAATCCAGCGATTGCGCCAGGGGGCTGCCAATCTCGTCCGTCGTCGACACGCCTGTCATCCGCCGCGACAGAGCTTCCGTGATGACGTTCTGGTTCAGATTTTCGATTTGCGACGCATCCATGGATTGCGTCTCGCTTGGAATATCCAACGCGCTCGCGCCGATGCTGAGAGGCGTCGTCGCGAAAACGTCAACGGTCGGCAACTCAAACGTTGGTGGCGTTGAGGAGGCGGGTGCCGATTGCGCTGCGGCTTGCGAACATGAAAGCGTTGAATAAAAGGCTCCCGCGAGACCCACCACAGGCCACCGTGGCGTTAGCTTTTTTCCTTTAAGTTTCGAGCGGCGCCCATTTGCCTTGCAAAGATTTGCCATCCTGCCACCTACTCGGTCGTAACGCATCGAAAACGGGTGCGCCTTTATATCCAAAAGCCGTTTGTGAAGCGTCCGTGATATTTCGACGGAAACATTTTCAGCCGGCAGGTCCTTCCGGGCTCAAACAGACAGCACACTGTCCACCCCAAAAGATTCCCACCGCCGACTTCAATTGCATGATGTTTTTCCCACGACATGGTGCAAGGCATAATCGATTGATTTTTCGCTGCAATGGAATTTACCGAGGCGGGCGTATTAAACGGCGCACTGTTGCAAGGCTACACTGTGAGAAAACCGGCTGGCCAAGCGTAAGCCATCTGTTCCCAGGGATAACTTCTTGTATTTATAGAAAGACCTGCCATGATTCCTTGTCCCGACATGCCTGGAAACAGATCTAAGTATTCCCCCGATGCGTGAGATGGTTTCCCGTTATAGTTGGGATCTTTTCCCGGGGCGCATGCCCGTTGTCGAACGGATAAGATTCGGAAATTTCGTCCCTCTTTGACATTGATGGTCACCCCACAGTCAAATGGCTTGACTTATGTCGCTTCGCTTGCGCCTGATTTCCTTGATTGCGATCGTGCTCATCGCAAGTTTCACGGTCGAAGCCTTGCTCGCGTCCTTCCATGCCTCTCGCTCGGTGCGCATGGAGATGAATTCGGCTCTGCAGGTCGCCGGCCAAATCGTCAGAAACACGCTGGCCGAACTGAAGGACTCCCCCGCGCCACAGCGTCATCTCGAAGCCCTGGTGGTGGCCTTCAAGGGCAATCGGCACCTGCGGGTCGCATGGATAGGTAACGAGGCCGCCAAAACCGAACCCTCGCGTGAAGGATCCTATTTCGGAAAAGCGCCGCAATGGTTCATAAGGTTTCTTGGCATCGACCCACAAAGCCTTACGATGCCGATCCGAATCGGTGGGCAAGATTATGGCACCATTCTTTTGAAGACGGATCCGACGAATGAAATCCTGGAGGTCTGGAACGACCTTGGCAACGGTTTGATCGTTCTTGGGCTCTTCTTCGGCCTTGATATTCTGCTTGTCTATTTTTTCATTGGCCACGTCTTGCGACCCTTGGGAGAGCTCAGTTTTGCCTTTAACGCAATCGGGCAGGGAGATTACAGGTTCCGAATCTCTGCCACGGCGGTACCTGAAGTCGCGCGACTCCTGGACGGCCTCAATCGAATGGCTGCCGAGCTTCTTTCGATGGACGAGGAACAGCGTCGCTTGAATGCGAAACTTCTGACCCTGCAGGAAGAGGAGCGCCGCGAGATCGCCCGGGACCTGCATGATGAGATCAGCCCTTTTCTTTTTGCCGTCAATGTCGATCTCGCAACGATCTCACGGCTTGCCGATCAGGGACAAACTCCAGGCATTGTCGCGCAAATCCGCTCAACCCAGGCTTCCGTCTCCCATATGCAAGGCCAAATCCGCGCCATGCTCGCCCGCTTGCGTCCCGGAGTCTTGTCTGATTTCGGCCTTTCCGCGGCCCTCTCGGGTCTCATCGATTTCTGGCGTCAGCGCCATCCCGACATTACCTTCACCGCTTGCCTGCCACCCGAAGAGGCCCAGTTCGGCGAATTGATCGACATCACCATTTATCGAATCGTCCAGGAGGGCTTGAGCAATGCGCTCAAGCATGGCAATCCGAGAGAAGTTCTCCTATCCGTCACGACTTCGCCGAGTTCGGAACCCAACATGGACCTCGTTACCGTTCTCATCCGCAACGACGGCCAGGGCGCCGGTGCAGCACCGGCTTTCGGCTTCGGTCTGACCGGCATGCGAGAGCGGGTCGAAGGGCTCGGCGGCGGCCTCGTCCTGACAAGCGACTCCTCACCTGGGCTCACTGTGCGGGCCGAATTGCCCTTCCGTCGCAAGATGGCGAATCGCTTGCACCTTTTCCTCGAGGGGGATGAACAGCACAATGTTTGAACGCTCTCATCCGGCTCCAAAACCTTAGAGTCGATTCCGATGATTTTGGGCAGCCCCTTCTCAGATCATCGGGATCCAAAAGGGTGAGACATGAAGGTTCTCATCGTCGACGATCATCCGATTGTCCATGCCGGTCTCAGACGCCTGATCGCCATGGAGCAAGAGGCGGAGATTCGCGAAGCGGCAAACGCCAAGGAAGCCCTGCTCTGCGTCAAGGCCGAGTGTCCGGATTTGGTTATCATGGACCTCAACCTGCCGGGCAGCGGCGGGCTGGAGATGATCCGCCATCTTGCGAGCGAGGGTCCAAAGCCGCGCATCCTCGTCTTTAGCGTGCACGAGGATTCCATTCATGTGGCCCGCGCCTTCGAGGCCGGAGCGCTTGGTTATGTAACGAAGAGCGCCCCGCCGGAGCAAATCTCACGTGCCATTTTTCGCGTCGCGGCCGGTCTCAACTACATGGAGCCCAATATTGCCCAGGAACTCGCTCTTCTCAGCTTGCGAACCGCCCGCCGCTCGCCTCTGTCGCACCCTTTCAGCGAGCTATCGCGCCGCGATCTCGAAATTATGCGGCTACTCGGCAAAGGCTATAGCCTTCTGCAGATCGCCGAGACGATCGGCCTCAGCTACAAGACGGTGGCGAATAATTGCACGCGGATGAAGAACAAACTGGGCCTCGCCCGCACCACCGATTTGATTCGGGTCGCGATCGAAAACGAGGTTGCACCACCCGGCGAAGCGGATTGAGCGCAAGCTGTACTCGTCTCTCACCAAAGAGTGCGCTGTGGGAAAACGGTTCCTGCTTAAAGACTGTGTGGGGCATTCCTCCCAAGCGGCGCAGAGTGCAGTGATGGAGATTTTCTATCTTGATCAACTCAAACGTATTCGTGCGCTGCGCGACAAGGAGCGTTTGAGCGCCGACCGGACAGAGGAGTCGTTCATTGGACGACCCAAAGGATTTGCGGCAGCCGATTTGAGTGCGGTGGCAGCGAAACGCGGATGTACGCAGAGAGTTAAACCGCAAAATTGCCGAACTGAAGACGGAAATTGGCGTCGTGCGTGCCGAAGTGACAACCAAAAATGCCAGGGCGAACTCCGATCTTCCTAAATGGTTCCTCCGAGTCGTCGGAGTTCAGACAGCGGTGTTTATCGCAGGGTGGATCCTTGAGCCGACCCCGCCAAACCCTCATGCCAGCTTCTAAACCAACGACCATGCAATTCGATCCCGATCCTATGACGCCCGATGATCTAGACACCTTGGAAAAAAGCGGTACGCTTATTGCTGAAGGATGTAGGCTTAGCAGCGTCTGAGTCATGCAGGGCTTCGGATCAAAAGACCGGCATCGCCATGAGTCTTCCAGATCTTGTGCGCGCCAATCTCGACGTGGTCTTCGTTGGGATCAATCCGTCGAGCTTCTCCGTCGCTCAAGGCCATTATTTTGCGCGCAAGACCAACCGGTTCTGGCCCTGCTTCTCCGCCTCAAAACTGAGCTTGAAGGCACGCGAGGCCACGGGCCTCACAAGATTCGAGCCCGTGCATGATCGCGACCTGCTCGACCACGGCTTTGGCTTCACTGACGCCGTGAAGCGGGCAAGTCCCAGGGCATCCGACATCTCCCCAGCCGAATTTTGCGCGGGGGTGGAAACGCTGCTCACCAAGCTCCATCGTTTCCGACCGAAGGTCGCCTGCTTCCACGGAATCATGGCCTATCGGCCTGTGCATCGCGCCCTGACGCTGTCCAGAACGGAACCGGTACTGGGGGCGCAGTCCTTAAGAATCGGCGCGACACGGCTCTATCTTGTCCCGAATCCGAGCCCAGCCAATGCGCATTTCACGGCCTCAGACCAGACAAAGTGGTACGATCAGCTTGACTTGTTCCTGCGCCAGCTCAGCATCATCAAACAGAGCGCAAAATCGAGTCCACCACAAAACGATGCGTCAGCCAACAGCGTCTGATTTTGATTGGTTTCTAATTTTGGTTGGTTGCGGGGACAGGATTTGAACCTGTGACCTTCAGGTTATGAGCCTGACGAGCTACCGGGCTGCTCCACCCCGCGCCTGAAGAGCTGGTTTCTGCTCTCCGCAACCGCCCTCGCTTGGGCGGGGACCTACATCTGGATCAGGTTGATCTCAGTGTTTCAGATCAGCGCCATTTCGCATAGATTGAGTGCGGGACAGCCAACCATTCCAGGTTCGCTTGTCCGGCTCTCGTGAGAATATACATCAATCGAGGAAATTCCGCCCTTGGCAGGCCTGGCAACGGCCTACTCTCCCAGGTCTTAAGACATAGTACCATTGGTGCTAAAGCGTTTGACGGCCGAGTTCGGGATGGGATCGGGTCTTATCACTCCGCAAAAGTCACCAGGCCGGCAAAGGGCGGAACGAAGCAAACTGGTCCTCTGATCTCGCCGAGGCTTTCAATGCAAGCCTCGCCATCTCCGGCTGAGGGCCAAAGGATGGACATCGATTAATGAGAGCGTTCAAGCCAATCGAGCGATTAGTACCGGTAAGCTGCACACATTGCTGCGCTTCCACACCCGGCCTATCAACGTGGTCGTCTTCCACGGCTCTCAAGGGAGAACTCGTTTAGAGGTCGGTTTCCCGCTTAGATGCCTTCAGCGGTTATCCGTTCCGTACATAGCTACCCTGCACTGCGGCTGGCGCCACAACAGGTCCACCAGAGGTACGTTCACCCCGGTCCTCTCGTACTAGGGGCAAATCCTCGCAATTCTCCTACACCCACGGCAGATAGGGACCGAACTGTCTCACGACGTTCTGAACCCAGCTCACGTACCACTTTAATCGGCGAACAGCCGAACCCTTGGGACCTTCTCCAGCCCCAGGATGTGATGAGCCGACATCGAGG
>DATJTB010000027.1:0-9541 GCA_035503795.1 Methylocella sp.
AAAAGGCTCAGTCTATACCTGGAACCGCCGCTTCCTCAATCCGGATCCACGTTATGCCCGCAACCTTGGCTATAAGCCGCTGGAGACACAGACGATTCCGGCGAACGAAAAGCGCGAGTTCAACAACTACGTCATTGTTCCGCTCAGCATCAACAATCCGACCGAGGGGCCGGTGGAAAAGCAATACGAATTTAAATTCGACTACGACACGGGTACGAATGAACGCGGCAATATCGAAAGCGTCTCGGAAGGCATCACCCTCGTCAAGACCAATCCGGGGGACTTCAAATATACGGTCACCGAGAACTGCAAGGATCTGATCAAGTAGAACGGCCGGCAAGAGGCTCTGAAAGACGGAATGTTCGGAGCCATTTAGGGCTCGCATGTTCCGGCGACCGGCCTGGGACGAACGCCGAGTTTGCCCCAGGCTGAAGGCTTAGATCATGATACGTGATCGATTCTCGTAAATTAGAGCGGGATGCGAGCGCAAAACCGCTTCACACTTTTGCTCATCCCGCTCTAGGCCGCAGCTGATGCCGCGCCGACGAGCTTGCGTGCTTCGGTTGCGCTGATCGGATGGCCGAAGGCATAGCCTTGCGCAAATTCGCAGCCGAGCTGATAGAGCTCAATCGCATCGGACTCCGTTTCGGCGCCTTCGGCGACGACCTCCATGCCAAGCTCATGGGCAAGGGTCACGATCGACCGAAGAATGATGGGCCGCGACCCGTTGCCGTTCTGACGGACGAACGACTGATCGATCTTGATCGTGTCGAATGGAAATCTCTGCAAATAGGCGAGCGACGAATAGCCGGTCCCGAAATCATCGAGCGAAAGCCCGGCGCCGAGCTCGCGGATTCGGGTCAGCATTTGCGCGGCATATTCTGGATTTTCCATCACGAGGCTCTCGGTCAGCTCGAGCTTCAAGGTCCCCGGACTCACATGGCTGTGTGCGAGGGCGGCCTTGACATCGTGCAAGAGATCGTGGCGAAGCAACTGGCGCGACGAGATATTGACACTGGCGAAGATTGGCGGCTCGACATCGAGGGCGCGCTGCCAGGCAGCAAGCTCATGCGCTGTGCGCTCCAGAACGAAGATGCCGAGATCGATGATCGATCCGGTCTCCTCGGCGATCGGGATGAATTCGGAAGGGCTGAGGCGACCCAGGCGCGGATGGTCCCATCGGAGCAAGGCTTCGAAGCCTCCGACGGTGCGGTCCTCGAGCCGGATGACAGGCTGAAAAAGAACCTTGATTTCGCCACGCTCCAGGGCGCCGCGCAACTCGCCTTCAAGGCCGACGCGTTCCGGGCGGGCCTGACGCATCGATGGCCTGAATACCTCGATCCGGTTGCCGCCGAGACGCTTGCCGTGCCGCATCGCGATCTCGGCATCTTTCAACATGTCATCGCGCGTCGCATGCAGTTGCGGATCGTAAAGCGCCAATCCGATCGAGGCAGTGAGCGGAATTTCACGGTCGCTGAACATCACGGGTGTCGAGACGACCCGGCGGACGAGATTGGCGATGGTGCTGATCTGGCTCGTCTCATGCTCGGAAACGATCAGCACGCCGAACTGATCCCCTGAAAGTCTGGCGAGCGTATCCTGCGGTTTCAGCACGCGCGACAGTCTTCTGGCGATGGTGAGCAGAATGGAATCGGCACTGGAGAGGCCGGACGATTCATTGATTTGCTTGAAGCGGTCGATATCGACGCAAAGGATCGCTGGGCGGACCCGGGTGTCGGTCAAGGCGAGTGTCAGGGCCGCCCCAGCCCTATCAAAGAAAAGCTCCCGGTTCGGAAGGCCCGTCAGATTGTCATGCACCGCGTCGTGCAAAAGCCGCTCCTCGGCAATCTTCGCCTCGGTGATGTCGCTGAGCGTGCCAATGATCCGGACGACATCGCCGTCCGTCCCGACGACGGGGCGGGCCTTCAAGCGGTACCAGTAGTAATCCGCGCCATCGCCGCGCAGGCGAAACTCCTGGTTGATCCGGCCTCGCCGTTGTTCGAGCAAAGTGTCGAGGCAGGTCCGAAAACGGTCCTGCTCGGAGGGATGGACAATGTCGAGCCAGTTGGCCGCCGGTGCTTCGAGCGCCCCCTGCGCCAAGCCCAATTGCGCCTCGATCTCGGGACTCACATGGATAAAGTCATTCAGCACATCAAAGTCGAAGATCACGTCGCCGCTGCCGGTCAAAGCCAGCGCCTTGCGCTCGGAATCCGCCACGCCGCCACCGAGCGCGCTGCCGGCAAAGGCATTCTGCATGATGGTGAAGCCGATCAGCAGGACAATCAGAACGAGGCCGCCGATCAAGGCTGGCGACACGAGATCATTGGTCAAAATTCCAGTCACTGTGAACGCCGCGCCAATGACCCAGGCCAGAAGCAGGAACCAAGCCGGAATTAACATCACAGCGCGATCGTAGCCATGGGTCGCGAGATAGAGCACCAGGATGAAGCCGGCGCCCGCGATGGTCGCCAGCGATATCCGCGCGACTCCCGCCGCGACGGGCGCATCATAAAGCGCCAAGCCCGCGAGCACCGCTAGAAAGAGAAGCCAAAGCGCTGTCACGTGCGAGGCGCGCACATGCCAGCGATTGAGCTTCAGATAGGCGAAGAGAAAAACCAGCAGAGTTGCAGAGAGGGTTGTTTCGATGCAGGCGCGCCAAACCCGATCGGCCGGCCCCGCCGTGCCAAAGATCTTGCTCCAGAAACCGAAATCTATGCAGACATAGGCAAGCACTGTCCAGGCGAGCGCGGCGGCGGCGGGGAAGATCAAGGCGCCTCTAACGACAAAGACGATCGTGAGAAACAGGGCGAGAAGCCCGGCTACGCCGATGACAATGCCCTTGTAGAGGGCGAGGCTTGTATTGCGGTCTTTATAGGCATCGGGGCTCCACAAGGTGAGCTGCGGCAGGTTCGGCGTGCGCAGCTCCGCGACGTAGGTGACGGTCGTGCCGGGATCGAGCGTCAGGCGGAAGACATCGGCATCCGGGCTCTCGGCGCGCTCGATCGGAAAACCTTGGCTCGCGGTGATCGCCGAGATCCGCGACGCGCCGAGGTCGGGCCAGATGACGCCCGAGCCGACGAGTCGGAAATGCGGCGCGACGAGTAGTCTCTCGATCTGCTCGCTCGTGTCATTGGTGAGCGCGAAAACGATCCAATCGGGGCGGGTGCCCTCGTCCTTGGCGCGCACCTCGATGCGTTGGACGATGCCATCCGCGCCAGGCGCGGTCGACACGAGAAGGCGATCGCTGCCGGAATGATAGGTTTCAAAAGCCTTGGTGAGATCGATGGCCGATGTTTCAAGCGGCACGCGCACCGATTCGATCGCCCATGAGGGGATAACGAGCCCCATAGTAAGGCTGAGGAACAAGAAAAGAAATCGCAAGCAAGTCATGAGGCTCGGCAAGACGATCGTCCGGCTTGGTCTGATGGCGAATGAACTTTTGTTCAAGCTTAACCCAAAAGCAGGCAACTTTTGGAATGAGGGTGCTGGAAGTTGAGACTTTAGGCGAATTGAGGGAGATTTCAGGGGAAATTTACTGCTCATGGCACGGCTGGCAAATTCCGTCGAGCGGAAAGGTCATTAGGAAATACAGACCGGCAACGATCGAGGTTTGCCAAGCAATGGCTCCAGAATAAGACCTGTTAAATATTATAACTCATTTGCTGATGAAATAATTCCTCACTGCCGTTCAGAGGGGAAATATGATGGGCGGCAAGTGCAAACGTCGCAAGGCGCAGATTTCATGTGAGTTCCTGTGCACGGTCTCTCGGACCATGAGACCGACCGACACACGACATGAGACCGCAATAGTCGCAATAGTATTGTAACACATGCTTCAATTCGCGGGCTCAAAAGGCATGCTATAAGCCTTCCAGGCGAGATTCTAAGTTGTGATGCTAGCGATGCGCCAGACTCGATCCATTCTCCTCCCCATAGCCAGCTTGCTCGCCGGCTTCTTGTTTTCCGGTCAAGCGAGCTGCGCCCAATCCCTTTCGGACATCGCGCTCCCAGGGGACCAGGCTTTTCCGGAAAGCCTGTCGGCCGGACCGGATGGGACGCTCTATGTCAGCAGCCCGGCTGCTGGGGGCATCTTGCGGGTCGTACCCGCCGCAACCGAGGGCGAAGCCTGGATCATGCCCGGCGCTTTCGACAGCCGCTCGACCTTTGGCGTGCTCGCCGATCCGCGCGCCCATCTGTTATGGGTCTGCTCCAACGACGTATCCGGCCTCGGCGTGCCGGGCCCTAACGCCATCAAGGGCAGCTATCTGAAAGGCTTTGATCTCACGACCGGGGAAGGCAAGATCAGCGCTGCTTTGCCTGGATCGCATCCATTCTGCAACGACATGGCCGTGGGAGCGGACGGCACGGTCTATGTTACCGATTCCCACGCGCCGCATATTCTCGCTTTGCGGCCCGGCGGCAAGGCGCTCGAGGTTTTTGTCGAGGATGCGCAATTCACCCCGCCACCCATGGGGGTAGGCCTCGACGGTATTGCTATTGGCCGAGATGGCCACCTCTATGTCAATACCTTCAGCAAGGGCGAACTCTACCGCGTTGCCCTCGATGGCGGAAGTCCTCTTAGGGTCACAAGGCTTGCGCCGTCGCGTTCCCTGAGATTGACGGACGGCCTGCGCCCTCTCGACGACGGGAGCTTTCTGCTGGTCGAAGGCACTGGCTCGCTCGATCGGGTCTCGATCCATGGCGACGAGGCGACGATCGAGACGCTCCAGGAGGGGCTCAATGCACCGACGGCCGTCACGAGCTTTGGCAAAACCGCCTACGTCACGGAAGGGCAATTGCCGCATCTCTTCAATTCCGCCGCCAATGGCCCGCCCCGCCTGCCGTTCCGGATCGTGGTGGTCCCGATCGAGCCGTGACACGGACGAACGCTTTGCAAGTGAGGATGACGAAGATGCCGCAGGCTTCACTGAAATCGGGATATGGCAAGCTGTTGGCTTCGGTTTTTGGCTTGCTGGCTTTTGCCGTCACAAGCTCCCATGGGCAAACGGCAAGCACGGCGAAATCTTCGGCCTGTTCGGGAGACAATGGTGGACTCACTCTGCCGAGCGGCTTTTGCGCGACCATTTTCGCCGACCAGATCGGCCATGCCCGCCAGCTCGCCATCGCCCCGGACGGGACCGTCTATGTGAACACTTGGAGCGGCCGCTATTACCGGAACGAGACGCCGCATCCTGGCGGCTCCCTGGTGGCCTTGAAGGATACCAAGGGAAGCGGCAGAGCCGATGTCGATGAGCGGTTTGGCGAGACATTCGCCGAGGGCGGCCATGGCGGCACCGGTATCGCTTATTACAATGGCGCGATCTATGCCGAGATCAACGATCGCATCGTGCGTTATCCGTTGAAAGCCGGCGAAGTGGTGCCAAACGTCAAGCCGGACACGATCGTATCCGGCCTGCCGCTTGATGGCGACCACCCGATGCATCCCTTCACCATCGATTCCAATGGCAACCTCTTCGTTGATCTTGGCTCGGCGAGCAACGCCTGCCAGGCCAAAAATCGCATGCTGCAATCTCCTGGCCGCAACCCTTGCGTCGAGCTGGAGACGCGCGGCGGCACCTGGCGCTATGATGCCAACAAGACAGGCCAGCTTTTCTCGCCGAAGGAGCGTTATGCGACCGGAATCCGCAATGGTGAGGGTTTCGACTTTGACGTTGAAGGCCGGCTCTTCGTCACCCAGCACGGTCGCGACCAGCTGCGCGAGAACTGGCCCGAGCTCTATACGCCGGAGCAGGGGGCAGAGCTGCCGGCCGAGGAAGTCGTCCTCCTCAGGGAGGGTGGCGATTATGGCTGGCCCTATTGCTATTATGATCAAGAGCAGCGAAAGCTCGTTCTGGCGCCGGAATATGGCGGCGACGGCGGCAAGACGGTCGGTCTTTGCGCCGAAAAATTGCCTCCGGCCTTTGCCTTTCCGGGCCATTGGGCGCCGAATGATCTGAAGATTTACAAGGGCACTCTTTTTCCGCAGGCCTATCGCGGCGGCGCCTTCATCGCTTTTCACGGATCCTGGAACCGGGCGCCTTTCCCGCAACAAGGCTATTTCGTCGTCTTCCAACCGCTCGCCAATGGCGCGCCTTCAGGTCAGTTCAGCGTCTTTGCGGATGGTTTTGCCGGCACCGTCAAGGACCGGGGCAAGGCGGAGCACCGGCCGTCTGGCCTCGCTATCGGGCCGGACGGGGCGCTCTATATTTCAGACGACGTGGGCGGACGCATCTGGCGAATCACCTATACGGGCAGTCCAGACAAGGCCGGGTTGGAGAATGCGCCGGCCTCGAAGTCTGAGCGGCAGGGCGCCGGCCTCGATCTTCCGACCCCGCCCGGCGCGAAGCCCGACGAGGTGGTGCTGGGCGGTAAGATCTTTCGCGGCGAGATCGGTAGCGCGACCTGCAGCGGCTGTCATGGAGCCGATGCGACCGGCACGCCGGTCGGGCCCAATCTCAGCACCGGCAAATGGCTCTGGAGCGATGGGAGTCTCGCGAGCCTCACCGAGCGGATCGCGGAAGGCGTACCGGAGCCGAAACTCTATCGGGGCCCCATGCCGCCGCTCGGCGGCTCGCAGTTGTCGCCGGACAACCTCAAGGCGGTCGCCGCCTATGTCTGGGCCGTCGGCCACCAAAAGAAATGAGCCTATGTCAGCAATGGACTCTTCCTTTAGAGCGAATTCCGCAAAAGTTGACAGACTTTTGCGGAATTCGCTCCAACTTCTTGATCTTGCGCGATTTCTTATCGCTCGAACGATTCCGTTCGAGCGATAAGCGCGCTAGCGCCGAACGATTCATCATTTTGGTTTCGATTCGATCCAAAATCATCGTGATCTAGCCCGGATCACGAAACCGGTTGACGATGGGATAGCGGCGGTCACGGCCGAAATTCTTCTTCGTCACTTTGACTCCGGGAGCCGATTGGCGCCGCTTATATTCGGCGACATAGAGAAGCCGCTCGACTTTCCTCACGGTTTCGATGTCATGGCCGAGGGCCGCGACTTCCGCCACACGCATCTCCTTTTCGACGAGACTTTCGAGAATCGCATCGAGGACCTCATAGGGCGGGAGAGAATCCTGGTCCTTCTGATTTTCCCTGAGCTCCGCGGTCGGCGGCTTTGTCAGGATATTTTTCGGGATGACTTCTCCATTGGGGCCCAATGCGCCTTTCGGCTTCCAGCGGTTGCGCAATTTGGCCAAGCGAAAGACCTCCATCTTGTAGAGGTCCTTGATCGGATTGAAGCCGCCGTTCATGTCGCCATAAATGGTGGCATAGCCAACCGACATCTCCGACTTGTTGCCGGTTGTGACAAGCATGCCACCGAACTTATTGGAGACCGACATCAAAAGCGTGCCACGCACGCGGCTTTGCAGATTTTCCTCCGTGATATCGCGGAGCCTGCCGGCGAAAAGCGGGGCAAGAATGGTCTCAAAGCCTTCGACAGCCGGCGCGATCGGCAAAATATCATAGCGCAGCCCCAGCGCCTTGGCACAATGCTCGGCATCCTCGAGCGATTCCTTCGAGGTGAAGCGATAGGGCAGCATCAAGGCCAGCACGCGCTCAGGCCCCAGCGCATCAGCGGCCATCGCCGCGCAAAGAGCCGAATCGATGCCGCCGGACAATCCCATCGCGACACCCGGAAAGCCATTCTTGTTGACATATTCGCGAAGCCCCAGGACGCAGGCCGTATAATCGGCTTCATCGCCCTCTTCGATCTCTGAGCGTGGCCCCTCAACGCAGACAAAGCCCTTGGGTCCACGCTCCCACACGGTCTTGGCGACCAATTCGGCAAAGGCTGGAAGCTGAAAAGCCAGCGAGCCGTCGGAATTGAGTCCGAAGGACGCGCCATCGAAGACAAGCTCGTCCTGGCCACCGAACTCATTGAGATAGATGAGCGGCAGACGGCTCTCGATCACTCTTGCGACGGCGACCGAGAGACGCTCATCCGTCTTGCCGCGCCAATAGGGCGAGCCATTCGGCACGAGCAGGATTTCGCCGCCGGTCTCGCTGATGCATTCGACCGGATCCGGCCCCCAGATGTCCTCGCAAATCGGCGTGCCGATGCGCACCCCCTTGAAGGAGATCGGACCCGGCATGGGGCCCGGCATGAAGACGCGCTTCTCATCGAACACGCCATAATTCGGCAGGTCGGCCTTGAAGCGGAGCGCCTCGATGCGGCCGTGCGCGAGCAAGGCATAGGCGTTATAGAGATGCCCATTTTCAAGCCAGGGCAGGCCGATGAGGATGGCCGGGCCGCCATCGCTCGTTTCGATCGCAAGCTCCTCGCAAGCCTTGCGGCAGGCCTCGACAAAGGCCGACTTCAGGACGAGATCCTCGGGCGGATAGCCGGCGATATAGAGTTCCGAAAACATGAGAAGATCCGCGCCGAAAACGGCGCTCTCGGCGCGCGCCTTGCGGGCTCGCGCAAGATTGCCCGCAATATCGCCGACCGTACAGCCGATCTGCGCGAGGCCGATGATGAGGCGGTTCGCGGTCATTTCGAGACTCATCTTGTGTTGAAGCCATAAGATCATGAGGATTTTGAATCGAACGCATCCAAAATCATAGGCCCTGTGAAAAAAGCAATTCGCTTCTGTGAATCACGCATCAAGCTGAGGTATTTGTGTCCTAGCGCGCTTTCCGTTCGAACGGAATTGTTCGAGCGACAAGAAATCGCGCAAGATCAAGAAGTTGGAGCGAATTCTCGTCACAAAAGTCTGGCAATTTTTGCGGAATTCGCTCTAGAGCGGGATGAGCAAAAATGTGAAGCGGTTTTGCGCGCGCATCCCGCTCCAAATTACGAGATTCGATTGCCAAGGGCTCCGGCTGGCTGCGAGAGCGGTTTGCTGATCATCTCGATCACGGCGGGACGCCGCTCTTTTCCCCAAAGCTCAACGACACAAAAGATGTCGATCGTGGCGATCTGTAGGATGTCTGGTTCGCCGCTGTTCAGAGCCGGCCTTGGCGTTTCACCTCAATTCGAGCCTTAAGGGGATTTGGCGTCGCCGTCAGCGGCGCGTTCGAGTGCGGCGATGTCGATTCGCTTCATCTGCATCATTGCGTCGAAGGCGCGCTTGGCGCGCGCCGGGTCGGCGTCCTCGAGCAGCCGTTTCAATTGGCGCGGTACGATTTGCCAAGACAAGCCATAGCGATCCTTCACCCAGCCGCATTGTTCGGCCTCTGGCACCGAAGACAGGGCATCGCTCAGGCGGTCGAGCTCGGCCTGCGTCTCGACCGGAATCTGGAACGAGACGGCCTCACTGAAGGTAAAGAACGGACCACCGTTGAGGCCCACGAAGGGTTGTCCCATCAGCGTAAATTCGACCGTCAAGACATCGCCCGCCTTGCCAGATGGATAGTCTCTCGGCGCGCGGTGGATCCGGTCAACATGGCTATCCGGCAGCAGTGACGCATAGAACTTCGCGGCTTCCTCGGCCTTGCGGTCGAACCAGAGGCAGGGGGTGATCTTGGACATCGACTTTCTCCGTTAGCCATCTGCGTTTGCGTTCCTCAAGGAAGCGATCACGCCGTTTCGGTCTTT
>DATJTB010000028.1:0-15900 GCA_035503795.1 Methylocella sp.
AAAAGGCGATGTCTTCGACGCGGAGATTCCTGTTTTTTCACTTGATTCTCCATTTGCGCGTCGGGTACTCAATTGAAATTCGCCGATTGGCGAAATGTCGTCTGCCTGACGAAACCTAGTCTGGCCAGGATGGGGTAATTAATTAGCCGCGAAGGAGGCTAAGGCCTTTCCTCGGAGGGTGTAGAGCCGCTGCCCCTTACGCCATGCGGCTGGTGATGCAGCTTGGTTCCTAGGGTTCAAGCACGGAATCCCAATAAAGGTAATCAAGCCAGCTTTCGTGCAAATAGTTAGGCGGGAACTGGCGGCCGTTTTGGTGGAGGTCGTTGACGCTCGGCTGATAGGGCGTCCGGGCCGGCCACATATGCGCTTCGGAGGGGAGGAGATCACCTTTCTGCAAGTTGCAGCTTGAGCAGGCCGCGACCACATTTTTCCAAGTCGTGGTGCCGCCCTTAGAACGGGGGATGACATGGTCGAAGGTCAAATCTTCGCGTGAACCGCAATATTGACAGCTGAACCGATCGCGCAGAAAAACATTGAAGCGAGTAAAGGCAGGAAAGCGGGAGGGTTTGACGTAGCTTTTGAGTGAAACCACCGAGGGCAGGCGCATTTCGAAGCTCGGACTTCGGACCGTTTTGTCATAATTCGAGACGATGTTCACCCGTTCGAGAAAAACCGCCTTGATCGAATCTTGCCAAGCCCAGAGCGAAAGAGGGTAATAGCTTAAGGGTCGGAAATCGGCATTGAGGACCAATGCAGGACACGCCTCGGGGGAGACCCTGGGGTGGGAATGAACTGTCACGCTCCTCTCCTCACGCTTGCCGGGGCGGCTCTTCTCGTCGGGACGCCGCAGCCTCCTGCCTGCTCTACGTCGAAACTCTATATCGACACCGAATCAATTACCAGACCTGCTATATCGTGACTTTCCGTGGGGGAGATGACAACCATGTGAAGCCGACCGCAAGGCGCGGTTGGGGCGGGGCCGAGTAATCGGCGTCTTGGAGGCGGCGGGGGGCGGTCAGCGCGTGGGAATGGGCATACCGCTGCGGTAATCATAAAAACCGCGCTGCGTCTTGCGCCCGAGCCAGCCAGCCTCGACATATTTCACGAGAAGTGGACAAGGTCGGTATTTCGGGTCAGCGAGACCCTCATGCAAGACCTTCATCACCGACAAGACGGTGTCGAGCCCAATGAAATCGGCGAGCTGCAAAGGTCCCATGGGATGGTTTGCGCCGAGCCGCATGGCGGTGTCGATCGATTCAACCGAACCGACTCCTTCATAAAGTGTGTAAATCGCCTCATTGATCATCGGCAGCAAAATTCGGTTGACGATGAAGGCGGGAAAATCTTCAGCAACTGTGAAGGTCTTGCCAAGCTTGGCAATCAGCTCCTTGGCGGCCTCAAAAGTTGCATTGTCGGTCGCGATACCACGAATCAATTCAACAAGCTGCATGCGCGGCACCGGATTCATAAAGTGTATACCGATGAACCGCTCAGGCCGATCGGTCACCGAGGCAAGCCTTGTGATCGGAATCGACGATGTATTGGTTGCCAGAATCGCATCCGGTTTCAGGAGCGGACAAAGCTTGGAAAAGATCTTGCGCTTGATTTCCTCGTTTTCGCTGGCTGCTTCGATTACGACATCGCAGTCGCTCAAGGCATCATAATCGAGCGACGATGTGATTTTGTTCAGCGCCGCTTCGCGGGCCGCCGTGTCGAGCTGCTTGCGGTCGACCTGGCGAGAGAGATTGCCCGAAATGGTGGCGAGGCCGGCATTAATTCGTGGGGTCGAGACATCAGTGAGCACGACGTCGAGGCCTGCCTGCGCGCAGACCTGGGCAATCCCGGTGCCCATTTGACCCGCGCCGATTACCCCCACTTTTTCGATGCTCATTTGCCTTTCCACCATGAAAAGAACCGGATGCGCCGGGCTCGGCCGTTCTTTCGGATTTTGCCCGGTCTCGCGCAAACCGCCTGGGTTTTAGACCAAAGGGACGAGTATTTCCACCCAGCTAAGGGAGTTGAGAATTTTGGTCTAGGGCCAGTTGGGTCAGGCGGCACGAAAAACGAAATGTCCCTTTAAAATGCGCCGGCGCCTTGCCAAAGCTTGATCCCAACTGCATATCGGGGCCATTTCGCCTCGTCCCGACCCTTGGATCCATTTCTTTCTCGAAATGCAGATGGCAAACAGGCTCAGCCGTCGATGGAACTGTCCCCCGATTGGTTTCATTTCGCAGTACGGCCAAGTTTGGCCAGCGCCTCGTTCAATTCTGGAAGGATGTTGAACAGATCGCCAACGAGACCATAATCGGCGACCTGAAAAATCGGGGCTTCTTCATCTTTGTTGATCGCGACGATAATCTTGGCATCCTTCATTCCGGCCAGATGCTGGATGGCGCCCGAAATGCCTACTGCGATATAAAGATCGGGCGCGACGATCTTGCCGGTTTGACCAACTTGCCAATTATTCGGGGCAAAGCCTGCATCGACGGCCGCCCGTGATGCACCTATGGCCGCACCGAGCTCGTTGGCAATGGGTTCGATCAAATTCTTGAAATTTTCCGCACTTTGCAGACCGCGCCCGCCCGAGATGACAATCTTGGCCGCGCCCAGCTCCGGACGTTCGGATTTGGTGATTGTCTCGTACTTGAAGCGGGAGAGTTCCGGTACGGTCATCGCGGCGATCTTCTCGATCGGCGCGAGGGGGCCCTTGCCTGCAGGCTGAAAGGCGGCTGCGCGCACCGTGATGACTTTCTTGGCATCGGTCGATTGCACGGTTAGAGTCGCATTTCCAGCATAGATGGGCCGCTCGAAAACATCGGGCGCCTTGACCTTGATGATTTCGGAAATCTGCATCACATCGAGAAGCGCCGCGACCCTTGGCAGGACATTCTTGCCGAAGGTCGTCGCTGCCGCGAGAATCGCCGAATAATCATCGGCCTGCCGGACAATGAGCGCGGCCAGCGGCTCTGCAAGCCCATGTGCATAGAGCGCATCCTCGGCGAGCAGAACTTTTGCGACGCCATCAAGTTGGGCCGCTTGCTTGCTGGCTGCTTCGGCCACCTCCTGCGCGACGAGAATGTGAACCGGCTCATTCAACGCCTTGGCCGCTGTCAAGGCGCGTGCCGTCGCCTCATCGAGGAGACCATTCGACACCTCTGCCAGGAGCAGGACGGCCATCAGATCACTCCAGCCTCGTCTTTGAGCTTTGTGATGAGTTCGGCGACACTGGCAAGCTTGATGCCGGCTTTACGGGCGGGTGGCGGTGCCGTGTTCAGGATTTTGAGACGGGGTGTCACATCGACAGCGAAATCTTCCGGTGTCTTGGCGATAAGGGGTTTCTTCCTGGCCTGCATGATATTCGGCAGCGTGGCGTAGCGTGGCACATTGAGCCGCAGATCGGTGGTGACGACCGCCGGCAGTTTCAGAGTGAGCGTCTGCAAGCCGCCATCGACCTCACGGGTCACCTCCGCGGTGCCGTCGCCAATGACGATTTGAGAAGCGTAGGTGCCTTGGCCCCAGCCCAGGAGAGCCGCCAGCATCTGGCCGGTCTGGTTGCAATCATCATCGATCGCCTGCTTGCCAAGGATGATGAGCCCTGGTTGTTCGGCCAGAGTGACGGTCTTCAAAATCTTGGCAACAGCCAGCGGCTCGACCATTGCGTCCGTCTTGATGTGAAGGCCGCGGTCGGCGCCCAGCGCCATTGCATGGCGAATGGTATCGGCGGCCTGAGCTGGCCCGATCGAGACGATCAGAACTTCTTTTGCCTTGCCGGCCTCCTTCAGCCGCAAGGCCTCTTCGAGTGCGATTTCGTCAAACGGATTAATCGCCATTTTGACATTGGCGAGATCGACGCCGGATCCATCGGGCTTGACCCTAATCTTGACGTTGAAATCCACCACCCGCTTCACAGGCACAAGAATTTTCATCAGGAAAACTCACATCGTCGAGTGCCCAGAGGACGGGTTTTGGTACAGGTGGGGTTCCTGGCTGTCAACGACTGAGAATAGGAATCCACATGGCCGCAGTAATTCCGTTGACGCCCATATTTTCCCATGATATCCCAAATAATCCCATATGGCATGTGGGGCGTTTGGCGAATCCCAAATCTTGCGCGGCAGGTCGCCGCCCGGCCCTGGGTAGCCTGCGGGGTTCTGAGTGGATGGATTTGTCTCGCATTTCACCAGCCGGCTTGACGCCAAAGGGCGGGTCTCCATCCCATCGCAATTCCGCAATGTGCTCGCCCGGGATGGGACTGAGGGTCTCTATGTGCTGCGGGCCCTTGATGAGAAGGCTTTGGACTGCGGAGGCAATGCATTCTTGCGGGAAATCCATGCCCTTTTGGACAGGCTTCCGCCTTTTTCGGAGGAGCGGGATCTTTATGCCTCGGCACTCCTTGGTCATTGCGAGAATTTGAAAATCGACACGGAAGGGCGGGTGATTCTGAGCGAAGTGGCCAAAGCGCAAGTCGGCATCAGCTCGGAAGTCACCTTCGTCGGGCATGGATTCAAGTTTCAGATCTGGGAGCCACAGCGTTTTCAAGTGCATCTGGCGGAGGCCAGAAGCCGGCTGCACGACTTCAGAAAGCAGCTTGGCGCCCGATCCTCCGTGGCGGCGGAAGAGTCCGCCCCACGGCCACATGGAGCACGGGAATGACTGCGGGCCGCGGCGATGAAATTCCCCTCGCCGCCGGCGGACCGGCCCGGCACATTCCCGTGCTTCGTGATGAAGTGATGGCGGCGCTCGCCCCGAAGGCGGGCGGGCTTTACCTTGATGCGACCTTCGGTGCGGGCGGCTATGCACGAGCTCTGCTCGCCTTGCCGGAGCTGCGGCTCCTGGCTCTCGATCGGGACCCGATCGCCGTCGCCCAGGGGGCCGAGCTCGTCAGGCAAGCCCACGGACGGCTTAATTTGATCCAGGAAAGATTTGGCCGCCTGGACCACGCGGCCAAAGCGCAGGGCTTGGCCGATTTCGACGGTGTGGTGCTCGACATCGGCGTCTCATCAATGCAGCTCGATCAGGCCGAGCGTGGCTTTTCCTTCCGCTTGGAAGGGCCGCTTGACATGCGGATGGAGCGGACGGGGCCCAGCGCCGCCGATATCGTCAACGAAGCACCGGAATCCACCCTGGCTGATATTTTTTTCCGCTATGGCGAGGAGCGGGCGGCGCGTAGGATTGCGCATGCCATCGTTCTTGATCGAGCCAAGGCGCCTTTTACCACGACGATTTCACTGGCATCCCTGATTGCCCGCGTGGTGCCAAGGCGGCCGCAGGATATCCACCCAGCGACACGCGTCTTCCAGGCTCTGCGAATTGCCGTCAATGATGAGCTTGGCGAGCTTGTCCGGGCACTTGCAGCGGCTGAAGTGGTCCTCAAGGAAGGTGGATGCCTCGCCGTGGTGAGCTTTCACTCGCTGGAGGATCGGATCGTCAAACAATTCTTTCATGAGCGCAGTGGCCGCGGACGAGCCTGCTCCAAACTTCTCCCTTATGAAAGCGAGCGGCCGGAACCTACCTTCGCACTGAAGGACAAGCAGCCGGTCATGCCATCGACAAAGGAACAGGCGGAAAATCCGCGGGCCCGATCGGCCAAGCTTAGGTATGGGACACGCCTCAAAGGAAAAGCATACGGCCTCGATCCTTCCCTCATGATGCTCGCCCAGATCCCGGCTCTGCGGCAAAAGGGACGCTGAGACATGGTGAGGCTCCTCAATATTTTGGCGATTGCCGCGTTGATCGGCTCAGCCATCTATGCCTATTCGATCAAATATGAAACGATCTTCCATGCCGAGACCATTGTGAAGCTTCAGCATGAGATCAAAAGGGAGCAGGATCAGATCGGCATGCTGCGGGCTGAATGGGCGCATTTGATCAGGCCGGAGCGCATCCAGGCGCTTGCTGATAAGTTTCTCGATCTTCAACCCCTTGCTTTGGGCCAGATCGTCAAGCCGGAAGCTCTGCCGGGCAAGGCGCAAAGAGGGGATGCCATAGCCCAAAAGCTTGAGGCGTTGGGCCTTGCCGCACCCGCCAATGCGCCGGCTGATGGCAAGCTTGTCGATCCAGCGCCATCCGCGACAAAGGCGAGATAAAGCCGGACCGAGGCAGACGATGAATGACGGTATCGATCAGCCCCAAGACGCCTCACGACCCGTGCCGGGCGGAGGCGGACGGAAATGGCACGGACGCAATTTGATTGCGTCCGCCAAGTCCTGCTTTGTCTCGCTGACGACTGCCAATCCGGCACTGAGCGCCCCGCGCATCCGGCTTGCCGCCCTGGCCTTTCTGGCCGTCTACGGGATGATCACAGCGCGGCTCATCGATTTCGGTTTGCGCCCGGATCCGCCGCAAGGCATCAAGCAGGCTGCGGCCGATGCGATCGCCGCGGCCCGCCCCGATATTCTCGACCGCAATGGCGAGATCTTGGCCACGGACGTCAAGGTCATGTCGGTCTTCGCCGAGCCGCGCCGGATCATCGACAAGGATGAAGCGGTCGAGCTCCTGACCGCCGTGCTGCCGGATGTCGATGCCCGCGAACTGCGGGGAAAGCTCGGCTCACGCAAGGGTTTCGTTTGGGTGAAGCGGGCCATCACGCCCAAGCAGCAGCTCGAAGTTTACCGGCTCGGCCTGCCCGGGGTCGGCTTCCTACCGGAAAACAAGCGGGTTTATCCAAATGGCCCGATTGCCGCCCATGTGCTTGGCTTTGCCAATCTCGACGGCATCGGCATGTCGGGCCTTGAGAAATATGTCGATGGCCAGGGCTTGGCCGACCTGCATGGGGCCGGCTTCAATCTAACCCCGGACAATCTGAAGCCGATCACCACCTCGCTCGATCTTCGCGCGACCTATGCGCTTCGGGACGAGCTGGCCAAGGGCATCGCCAAATACAAGGCCAAGGGCGGAGGAGCAGCCGCCATTCTTGATGTGAACACGGGCGAAGTCATCGCCATGGCCTCGCTGCCCGATTTCGACCCAAATACGCCGCCCGATCCGCGCGACCTCAACTATATCAACCGACTTTCCGTCGGTGTCTATGAGATGGGCTCGACCTTTAAGGCCATTTCCATCGCCATGGCACTCGATCTTGGCAAGGTCAACCTGCATTCGCGCATCGATGCGCGCGACAGTCTGCGCTACGGTCATTTCACGATTCACGATTTTCATGCGACCCATCGGGTTCTGAGCGTGCCCGAAGTGTTCACCTATTCATCGAATGTCGGGGCAGCGCGGATGGCCTTGATGGCCGGGGTGACGGCGCATAAGAATTTCCTGGGCAAGATCGGTCAGCTCAGCCGCTTGAAAACCGAGCTGCCGGAATCCGCTGAGCCGCTGGTTCCAAAGAATTGGGGCGAATTGAATACGATGACGATCGCTTTCGGCCAGGGAATCAATGTCGCGCCTTTGCAGGCGATGATGGCCGTTGGCGCCTTGATGAATGGCGGTTTCCTGGTCAAGCCGACCTTCCTCAAGGCGGAGGGTACGGAGACAGCGAAACAGGACGCGCCGCGGGTCATCAAGCCCGAGACCTCAGAGGCCATGCGTTATCTCATGCGCCTCAATGCGGAGGTCGGCACCGCAAGGATCGCCGACATCAAGGGCTATTTCGTTGGCGGCAAGACGGGAACCGCAGACAAGATCGTGCATGGCCACTATGCCAAGGACCGGGTGTTCACGACCTTCATGGCGATCATGCCGGCCGATCAGCCAAAATATCTTTACCTGACCTTGTTGGACGACCCTCAGGCTTTGCCGGAAACCAATGGCTATCGCACGGCGGCCTGGAATGCCGGGCCGGTGACCGGCAAGATCATCGAGCGCACCGGCCCGATGCTCGGCCTGCCGCCGCGGCAGGGATTGCCGCCACAGCCATTTCCTCTGCTCGCCAGACTGGGCTATGGAGAGGCGAATGTTCCGGCTAAGGGCGGGGGAGAGCATTGATGCGTCTCGCCGAATTGTTTCCGGAAGAGCTCTGCCAAGAGGCAGCGCTTTCGCAAGGATGGGCCAACAGAGAGATTACGGGGCTGACGGCCGACAGCCGAAATGTGGCGGCCGATATGGTTTTTTTTGCCGTGCCGGGATCAAAAGCCGATGGTTTGAGCTTCGTGCCGCAAGCGCTGGAGCGCGGTGCGGCCGCCATCGTCGCCGAAGAAAAGCCCAAGGCGGGTATGGGCTCGGCGGTTTTCATCGCGGCGAAAAATGTTCGCGCCGCTCTGGCCGAGACAGCGGCCCGCTTTTACCCGCGCCAGCCGGACACCATCGTTGCGGTCACCGGAACGAGCGGCAAGACCTCGGTTGCCGATTTCGTCCGCCAGATTTGGACGAGCCTAGGTGTCAAGGCTGCCTCGCTTGGCACGCTCGGCGTGACAACCCCTGCTGGAAATGAGACCGGCGCCTTGACGACCCCCGATCCCGTGAGCTTGCACAAGCGGCTCGATGGGCTCGCCGGGCAAGGGGTCACGCATCTCTCCATTGAGGCGTCTTCACACGGGATTTTGCAGCGGCGGCTCGATGGCGTGCGCCTCGCCGCTGCGGCTTTCACCAATCTGTCGCGAGATCATCTCGATTATCATCCGACGCTCGAAGCTTATTTGGCCGCCAAACTTGAGCTTTTTGAGCGTCTGATGAAGCCTGGCCAGGCCGCCGTGATCGATGCCGACAGCGATGTGGCCGAAAAGGTCATTGGAGTCTGCAAGGCGCATTCTCTGCGTATCTTCACCACCGGCTTTAACGGTACCGATCTGCATCTCCTCGATACCGAGGCGGAGGATTTTAGCACCCGCTTAAAGATTGCCACAGCGGGTCAAATTCATTCCATTCGTTTGCCGTTGGCCGGGGCGTTCCAGATCGCCAATGCGCTCGTGGCAGCGGGGCTGTGCCTGACGACGGGCAGCCCTTTGGATGGCGTCCTTTCCGCGCTTGAAAAGTTGCGTGGCGCGCCCGGACGACTCGAGCTCGTCGGCCGCCAGAAGGGGGCTCCGATATTCGTCGATTATGCGCACAAGCCGGACGCACTGGAAAAAGCGCTGGAGGCACTGCGCCCCTTTGTGCCGGGCCGGCTCATCTTGGTGTTCGGCTGCGGCGGCGACCGTGATAGAGGGAAACGGCCGATCATGGGCGAGATTGCAGTGCGCCTCGCGGATCACGTCATTGTCACGGATGACAATCCCCGTTCCGAAGACCCCGCCGGAATCCGCCGCGCCATCCTGACTGGAGCTGCCTTGCGTGACCACATCGAGGAGATCGGTGATCGCGCCCAGGCGATCGCTCGGGCGATCGCGATGCTGCATCCGAGCGATGGATTGCTCATTGCGGGCAAGGGCCATGAGACGGGCCAGATCATGGGGGATCAGACTCTGCCTTTCTCCGATCAGGCCTGTGTGCGCGCGGCCTTGAACGAAGCAGTCGCATGATCGCGGCCTCCTCCAAAGATTATTTGTGGACGGGGCTTGGCCTCGTCGCGCCGCTCGGCGCGCGGGTGAGAGGCCCCATCCCGCCGGGAGTGACCGGGATCTCGATCGATAGTCGCAGCCTGCAAGAAGGCGAGCTTTTCTTTGCCATAAGGGGGCAGAATTCGGACGGCCATGATTATGTCGGCAAAGCTTTCGAAAGAGGCGCGTCGGCGGCCGTCGTCGATGAAGCGCATATCGAGCGCCTGCCGCCGTCCGGGCCTTATTTCGTCGTCGCCGACGTCCTGTCTGCCTTGGAGCAGCTCGGCTTGGCGGCACGCCTGCGCGCCAAGGCCCGCGTCGTTGCGGTCACCGGCTCGGTCGGGAAAACCTCGACCAAGGAGGCCTTGCGTCTTGTGCTTTCCAAGGCCGGCGCCGCGCATGCCTCGGCTGCGTCCTACAACAATCATTGGGGCGTGCCACTGTCGCTCGCCCGCATGCCGAAGGGAACGCAGTTCGGCATTTTCGAGATCGGCATGAATCACAAGGGTGAAATCACCCCGCTTACCGCTATGGTTCGTCCCCATGTCGCGATCATCACGACGATCGCGCCGGTCCATCTCGAATATTTCGCCAATGTCGATGAGATCGCCGATGCCAAGGCGGAAATCTTCTCTGGTCTCGTCGAAGGCGGACTGATCATTCTCAATCGTGATCTTCCGCAATATGAGCGCCTCCTCAGTGCGGCTCGCGCTTCGCCCGCGAGCTATGTCGCAAGCTTTGGCGAAGATGCACGTTCCGACGCGCGCCTGCTCAATGTCCGGATTGGTGCCGAACAAAGCGAGGTTGAAGCGGAAATCAGTGGGCAGCGCCTTTCGTATCGGCTCGGTGTGGCGGGCCGTCATTTTGCCATGAATTCCCTGGCCGTGCTCCTTGCTGCCAAGGCTTTCGGGGCAGATGTCGAAATCTCCGCTCACGCGCTTGCACAGATCGAGGCGCAGCCGGGGCGTGGTGAGCGCCTCCGGTTGTCTGCCGCGGACGGCCCCTACACGCTCATCGACGACAGCTACAACGCCAATCCCGCCTCCATGCGTGCGGCCCTTGCGCTCCTGGGCGGGCTTGATCCGCAGGGCGAAGGCCGAAGGATCGCGATCCTCGGGGATATGCTCGAGCTTGGGGATAATGGTGGCGCCCTGCATGAAGCGCTTGCCGACGACGTCGAGGCCCATCACGTCGATCTCGTCTTTGCTGCTGGCCCCCTGATGAAGCGTCTCTTCGATGCGCTGCCCGAGGTACGGCGGGGCGCCTGGGCCCCGAAGGCAACCGAGCTCACGGCGGCCATCGAGACGGCTTTGCACAGCGGTGACATTGCCCTCGTCAAGGGTTCGAATGCCAGCGGAATGGGAGGAATCGTGAAATCCTTGAAGAGCCAGGCTCACCTTAGTCAGGGGACTGCGCCATGCTGAGCTGGCTTGCCGAATTTTCCAGCTATCTGAGCCCCCTCAATCTCTTCCGCTATATTACCTTTCGCACTGGTGGGGCGACGGCAACGGCGCTTTTCTTCGTATTCTTCTTCGGCCCTTCGATCATCAGTGCCTTGCGGCTGCGGCAAGGCAAGGGTCAGCCCATCCGCGAGGATGGGCCGCAGTCCCACATTCTCTTGAAGACGGGTACGCCCACCATGGGCGGCCTCATGATCCTCTCCGGTTCGATCGTTTCGATTTTGCTCTGGGCCAATCCACGCAATCATTTCGTTTGGGTCGTGCTGCTCGTCATGACCGGGTTCGGCGCAATCGGCTTTTACGATGACCTCTTGAAGGTGACGAAACAAACTCACAAGGGCTTTTCCGGCCGCAGCAGGCTGGCGCTTGAAATCGCCATCGCGGTCCTTGCCTGCTACGTCATGATGAAGCTCGGCACGCCTCACACGACGGGGCTTGCGCTTCCCATGATCAATGGCTTCGTTGTCGATCTCGGCGTTTTCTTTCTCATCTTTGGCGCCTTCGTGATCGTTGCGGCCGGCAACGCCGTCAATCTCACCGACGGCCTCGATGGCCTGGCGATCGTTCCGGTGATGATCGGCGCGGCAGCCTTCGGAATCATCGCTTATCTCGCTGGCAATGCAATCTATTCGACCTATCTCGGGATCAATTTCGTGCCGGGGACGGGCGAGCTCGCCATCGTCTGCGGCGCCTTGATCGGCGCCGGCCTGGGTTTTCTCTGGTTCAACGCGCCGCCCGCCCAAATCTTCATGGGGGACACAGGCTCGCTGGCATTGGGCGGGGCGCTCGGCACCATAGCGGTCGCCGCCAAGCATGAGATCGTGCTCGCCGTCGTCGGCGGTCTGTTCGTCCTCGAAACCTTGTCGGTGATTGTCCAAGTCGTTTCCTTCAAGCTGACCGGCAAGCGAGTGTTCAAGATGGCGCCGATTCACCATCATTTCGAGCAGCTCGGCTGGTCCGAGCCGCAAGTCGTGGTTCGCTTCTGGATTATTGCTTTCGTCCTGGCGCTGATCGGTCTTTCGACCCTGAAACTGAGGTGATGATGACGCCGGTCACCAGTTTTGCCGGAAAGCATGCGGCGGTGTTTGGCCTTGGTGGCTCGGGTTTCGTCACCGCGCAGGCTCTCGAGGCCGGCGGCGCCCGCGTCACGGTCTGGGATGACAATGAGCACGCTCGCGAGAAAGCCCGCGCGGCCGGCCTTCGGATCGACAATCTGGCGGCGGTCGATTGGCGTCCATTCGATGCGCTCATTCTCTCGCCAGGAGTGCCTTTGACCCATCCGGCGCCGCATTGGTCGGTACTGAAGGCAAAGGAAGCCGGAGTCGAAATCATTGGCGATATCGAACTGTTCTGCCGGGAACGGCAGAAGATTGCGCCAACGGCGGCATTCATCGCCATCACCGGCACCAACGGAAAATCGACGACGACGGCACTTTCGGCCCATCTCTTTCGTAGCTTCGGCTTTCCTGTCGAGGTCGGCGGCAATATCGGTACGCCTGTCCTGGCGCTTTCGCCGCCAGCCGAGGGGCACGTTCATGTTATCGAATGCTCCTCCTATCAGATCGATCTCGCCCCATCCCTCAATCCTTCGGCCGGCGTGCTCCTGAACGTCACGCCAGACCACCTCGACCGGCATGGCACGATGGAGAATTACGCGGCGATCAAGGCCAGGCTCGTCGAGAAGGCCGATCTGCCGGTGATCGGCATCGATGATGAGATCTCGGCCGCCATTGCGCAAAGGCTTGCGCAAGCCGGCAAGCCGGTGCAGCGGATTGCCGTCCAGCGGCCGCTGGACGGGGATGGGATCAGCCTAGATGACACTTGGCTCTCGCGCCACAGCCAGGGGGCGCTGACCAAGATCGCCGATCTTGCGGGAATCCCTTCCTTGCGCGGCAAACACAATGCCCAGAACGCGGCCGCGGCGGTGGCGGCGCTCGGTCCCTTGGGGCGTGAGGCCGCGCGGGTCGGCGCGGGCCTATCGAGCTTTCCCGGCCTGGCCCACCGCCTTGAGGAAGTGGGGCGGATCGGCAAGGTGCTCTTCATAAACGACTCGAAGGCGACCAATGCGGACGCGGCAGAGAAGGCGCTGCTCTCCTTCGACAAGGTTTTCTGGATCCTCGGCGGGCGGCCCAAGGAAGGTGGCATCATGCCGCTGCGGCCCTTGTTCGGTAAAGTGGTCAAGGCCTATCTGATCGGCGAGGCGAGCGGGCTTTTCGCTGCCACGATTGGCGACGCTTTTCCTTTTGAACAGTGCGGGACGCTTGAGACCGCGCTGCCTCTCGCCGCACGGGACGCGTTCGCCAGCCATCTCGCGGAACCGGTCGTGCTGCTGTCGCCAGCCTGCGCATCCTTCGATCAATTTCCGGATTTCGAGAAGCGCGGAAACCGCTTCCGCGATCTCGTCGGGGCTTTGCTTGCCGGGCATCCGAAAGCCTGAGGAGGAGAGGATGGTATCACGTGCCGAACGCTCAGCTGTGGCGAATTGGTGGTGGACGATCGACCGCTGGATCCTTGCGGCGGTCGGCTCTTTGATCATCCTCGGTCTCGTTCTGACCATGGCCGGAAGCCCGCCGGTCGCCGAGCGGCTCGGCTTGCCAACCTTTCATTTCGTCAACCGTCAGGTGCTTTATCTCATTCCATCGATTGCCATTTTGATCGGTGCGTCATTTCTGACGCCGCCGCAAGTGCGTCGCACCGCGCTCATCGTCTTTCTGGTCTCGCTCGCTTTGATCGCCGCAGCGCTTCTCTTCGGCCATGAGGTTAAAGGGGCGCGACGCTGGATTTTCGGCATTCAGCCGTCGGAATTCCTCAAGCCCGCCTTCGTCATTCTGGTCGCCTGGGCTTTTTTCCGAGGCCGGCAAAAGACATGACATGCCGGCCAATTTGCTGGCCCTTGTCCTTCTTCTCGTCGCCATCGTTCCGCTCATTTTACAGCCTGATTTCGGCCAGACCATGCTGGTCTCGCTCGTTTGGGTCGCGCTCTTTTTCATGGCTGGCCTGCATTGGTTCTGGCTCGTCGGCATCGGTGGGGCAGGACTGACCGGGGCCTATCTGGCCTATAAACTCGTCGCGCATGTACGGGCCCGGGTGTTGAAATTCATCGATCCAGGCGCCGGCGGTGGGGTCGTCGACACCTTTCAGGTCGACACGGCGCTCGAGAGCTTTCTAGCGGGCGGCTGGTTCGGAAAGGGGCCGGGCGAAGGCACGGTCAAGCGGATCTTGCCCGATGCTCATACGGATTTCATCTTCGCTGTGACGGCCGAGGAATTCGGCGTGCTTGCCTGTGTCCTGATCGTCTCGATCTTCGCTTTCATCGTGCTGCGCGGACTCTGGCTCGCGGCGCACAATGAGGATTCGTTCTGCCGGCTGGCAGCAGCCGGGCTTACCATGCTCTTCGGGATCCAAAGCGCCATCAATATGGCCGTCAATGTCCATCTCATTCCGGCCAAGGGAATGACCTTGCCATTCATCTCCTATGGCGGCTCTTCGCTTCTCTCGCTAGCGCTGGCGATCGGCTTTCTGCTCGCCGTTATGCGCAAGCGCCCCGGTGCGACGGTCATCGCGAGAGCGGGACTAGCAGAAGTGTCAAGCGGTCTCGCGAAACCATCATGATTATATTGATGATGGGCATCTGATCACTCATCCCAAAAACTCGTCTTGTGTTTGAGTCGAGATCCGTTTGATGATTTGGATCGAATCCGTCATCAAACGGATCGCGCGATGGGTGTTCCTTCGCCGCCACGTTCACAAAATAATACTTTACATTTATTCTAATCTTACACCTTATAATAGAATTAGTTTAATAACGATCTAGATATCTTACGTTGACACTGATTTTTCAGCATCCTAGGCCTTGTCTCGCTGAAATATTTACTTGGCAAGGCATTGATGCGCGCGCGTACAGTTTTGCTTCTCGCAGGCATAACCTTCTCTTCAGGGCAAGCAGCCGTAGCGGAGGACTCCTCTTCCGGCACCAATTCTTCCGGGGGCGCGTCGGACACGATCGACCTTCCCGAGGTTGAGGTCGAAGCAAGCACCACCGCTCCCGCCGCCCTGCAAGCGTTCGAGGAGCAGATGAAGGCGATGGACGAATCGCGCGATAACTTTCTGCTGCCGAAGATCGGTGCCACCTCTACCAGCATGGACTACGAGGCCATCGAGACCCTTCCGCAAGGCCAGTATACACCGATCGATAAAGTGATTCTGCAACTGCCGGGCGTTTCTTACGATTCAGCAGTCAGCAATCCCGATTACCATGTCCGCAACGAATATGCGAACGTCCAATATAGGATCAACGGAATTCTGCTCCCCGAGGGCGTCTCTGGCCTCGGTCCGGTTTTAGAGACCAATTTCATCGGTAATTTGAACCTGCTCACCGGAACGCTGCCCGCTCAATATGGACTGCGCACCGCGGGTGTTGTCGATCTCACGACAAGGAGCGAGTTCACGCCGGGTGGAAGTTTGAGCATGTACGGCGGCAGCTTTGGAACGGTTTCGCCGCGCTTCGATTATGGCGGGAGCAGTGGAAACACACAGTATTTCGTCACTGGCAGCTATATGCAGAACAATGAAGGGCTGGAGAACGCAACGCCGACCGTCGACCCGATCCATGACCGCACGGAGCAGGGAAAGTTCTTCGGTTACCTGTCGACAATGCTCGGGGATTCGACCCGGTTAACCTATATGACAGGCACCGCTATCAGTCAGTTTCAGATTCCAAACGTCATCGGCCAGCAGCCCTTGGGAGATTTCGGAGGTACCTGGTTTAATTCCGAGAATCTCAACGAAAACGAATATGATAGCTATGTCTTCAATATTTTGGCGCTGCAGACCAAGGGTGCGAACTATGACATGCAGCTTTCCTTTTACAATCGCTACGCAGACGTCCATTTCGTTCCAGATATCTACGGCGATCTGGTTTTCAACGACGTCGCATCGGATGTAACGCGGCAAAGTCTCCTCAACGGCATCCAGTTCGATGGAGCCTATCGGCTGAACGATGTGCAAACGTTGCGGGC
>DATJTB010000029.1:0-16752 GCA_035503795.1 Methylocella sp.
GGCCCTGGTAATTCGTGAAGACCTGGACCGCCATGTCCTCGTTGTAATCCGTGCTTCCGACGGCACCCTTTTCGAGCTTGAACAAATGTTCGCCGACCGGCTCGACCTTGATCGAGGCAACCTGCTTCTCGTTGAGTTCGATGGTGGCCGCGGCTTCCTCCTTATTGGCCGAAACCGGTTGATCCGCCGGTTTTGGATGACCGCCGAAGAGTCCGGTGAAATACGCAACTGCGCCAAGGATTACCGCAACACCTACAACAGCGCCGACGCGTCCGGAGTCGCTCACGCCGCCAGCCTCTTTCTTCAACTTTTTGAATGCTTCCAAAGGATTACCCTCGGTCATCAATCCTTGCCAGACGAGACTTTGCATAAAATGTGTTTACTGCACGGACAAAACTGGTGTCTACTGTGAGGAATTACAGTAACAAATCACACTACAACAAATCACACTGAGAGTTTTAATGGATGGAATGGCCTGTTGCTCATTCTGGCCGTCATGTGGACCCCAGCCAACCGAAAAAAAGCCCGTCGCCAGAGCGATCTCGCGGGCGAGGAAAAAGCTGGTCTGACGAATTTAAACAGCGAGTAAGTTTGTTGTCGTCTCGATGACCTCTCCGACTCGTTATGGGTGAAGGCGCGCTAGTCAGCCTCCCCTTGACGTTTCCGCGCGTTCAGCCGCAATCAATTCAACACCATCTTTTTCGTCCATTGCACGCGGGCGTTGCATAGCCCCAACATGGTCGGAAGCGGCTCCGGTTTTTGTCGTCGCCTCTTCGATGAGCCTGGGTGCTTTGCCAGCCTTTCCACCGCTCGGCCATCCTCTTATTCCTTGATGTCAATGGTGCCATGGCTGGTTTTTGTGAAGACGATGAGCCACCCGCCCGCCTCACGTGATGTGCGTGGTCGGCCCTTGATCTGGCGCTTGGCCTATATCCGCAATCCCCTTGATAGCCGGATCAATCCTAACGCGCCTGTTTCAAAGGCCAAGGGCACGTCAAGCCTGTGGCGCAAAAGGCTATCCTTTTTCCTTCCACGCCAAGATCTCTTCCCGCTGGCGTTCGGCTTTTTCGATGTAGAGAGTTTCGTTCGCTTGGCGAAAAACTTCCAAAGCTCCATCAGCAGCTTTAAGCGCCTCATCGAGATGGCGTGGCTGAGAATCCTTGCCGAAAAGAGCACGATTGACCAAGGCGATATTCATTTGTGTAAAAGCCCATTGGCGCGGCACGCGCTCGCGCGTCAGTTCCCTCAGCGCTTCGCGAAAGGCGCCGCCCGCCTCTTCAAGCCGCGCCGTCCCGCTCTCCCGCTCGCCAAGCGTCCGAAGCGCAACGCCGAGATTGTTCTGCGTCATGGCCCATTGGAGCGGGGCCCGTTTGCGCGTCCCTTCCTTCAGCGCCGCGCGAAAAGCCGTCACGGCTTCTTTGAGACGCGCGGTCCCGCCCTCCCGCTCGCCAAGCGTCGAAAGCACAGAGCCAAGATTGGTCTGCGTCGTGGCCCATAGGAGCGGCACGCGCTCACGCGTTCTTTCCTTCAGCGCCTCGCGAAAAACTGCCACGGCCTCTTCGAGACGCGCCGTCCCGCTCTCCCGCTCACCAAGCACCCGAAGCACATTACCGAGATTGTTCTGCGTCATGGCCCATTGAAGCGGCACGCGCTCGCGCGTATACTCCTTCAGCGCCTCACGAAAAGCTGTAACCGCCTCTTCGAGACGCGCGGCCCCGCTCTCCCGCTCGCCAAGCGTCGAAAGCGCGGTGCCGAGATTGTTCTGCGTCATGGCCCATTGAAGCGTCATGCACTCGCGCTTATACTCCTTCAACACCTCACGAAAAACTGCCACCGTCTCTTCGAGACGCGCCGTCCCGCTCTCCCGCTCGCCAAGCACCCGAAGCACATTGCCGAGTTTGGTCTGCGTCGCGGCCCATTGGAGCGGCGCGCGCTCGCGCGTTCGTTTCTTCAGCGCCTTGCGATAGGCGGCGGCTTCCTCTTCGAGACGCGCCGTCCCACCCTCCCCGAACACGAGGCCGCTCGTTCCGGCGGCGGTCCATCGGCCAAATTTCGAGGCAAGAGCCTCGCAGCTCGCCCTCAAGCCAGCGAGCCAGGCTTCCAGCAGAAAAATCTTCACGTGCAACCTCGCAGAGGAAATGCAGCCCTCACAGCCAGCTTGACACTGAAGGGCAAGCTCTAGTTAGACCTCGGGCGCCGAAGCGCCATCGGACAATTGATTGAGCCCGCCGTACAATTTTCCAAGGTGAAGAGCCGTCGCGCGGCTTATAAGATTTTCGCGGTTTAGCATCTGAAATTCAATCACGCCGAGCGAGCCACCTTGACCAAAACGGTATTTTTTGTATTCCTATATAATTAGTATGATTATTCGATCGAGGCTCGCATGCCCATCAATCAAAAAACCCACTTTGCCTTTCCCTTTATTTTTCTGCTGAGTGTCTTTTTGAGTTTTGCGCTCTTGCCTTTCTTTACTCAGGCAGAGCCCGGCATCTATCCGACAGGTGTCACGCGTTATGACCCATCGAAAGCCTTCAACAGCTATGTCCTCTTCGCTGGCGCGGACAAGATCACGCGGCTGATCGATCTTAATGGCAATGTCATCCGTCAATGGAACTACACTGGGTTCCCGAGCAAGCTTCTCGACCCTGCCTTCGCAGGTGACCAACGCGGCCATGTGCTCGTCACGCTCACCAATGCCGAGGGCGGCGGAACAAGCCTCGTGCCGGGCCGCGCGGCTCTTGCGGTCATCAAGACCATCGGAGAAGTCGATTGGGACGGAAAGATCGTATGGGAATGGGGCGGCGACCAAGCCCCGGGTGGCGCAGCGCAGCAGCATCACGATTGGCAGCGTCTGCCAAACGGCGATACGCTCATTCTCGCCAATCTCGTGCATCCTGTGGCAGGCTTCGCCCAGCCCAAAGTTCTTGACGATGTTGCCTACGAGATTTCATCAAAGGGCGATATTGTGTGGCAGTGGATCGCCTCGGAACATCTCGAAGAATTCGGCTTCACGCCAGATGAATTGAAGCTTGTCCGCAATGCCGACACGCCCGATTATCTGCATGTGAATAATTTGTCGGTGCTTGGGCCGAACCGCTGGTTCGATGCAGGCGACAAACGTTTTGATCCGGAAAATATCTTGATCGATTCACGCAACGCCAATTTCACGGTGATCATCGACAAAAAGACCGGCAAGATCGTTTGGTCGCTCGGACCGCATTATCCCGCCAATGAGCTTGTCACGCGCAGTAAAAGGCAATTGCCGCGGCCGGTCGACCAAATCTCAGGTCAGCATGATGCTCATCTCATCGCGCGGGGGTTGCCCGGTGCAGGCCATCTCCTCGTCTATGATAACCAGGGCGAAGGCGGCTACCCGCCGGCCGCTTTGGCCGTGACCGGGGGCTCGCGCGTGCTTGAGATCGACCCGATCAAGAAAGAGATTATTTGGGAATATTCGGGCGAGAATTCCCGCCGGCCCGGCTGGACGTTCCAATCGACTTTCATCAGCAGCGCGAGGCGTCTGCCGAACGGCAATACATTGATCGACGAAGGCTATAATGGACGCTTTTTCCAAGTGACGCCGGAAGGCGAGATCGTTTGGGAATATGTCAGTCCCTATTTTGCGAAATCGACCGATTTCATCACTGGAAAGGAGGTGGAAGGCAATCAAGTCTACCGAGCACAGCCTGTTCCTTACGAATGGGTGCCTAAGGGAACTCCACATTCGGAAAGGCCGGTGATACCGCCCGCATTGGCCGAGTTTCGCGTGCCCCCCGTACCCTGATGAGAGAACTGGTCCGGCATCGGTCCCTGCCGGGTGTCGAACCAAGGCGGCGCGTTCATCGCTTAGGGATCGAGCCAGTCGGCAGTTTTGCCATCGAGCGCCTGAGACCAGCAAAAAACCTGCTGGGTGCGTCGCATCCAGCCACCATCAAATGGGTCGACTCGAAAGACAACCCATCTTCGGCACCACACCCGTGCACGAAGCTGTCTTGAGACGCCCGTCCGTCAAGAGACGTGCCGGCCGCTTAACACGCCATCGGACAGCGGATGACGCCAATCCCACAAAATGAAAGGGAAGAGCCGTCGCGCGGCTTGTAAAATTTTCGGGCCGGACCTTACCAAAATGTTTCACGTGAAACATTTTGGTCCGATTGACACCCGCACTGAGCCGTCGCCTTCGTGCTCCTCATCCTTCGAGACACGTCCTTCGGACCTTCCTCAGGATGAGTGTTGAAGCGCCGCCCACCCCTCATCCGTTCCTATTCCGCGGCGAGTTTCACCGGCGCCGGGCCGGCGCGGAATTGCTCGAGAAGCGCCTGCTCCTCGGCCTTGGCTTCCTGGAGATGGCGCATTTTCACATAACCGAAGCCGCGGATTTTTTCCGGGATCGCGGCGATGAGCACGCCAAGCGCATGATTCTCCGGCGTCAGCTGGCCGAGGATCTCGCGCATCAGATTTTCATAGTCCTCGATCAATTTGCGCTCGGCCCTACGTTCTTTCAGATAGCCGAAAATATCGAGCGGCGTGCCGCGCAGCCCCTTCAAGGCGGCGAGGCCCCGCAGAAGCGGCCGGATCCAGGATCCGAAGCGGATTTTGATCGGCTTGCCCTGATCGTCCTTCGGGCTGAACAGCGGCGGCGCAAGATAAAAGGAAAGGCGCGGCTTGCCCTCGAACGCCGCATCGAGGCTCTCGGCAAAGCGGCCGTCCGTGTAGAGACGGGCGACCTCATATTCATCCTTGATGGCAAGGAGCTTGAAATAGGCGGAGGCCACCGCCTTGGCGAGCTCTTCGGTTCCCGCCACTTTGCTTCTTTCGGCCTCTTCGACTTGGCGGACGAAAGAAAGATAACGCGCCGCATAGGCCTCGTTCTGATAGGCGCGCAGATAATCCGCCCGCTTATCGATCCGCTCGGCGAGAGTGCGCGAAAGCGGTTCAACCGCCGGGCCATGGCGCAGCGGCGCCGCCGCGGCTTCGACAGCCATCGAATCGACCGCTTCCCGGCGGCCCCACAGGAAGGCGGCTTCGTTCATCTCGACGGCTTCGCCGTTCAGCGCGATCGCCCGAAGCAGCGAGGACTCTTCCAAGGGCACAAACCCCTTCTGCCAGGCAAAGCCCAGCATGAACATATTGGCGGCGATCGAATTGCCGAGGAGCGCCGTGGCGATGCCTGAGGCATCGATGAAGCTGACACGGCTTCCGGCCGTCTCCCGGATGGCGAGCTTGAGGCGTTCAGAATGAAGCGAGAAATCGGGATCGTGGGTGAAATCGCCAGGAAAAATCTCCGCCGTATTGACCACGAAGCCGGTCTCGTTTCGCCGCACGGCGGCGAGCACTTTTCGGTTTGCCGAGACGACAAGGTCGCAGCCAAGCACGAGATCGGCCTCGCCGGCCGCGACGCGAATGGCATGAATATCCTCGGGCCTGGCACCGATCTTGACATGGCTATAGACCGCGCCGCCCTTCTGGGCGAGCCCGGCCATGTCGATCGACCCGCAGCCCTTGCCTTCGAGATGCGCGGCCATGCCCAGAATGGCGCCAATGGTGACGACGCCAGTGCCGCCGACACCCGTCACAAGAATGCCGTAGGGCTTTGGCCCGATCGTCGGGATCTTGGGCACCGGCAGAGCGGGGAAAGCGGCGTCGGCTCTGGGCCTCACCTTGCGCGGTGTCGCGCCCTCGATCGTCACGAGGGCGGGGCAGAAGCCTTCGAGGCAGGCGTAATCCTTGTTGCAGCTCGATTGATCGATGATTCGCTTGCGGCCGAATTCCGTTTCGAGCGGCTGGATCGAGACGCAATTGGACTTGGCCCCGCAATCGCCGCAGCCCTCGCAAAGAAGCTCATGGATGAAGACCCGGCGCGGCGGGTCGGGCATTTCCTTTTTTTTGCGGCGGCGGCGCTTTTCCGCCGCGCAGGTCTGATCATAAATGAGGGCGGTGACGCCCGGCGTCGCGGCGAGCTCGCGCTGCACGCGGTCGAGCGCGCGGCGGTGCTCGATCACAAGTCCTTCCGGCCACTTAATGGAAGCGGGATATTTATCCGGCTCGTCGGTCACAACGACGATCCGGCTTACATTCTCGGCGGCGAGCTGGCGGGCGATACGGTCGACGGTGAGATTGCCTTCGAGACGCTGGCCACCCGTCATCGCGACGGCATCGTTGAACAAAATCTTGTAGGTGATGTTGATGCCGGCGGCGACGGCGAAGCGGATGGCGAGCGAGCCGGAATGATCATAAGTGCCGTCGCCCAGATTCTGGAAGACATGCGGACGTTTCGAGAAGGGCGCTTCGCCGACGAAATTGGCGCCCTCGCCACCCATATGGGTATAGCCATCGGTCGCCCGGTCCATCCACTGAACCATGTAATGGCAGCCGATCCCGGCATAGGCGCGCATGCCTTCCGGCACGACCGTCGAGCTGTTATGCGGGCAGCCCGAGCAGAAATAAGGGGTGCGGGTGCTGAGGTCGACGGCGCTCGCGAGAGCCGCCTGGCGGCGCTCGAGCTGGCCCACTCGCGCTTCGAGATCGCCGTTTTGCGCGAAGCGCAACAGGCGGCGGCCGATAGCGATCGCTATGTCATTGGCATCGAGCGCGCCGGTGACGGGGAAGAGCCAATGGCCGTTTTCATCCTTCTTGCCGATGCACACCGGCTGAGTCGGTGAGCCGTAAAGCTCCTCGCGCAGCTGCACTTCGATCAGCGAACGCTTTTCCTCGACCACGATGATGAGCTCGAGGCCGCGAGCAAATTCGCGCAGGCCAAGAGGCTCGATCGGCCAGGTACAGGCGAGCTTTAGGATACGCAGGCCGAACCGGTTGGCAGCGACCTCATCAAGCCCGAGATCATCCATCGCCTGGCGTACATCGAGATAGGATTTGCCCGAAGTGATGACGCCGATCCGGGCTTCGCGGCCGCCCGAAGTGATGATCCTGTTCAGCTGATTGGCCTGCAGCCAAGCGAGGATGGCGTCGCGCTTATAGTTCTGCAGCCGCTTTTCCTGTTCGAGGACGCTGTCGTGCGCCCTTATGTTAAGGCCACCCTGCGGCAGAATGAAAGACGCGGGAACGACCGGCTTCACCCGATCAAGCGAGACATCGATCGAGCCGGTCGACTCGACCGTATCCTTCAGGCATTTGAGGCCGGTCCAAGTGCCGGTGAAACGGCTCATCGCATAGCCATAGAGACCGTAATCGACGATCTCCTGCACGCCGGCCGGCGATAGGATCGGCATCATCACATCGACAAAAGCGAATTCGGATTGATGGGCGGTGGTGGAGGATTCAGCCGTATGGTCATCGCCCATCAGGGCGAGCACGCCCCCATGTTTCGAGGAGCCGGCGAGATTGGCGTGGCGTAGAACGTCGCCGCTGCGGTCGACGCCCGGCCCCTTGCCGTACCAGAGCGAGAAGACACCATCATATTTGCCCTCGCCGCGCATTTCCGCCTGCTGGGCGCCCCAGATGGCGGTCGCCGCGAGATCCTCATTGAGGCCGGGCTGGAAAAGGATTCCGGCCGCGTCGAGCGGCGCCTTGGCCCGCTGAAAGGTCAGATCGAGGCTGCCAAGCGGAGAACCACGATAGCCGGAGATGAAACCGGCCGTGTCGAGGCCATTGCGTCGGTCGAGCTCTTTCTGCATGAGCAGGAGCCGGACGATGGCCTGTGGACCGGAGACGAAGATTCGTTGCTTAGCGAGATCATATTTATCGGCAAGCGAGGTCGATCGGAGATCCTGGCGCAGGTCGGCTGGGCCTTTCACCGCGTCTGCCATTGCTCTCTCTCCCGCCGGACAGCGGAGTGCCGGCTAGCGCGCTTTCCGCTCGAACGGAATCGTTTGAGCGATAAGAAATCGCGCAAGGTCAAGAAGTTGAAGCGAATTCTCGTCGCAAAAGTCTGTCAACTTTTGCGGAATTCGCTCCTAAGCGGCCATATGCCATAATCAGACAAATATAAGCGGATCCATCCCCCATTCCAAGATTGTGCCGATTTTTCCACCGGCAAGCGGACGGTCTTGGCCCATGGGCCTACTCGGCTGGCTCGCGTTCCTTGAGGCTTCTGTAGCTGTAACTCGGCACGCGGTCGCTTTCGCCTTGCGTCGCAAGATCGGCGACCTTCAGATGAAAAGGCGAGAGATGGCAAACGGGATCGGCCTCGCGCGCATCGCCGGTGAGCGCCAGCGCCTGGCAGCGGCAGCCGCCGTGATCGATCGCCTTGCGCGGGCACGAGCGGCAGGGTTCACGCATCCAGTCCTCACCGCGAAACAAATTGAAAGCGGGTGAACGGAGCCAGATGTCTTCGAGGCTGCGCTCCCGAACATTCCAGAATTCGAGATCCTTGATGGTTTCGGCCGCATGGCAGGGCAGCGCCTTGCCCGAGGGCGTCACATTGATCCCCCGCTTGCCCCAGCCGCCCATGCAGGCCTTTGGGTAGCGGGCGTGGTAATCAGGGATGACATGGTCGATGACGATGATCCCGGAAAGCGATTGCTTGAGCGCTTCGACCTCGGTGATGGCTTGATCGGCGCTCGCGCGCGAAGGCATGAGCGCCCCACGGTTGCGAAGGCCCCAGCCATAATATTGGGCATGGGCGATCTCGACCCGGCGCGCGCCGAGCTGGACGGCGAGTTCCACCATTCGGCCGGCCCGGCCGATATTGGCCCGGTGAATGACCGCATTGACGGTGAGCGGCAGTCCGGCCTCTGTGACCCAGGCCGCGACCGCCACCTTGCGCGCGAAGGCCCCCTTGTAGCCTGCGATACGGTCGGCGGAAACTTGATCGGAATCCTGAATCGACAATTGGACATGATCGAGGCCTGCATCGGCGAGCGCTCGAACGCGCTCCTGCGTCAGGCCGATGCCGGAGGTGATTAAATTGGTATAAAGCCCGGTTCCCGCGCAATGGGCAACGAGCTCGATCAAATCGTGACGAGCCGCCGGTTCGCCGCCGGAGAGATGCAGATGAAGAACGCCGAAGCCGGCGGCTTGCGAAAAGACCCGCTTCCAGTCTGAGGTGGCAAGCTCGTTTTCGCGCGCCTCAAGCTCGATCGGATTGGAACAATAAGGGCAGCCCAAGGGACAGCGATGGGTGAGCTCGGCGAGGAGCGCGACCGGCGCAGGGATTCTTTGGGTGACTGTGCTCATAGGTCCAGCATGCGCTTGGCGGCGAGTGTGTCAAGCAGCGCCCGCACGTCGCTTTCCACCCGCGCGCGGTCGGCGGAAAATTGGCGGGCAAGATCGTCGACGATTGCGGCGAATGTGGCCGTGCCATCACAGCGTTTCAAGATCTCGACCGCGATCGGATCGGCCTTGATCACCCGTTCCGGAGCGAGCAAAAGCCATTCGCCGCGCGTCTCATCATATTTGAGGCGGACGCCGCGCGGCAGGCGCGGCTTCTGGCTCGCCTCTGAAGACTGAGGGTCCATCATGCGGCGCGGCTCTGCGCGGTTGTTCCCGGCACGAAGGAGCCAGGCGGAATTGCGCCGTCGACGTAGGCGCTCCACAGCGCATCTAGCTGCGCCCATAGCACCGAGCATTTGAATTCGAGCGCCGAAAGGACCTGATCCTGCTCGGCCCGCGTCGCCGCATGGACTTTGACATAATCGAGGGCGAAATCGGCGTCCCGCCTCGCCTGCACTGGACGTTTGGAGAAATAGGCGAGCGTCTCCTGGCTCACGTAATCGTAATGCGCCAGCATCCCCGCGACGCGCTCGCTGATGATGTTCGGCGAAAAGAGTTCCGTGAGGGAGGAGGCAACGGCCTCAAGAAGGCTCCGGCTGCGGCAAAATTCCGTATAGGCTTCGACCGCGAAGCGGGTGCCGGGCAGGATCCCTTGCGTCGAAATCACATAGTCACGCGGAAGACCAAGACTGTCAGTCAGTTTCAGCCAGCGCTCGATGCCGCCGTCGCCCTCCTGAAGGCCATCATGATCCTCGATGCGCTTGCGCCATTGTCGGCGGTCTCCGGCATCGGTCATCCGGGTCAGGATGGTCGCATCCTTGATCGGGATCATCGCCTGGTAATAATAGCGGTTGAGCGCCCAGGCCTGGACTTCCCCATAGGTGCATTGGCCTCCATGGAGGCGGCGATGGAAGCGGTGCAGATTGTGGTAGCGCTCGGCCCCGATCTGGCGCAGACGGGCTTCGAGCTCATCATGGGTCAGGAGCTTTCCCGCCTCGCTCATAGCAAAACCTCCATGCCGTCATAGGCAATCTCCCAACCGGCCTCAGCCGCCTTCTGGCGCTCAGACGAATCCTCGATCAAGACCGGATTGGTGTTGTTGATATGAATGAAGATCTTGCGGCTGATGCCGCTCTTCGCGAAGCGGTTGAGGGAGCCCTCTTCGCCGCTCATGGCCACATGCCCCATGCGCTGCGCGGTCTTGTGGGACAGGCCGAGATCGACCATTTCACCATCCGTGAAAGTCGTGCCGTCGAAGAACAGAAGCGAGGCCCCTGAAACGCGTTCGAGCAAGGCCTGATTGATCTCGGAGCAGCCGGGCACGTAAAAAAAGCTGGCCTTGCCATTGCTGATTTCAAGCCCGACCGTCGATTCAGTCTCCTCTCCGACCGCCACATATTCCTCTTCGAGATAAAGAGCGACTTTTCCCGGCACCGCGAAAGGCTTGATACTAAGACCAATGTCGGTCTCGATGGTCTGATCGAGCGCGGCCTCGTGCCGTTCGACGAATTGTTTGTTCAATACCCCAAAAACGCCCAATTGGGTCTGCGCCAAAGTCGCGCGGCTGCCGTAAAGGGTAAAAGGCTGGCTCTCGCGCAAGGTCAAAAGCCCGGCGAGATGATCGACATCAGCATTGGTAAGGAAGACCGCGGCAATCGGGGATTGCCGCTTGGCCCCCCGCGGGTGCAAATACGGTGCGGCAAGGATCTGCTGGCGAAGATCCGGCGAGGCATTCAAAAGCAGCCACCGCTCGCCCGCGACACTGATAGCCAGCGACGACTGGCTTCGCGCCTTGACGCGCTTATCCCCGCTCCAGGCGAGCCGACAGACGGGGCAGAGGCAATTCCATTGCGGAAAGCCACCGCCCGCTCCCGAACCCAGAACCAGAATGCGCAAGGCGCGAGCCAATCATGAAGGGAAATGCGATGTCCGGCCGCGGATCAGATTTCGGCGGAAAGATAGCTCGTCACTTCCATGCCGATGCAGATCTCGGTGATGACGGGGGTTGACCAAGTCATGACTGCCTCCTAGAAGGCGCGGCCTTGGGCGCAGCGCCATTGATTTTCCGATTCGGGTGAGCTCTTGCCCTGACCCGCGGCCTATTTACCATCGCAGAAAGGGCTTTGCCATGGGATTTTTTCCCTTTTTTGGCGGTTTGTTGCCAGGAAAATCAAAGCCAAGCGCGCGCGGCGGCCGAGCGTCGCTCGAACGCCTCGATTTGAGCGGTCTTTTCCAAAGTGAGGCCGATATCGTCAAGGCCATGTAAGAGACAATGCTTGCGGAAAGGATCGATGTCGAAGGCAATGGTCCCGCCATCCGGTTGGTGAATGGTCTGAGTTTCCAAATCAATCGTCAGAATTGCGTTGGCGCCGAGCTTGGCATCCTCCATGAGCCTGGCGAGATTTTCGGGCGAGACCTTGATCGGGAGCATCCCGTTCTTGAAGCAGTTGTTATAAAAAATATCGGCAAAACTCGTCGAGATCACGCAGCGAATCCCAAAATCAAGGAGCGCCCAAGGGGCATGCTCGCGCGAGGAGCCGCAGCCAAAATTATCCTCGGCGATCAGGATGCGAGCCGCCCGATAGGCCGGCTTGTTCAGGACAAAATCGGGATTTTCCGTCCCATCCTCCTTGTAACGCATCTCGAAGAAAAGCCCTTGACCGAGTCCGGTGCGCTTGATCGTCTTCAAATATTGCTTGGGGATGATCATGTCGGTGTCGACATTGGTGATCTCAAGCGGCGCCGCGACGCCCGTCAGCGAAGTGAATTTTTCCATTTGTTCCGCCTAATGGCTCAGTTTTAGGTGAGAGACAGGGACCGCCTCTTACCTTGAAACCTGGATCTTTACCCGGCGCCACAATATCATTTTAACGTGAAAACCTGGGCTTTCCAGTCTCTCGATTTATAATGTTTGATCAAAGGCTGCTTCTCAGAGGAGGGGACGATGTTGGATTGGACTTTCATCCTCGTTGGTCTGTCACTCCTCGCGCTTCTCCGTTCGTCGGCCCTTCGATTCGGAAGGCAAAACATTGCCCGGGCCGTGCCCCACGCGGTCAAAATCGCTCGAGACCACGGCTTTGTTTCACCTGGCCGCCTCATGACGCAAAATAATCTCAGCGAAAAGGATGCGAGAGCCGTTTTGATCGAAGCCTGCCGGAGAGGGCTGTTGTTTCAGACGCAAGACGGCCGATTCTACGCCAAGCCTTTACCTCCCGATGCGAAGGTATCGAGCCCGGAAGGGCGAGATAGCGCGCAGTGAAAATCCTCCCAGAGCGGGGATGCGAGCGCAAAACCGCTTCATACTTTTGCCCATCCCGCAATGATTTTGGATCGAGTCGATCCAGAATCAGCGTGATCTAGCTGAGATAGCCGGCCCAGCATGCGGCAGAAGCCTGAACTCGCTGTCATTATTCTGGTCTCGACTTTTGCCTTCCTGGGACTCGCGATATTTGCTTTTGGCGGTGTCGAGGCCTTTTTCTCTCATCAACCGCTGACCGTCCTGACCGGCGTCGTGCTTGCCTTTGCTATCGCGGCGCTCTTCACGGAAGGCAATCTCAGTTCGGGCGAGCGGGAGGATCGCGACAACCGCTGGGTGATCAGCGCCCTTGGCGGGCTTGGATTGGCCCTTGCCTTTCTGCCGGCTCTTGCCGATCGCTATGCGTTCTGGACGATCGATGGCGAAGGCCTGCGTTGGCTTGGCGTCATTCTCTTTGGTGCCGGAGGCATTCTGCGACTCTGGCCGGTCTTTCTCCTCGGCTCAAGGTTCAGCGGCTTGGTTGCGATTCAGCCGGGGCACCGGCTCGTCACGACCGGCATCTATTCGATCATCCGCCACCCCAGCTATCTGGGCGCTCTCATCACGTCGCTCGGCTGGGCACTCGCCTTCCGCTCGGGCGTTGGCATTTTGCTCACACTTCTCCTCATCCCTCCGCTTGTTGCGCGAATCCGGGCGGAAGAGAAGCTTCTGATGAGCCACTTCGGGGCTGAATACGAGGCCTACCGCGCCCGCACTTCTCGGCTTCTGCCGGGGGTTTATTGAGGAGTCACATCTCAAACGGCCGTGCCATGCAGATCGTAGGCGTCGGCGCGCTCGATCTTGACCGTGACGATGTCGCCTGGCCGCAGGGGACGGCGCGAGGTGACATGTACCTTGCCGTCGATGTCCGGTGCATCACCCTCAGTGCGCCCAACACCGCCGCGCGAAAAACCCTCGTCCAGAAGAACCGGCAGGCGCCTGCCGATCTTGTCTTTGAGCTTGCGGGCGCTGATCTTTCCGCAGCGCTCCATGAAGCGCCGGTAGCGGCTCTCCTTCACTTGGCCCTCGATTTGCGGCAGGCCGAGATCATTGGCGGCGGCGCCTTTCACCGGCTCATATTTGAAAGCCCCGGCCCGGTCGATCCTCGCCTCATCGAGCCAATCGAGGAGGGTGGCGAAATCCTCTTCCGTCTCGCCGGGGAAGCCGATGATGAAAGTCGAGCGCAGGGTCAGATCCGGGCAGACGGCGCGCCATCCGGCAATTCGGTCCAATATCTTTTCGCTGTCACCCGGCCGCTTCATCGCGCGCAAGATGGCAGGGCTTGCATGCTGAAAGGGAATATCGAGGTAGGGCAGAATCCTTCCCTCCGCCATCAAGGCGATGACATCATCGACATGCGGATAAGGGTAGACGTAATGGAGCCGTACCCAAATGCCGAATGAGCCGAGCTCGCGGACAAGATCGAGAAATTTCGCTTTGACGAGACGATCCTGAAACAAGCTCTCGGCATATTTCAGATCGAGGCCATAGGCGCTCGTATCCTGCGAGATGACAAGGAGCTCCTGGACGCCCGAACCGACAAGCTTTTCGGCCTCGCGCAAGACCTCGCCCGCCGGCCGGGAGACAAGATCGCCGCGCAATCTGGGAATGATGCAGAAACTGCAGCGGTTGTTGCATCCCTCGGAAATCTTCAAATAGGCATAATGGCGCGGCGTGAGCTTGATGCCCGTCTGCGGAACAAGATCGAGAAAGGGATTTTGCGGGGGTGGCGCCGCTTCATGAACGGCGGCAAGGACCGATTGGAAATCTTGTGGCCCGCTGATCCAGCGCAATGTCGGGAATTTCTCTCTGATATCGGCCGGTTCAGCCCCCATGCAGCCGGTGACGATGACCGTGCCGTTTGCCGCCATGGCCTCACCGATGGCCGCGAGCGATTCCGCCTTGGCACTGTCGAGAAAGCCGCAGGTATTGACAACAACGGCGCTGGCATCCTGATGAGACCGTGAAAGCTCATAGCCTTCGGCGCGCAAGGAGCTGAGGATGCGCTCGCTATCCACGAGCGCCTTGGGGCAGCCGAGCGAAACAAAGGAGATTTTTGGCGCGGGTGAGGAAAAGTCCATGGCGGACGGAAAGGCAGCCTCAGGGGAAACGAACGCGCTTTGCATGGCATGCGAGCCGCCCGCGCGCAAGGCCAAGCCGCATCTTCAAAGACCGTTGCGCCAAGGAGCCGGACACGCCGATGATTGGATTTTCCCGGGAGCCTGTCCAAGTCGTGCTGGTCAAGAGGCGACGAACCTGACTCCTTTTTCTGACTCCTTCGGCAAGATTTCCGCCACCAGATCACGATTGTGGATCGAGTCGATATCTCGATACGTGATTGATCCTGTAGGCTTAGAGTGGGACTGGTGCGAGATCAGCCCTTTTGCATCCCGAGGTGACGCATGGCAACAATTGCAGTGGACCAGGCTTTCGCCGCTCTTGAAGCGCATCGACGCACGATCGCTTCGTACACCATCGCCGATTTCTTCCACGCCGACCCTCAGCGCTTCGCGCGCTTTCATGTCAGGCTCGGCGATCTTCTCTATGATTATTCCAAGCACCGGATCGATGAGACGACGCTCAAACTTCTCCTTGATCTCGCGCACGCCACTCATCTCGAAGAACGCCGGGCGGCGCTTTTCGCCGGCGAGCCCGTCAATACGACCGAGCATCGTCCCGCCCTTCATATGGCGCTGCGCAATCTCTCCGGCCGGCCGATCTTCGCCAATGGGGAGGATGTCATGCCGGAGGTTTTGGCCGAGCGTGAAAAGCTCTTGAGCTTCGCCGAGGCGATCCGCGGCGGCCTCATCCGATCGTCGAATGGAGCGCCTTTCACCGATATCGTCAATATTGGGATCGGCGGCTCGGATCTCGGCCCCGCCATGGCCGGGCGGGCGCTGGCCCCTTTCGTGCCCGCCCATCTCAACCTCCACACCGTCGCCAATGTCGATGGCGCCGATCTCGGCGACACGCTGAAGCACCTGCCGTTGGAGACGACGCTCTTCATCATCTGCTCGAAGACTTTCACGACGATCGAGACGATGACCAATGCCGCGACCGCGCGCGCGGCGGTAGCCGCGCGGCTAGGCGTCGAGGCGGTCGCCGATCATTTTTGCGCGGTCTCGACCCAGCTCGACAAGATTGCCGCCTTCGGGATCAAAAGCGACCGGGTGTTCGGCTTCTGGGATTGGGTCGGGGGGCGCTATTCCATCTGGTCGGCAATCGGGCTTTTGCTCGCGATCGGCATCGGCAGGGACAATTTCCTCGATTTTCTGCGTGGCGGCGAAGAGATCGACAGCCATTTCATCGAAGCGCCGCTCGGTCGGAATATTCCGGTGCTGATGGCCCTCCTCGGCATCTGGTATCGCAACCTCTGGGGCTTTGCTTCGCACGCCGTCATTCCCTATGACGAGCGGCTGGCGCGATTTCCCGCCTATTTGCAGCAGCTCGAAATGGAGTCGAACGGCAAGTCAGTCGCCTTATCAGGAAGCCGCGTGGGCCACGAAACCGCGCCGGTTCTCTTCGGCGAGCCCGGCACAAATGGCCAGCACGCCTTCTTCCAGATGCTGCATCAGGGCACGAGCATCGTGCCGATCGACTTCCTTGTCGCGGCGGAGCCGCTCGACGCCGATGCCGTCCATCACAATCTGCTCTTGGCCAATTGTTTCGCGCAGAGCCAGGCGCTGATGCAGGGCCGCCCGATCGAAGCGGTCAAGGAGAAGCTGAAGGAACAGAACTTAAGCCCAGAGATGATCGCCGCACTCGCGCCGCATAAGGTCTTCGACGGCAACCGGCCGTCGAGCACTTTTCTTTATAAGAAAATGTCGCCCCGCCAGCTCGGCCGGTTGATCGCCCTTTATGAGCACAAGGTCTTTGTGCAGGGCGTGATCTGGAACATCAATTCCTTCGATCAATGGGGCGTCGAACTCGGCAAGGAGCTTGCCAACAGGCTGACACCGGTCATCGCCGATGCCGGCGTCACGGCGGAGGGACTTGACCCTTCGACTGAAGGTCTCGTTGCGGCGGTGCGCGCCCTGCGGCGGGAGGCGTGAGGCTGGGTGGCTTCATCCGCAATACTCTGGTCGGAACTCAAGATCTAAGAGCGGGATGAGCAAAAGTGTGAAGCGGTTTTGCGCTCGCATCCCGCTCTCAATAACGAGAATCGGCCACGTTTCATGATTTTGGATCGACTCGATCCAAAATCATGAAACGTGATCTAGAGCCATCCAAGAGTTATGCTGCCTTGAATGGCAATGTGAAGGAGAGCCGCCGAAAATGGCATGGCG
>DATJTB010000030.1:0-4741 GCA_035503795.1 Methylocella sp.
TCTGGATTTGGCCGCCCTTTAACCTGGCCGTTTATAGCGGTGTGAGAAACCACCCGCAAGTCCTGGACAAAGACCTTTTTTGGGCATGATCCCTTCGCCGGAGAAGTCCATTCCTAGATCACGATGATTTTAGATCGTCTCACGCCGCATTTCTCGTATCATCCGGGCAGTCCATGCACTTTGCAGGCGAGAAGCGCCCGCCGGTCGGCGCTCGCACCCGCGTAAAGCCAAAATTCACCCGGCTCAAAAACTCTTGTCAAATCTACGCCTGTGAATGTGAAGGCCTCGCCAGCCAACCGCATTTGAACCGTCCCCCTTTCACCCGCAGCGAGACGGATCCGGGCAAAGTCCTTGAGTTCGAGGCTCGGCCGCGCCACACTCGCCACAACATCTCGGATGAACAGAAAGATCGTTTCCTCACCGGCCATGGGGCCCTCATTCGTCACCTTGATCTCGATGATCAGCTCATCGGCGCGTTTGAACCGGGGCTCCTTGACCCGCAGCTCCTGCAAGGTGAAGCGGCTGTAGCCCTTCCCATGTCCGAACGGAAACAGCGGCTCGACCGGCAGATCGAGATATTGGCTCGTATAGCGATCCTGGCGGTTGGCCGGTCTTCCACTTGGTCGTTCCGCGAAGAAGATCGGCACCTGGCCGATTTCGCGCGGCCAGGTGACCGGCAGCCGGGCGGAAGGGTTGCAGGCGCCCGTCAGAACGTCGGCGATCGCATGGCCGGCCTCGACTCCCAGAAACCAGGTGGCGAGCACGGCGCTGGCCTTGTCGGCCAAAGCGCCGAGCATCAGCGGGCGGCCGCAAGACAACACCACGACAACCGGTTTGCCCAGCCCGAAAAGCGATTCGGCCAGAACATTCTGGACACCCGGAAGATTGGGATTGGCGCGGCTTGCCGCCTCGCCGCTCATGGCGGCCGCTTCCCCAACACACAGGACAATGATCTCCGCCCTTCGACCCAGTTCCTGCGCTTCGGCAAAACCGGCCAAATCGCCGCCGGCGATTGTCGTGCCGGGCGCGAATGCGATTTCGGTCTGGGGCAGAGCTTCGGTTAGGCCTTCGCGAATCGTCACGCTGTTTTCGGCGCGGCCGGCGAGCGCCCAGGGCCCGAGCATGTCCGCGCGCGCCTCGGCCAGCGGGCCGATGAGCGCCACCCGGCGCAGCGACTTGGAAAGCGGCAGCACGCCGTCATTGGTGAGCAGGACGATCGACGCCCGCCCTGCCGCGCGCGCCTGGTCTCGGTCCAAAGCCGTCGGGCGGGATGCCGCAGGTCGAACCGCCGTCTGGCGGTGCTCCGGCGGATCGAAAAGACCGAGCCGCTCCTTGAGAGCCAGAACCCGGCGGACCGCGGCATCGATATCCTCAACTGCGATGAGGCCGAATGCGAGCGCCCGCGGCAAACCCGTCCGATAGGCATCGCTCATCATGTCGATATCGATGCCGGCTGTCAGCGCCTTTGCCGCCGCTTCCATAAGATCGCCGGCGACCCCATGATTGAGTAGCTCGGCGATCGCGTGATAATCGCTGAGGATGACGCCTTCAAAACCGATGGTGCCGCGCAGCCAGTCGCGCAGCAGGGCGCCATGCACCGTCATGGGAACGCCGTTGAGATCGTTGAAAGCCGGCATGATGGCCGCGCAGCCGGCCGCCACGGCGGCGGTGAAGGGCGGCAGATAGACATCATGCAGCTGCTCCGGCGAGACATCCGCCGAGGCATAGTCGCGACCGGCAAGAGCGGCACCATAGGCACAAAAGTGCTTGGCGGTCGCGGCGATGGCCAATCGATTCGCCCCATCGCCACCTTGAAAGCCGCGTACCTTGGCTTTGGCGAACTCGGCGCCGACGAACGGATCTTCACCCGGGCCTTCGGCCATGCGTCCCCAACGCGGATCGCGGGCGATATCGAGCATGGGCGCGAAGACGAGATGAATCCCGGCGGCCTGCGCTTCGGCCGCCGCGGCGCGCGCGGTTTTCTCCCACAAAGCGCGATCGAAAGAAGCCGCCTCGGCGAGCGGAATTGGAAAGATCGTTCGCAGGCCGTGCAAAACGTCGAAGCCAAAAAGAAGCGGAATGCCAAGCCGCGATTCGTTCACGGCGATCGCCTGCATCGCGGCGATATCGGCGGGCTCGGAAAGGTTGAGCAGGCTGCCGATCCGCCCGGCGCGGATATCCTCATCGGTTCCGCTCGCAAGAACCGGCCCCGTCACGGTGGCGCCGGCGGCAACCATGTTGAGCTGGCCGATCTTTTCCTCAAGGGTCATCGCCCCGAGAAGACTTGCGATAGGGTCCATTGGCGAAGCCTTTCAGGGACGGTGATCTGCCGCGGCGCGGCAACCGGGTTTGTCCGGTCGGAGTGCAAAACCTTACCAAAATGTTTCACGTGAAACATTTTTGTCCGATTGGGATTTCCAATTCCACAAACCCTAGGACGACGGCTGCGCGGCAAAAGGTTCGATCGGCGATCAAGAATGTCTTTTTGCCCGTTTTTCGATCCTTTGTCCGCCGTCCGGGCCTTGACGCCGGCCTGGAAACCAAGAGATGAGCCATGAACCCTTTGGCTTGTGGGTCCGCGTATGGCGCGGGTCAGCGTTTGCGTTGCAGCATGGCCCGGTGCGGTTTCATCCGGCTGGTGATCGTGTTCTAAACCTCGTCGAAGAGCGACGCAAAGTCCAAAAGGGTCGCGAACAGGGAATGGAAGCGGGCCCAGATGGTCGAAGACAGCGAAGGAATGTCCACCGGCGTGCAGCCGGCGATCAAGCGGGATGAAGAGCTCGCGCCCCAGCTCTTCATGATGGTCAAGACATTTTGGAATGCCCCTGGCCGCAATATTCTCTTCGCCCTTGGCGGCGCGCTGATCGTCGTCGTCGCTCTGACCGCCTATCTCCAGATCAAGCTCAATGCCTGGAACAAGCCCTTTTACGATGCGCTTTCGCTGAAGAATTTCAGGGAATTCCTGAGCCAGCTCGTGACCTTCGCCTTCATCGCCGGCAGCCTCCTGGTCTTGAATGTCGCGCAAGCCTGGCTTCGCGAAATGAGCAAGCTGAAATTGCGCGATGGGCTGACCCATGACCTCTTCGACCAATGGCTTGTTCCCCTGCGCGCCTTCCGGCTCGCCGGCGCCGGTGAGATCGGGGTCAATCCGGACCAGCGCATTCACGAGGATGCCCGTCATCTCGTCGAGCTATTCACGGATCTCGGCATCGGCCTTCTGCAATCGAGCCTGCTGCTCGTCAGTTTCATCACCGTCTTGTGGGGTGTCTCTAATGGGATCACTTTTACGGTCGGCGACTGGAGTTTTTCGCTGCCCGGCTACATGGTCTGGTTCGCCCTCATCTATGCCGGCATCGCCTCTTTCGGCAGCTGGCGGATCGGCCGCCCCTTGATCGCGGTCAATGCCGAACGCTACGCGCGCGAGGCGGATTTTCGCTTCGCCCTGGTGCGGGTCAATGAGCGCATCGAGGCGATCACCCTTTATGGTGGCGAAACGGATGAGAAGGATTATCTGAAGCGTGAGTTCGGGCAGGTCCTTTTGATGATGCGCCGGCTCGTCAGCGGCGTCACCCGCTTGACATGGGTCACCGCCGGCTATGGCTGGTTTGCCATTGTTGCGCCTTTCATCGTCGCCGCGCCCGGCTATTTCGCCGGCGATATGTCTCTCGGGGGCCTGATGATGGCGGTCGGCGCCTTCAACCAGGTGCAGCAGGCGCTGCGCTGGTTCGTCGATAATTTCAGCTCCATCGCCGACTGGCGGGCGACGCTTTTGCGCGTTGCAAGCTTTCGCCTGGCTCTCTCCGAAATGGACAAGCTCGGCGTGCAATCCGGTCACGTCGAGCTCGTGCCGACGGACAAGGACGAGCTCGTCTTCGATGAGGTCGGGATCGCCTCGCCCGGCGGCTGCGCGCGGCTCAGCGAAAAACATGTCACGATCCATCCCGCCGAGCGGGTTCTGATCATCGGCCGGCGGCGCGGCGGCAAGACGAGCTTCTTCAGCGCCATCGCCGGCCTCTGGCCCTGGGGGGATGGGCGCATCCTGCTGCCGCCCAGGGAAACCATGATGTTCATCTCGCAGCAGCACTATCTGCCGCCCGGTACGTTGCGCGGCGGCCTCGCCTATCCCGCGGCCCCCGGTCAATTCACCGACGACGTCTATCTGGTCGCCCTCCAACGCATGAAGCTCGTGCATCTTGCGCCGCTCCTCGATAAGGCCGCCCGCTGGGAAAAGGAGCTGACCAGCGAGGACCAGCACAAGCTCGCCTTTGCCCGCCTCCTGCTGCATAAGCCGCGCTGGATCTTGCTCGATGAAGCACTCGATCCTATTGATGATGACATCCGCAACCTGATTCTCGACGTCTTCACCCATGAGCTGGCGGAAGCCGCGATCATCAATATCGGCCGCGCCGATACGCAGGGCGGCTTCTTCACCCGTGTCCTGCATCTGATCCCCGATCCGTGTGGTGCGCGCTTGGCGCCTTACGCCACCCAGATGCTGTCGGCGCCGGCCCCGATGTAGAAGCATTTTCCAGCGAAGTGGGCACCGGTTCGTGTTAAGAAAATGCGTTCAATCAAAAAACCTAAGAATCGATCACGTTTCATGACTTTGGGTCGACCCGGCCCAAAGTCATCGTGATCGAGCGCTGCATCCCGCCACTCGAATGGGAACCGCCCGAAGGGATTTTCACCGATGAGCGCCGAAGCAAAACGAAAGCCGAAGCCAGCGACTCCGGCGAAACAA
>DATJTB010000031.1:0-6012 GCA_035503795.1 Methylocella sp.
ATTGACATGCTAGCGCGCTTTCCGCTCGAACGGACTCGTTCGAGCGGAAAGAAATCACGCAAGATCAATAAGTTGGAGCGAATTCTCGTCGCAAAAGTCTGTCAACTTTTGGGGAATTCGCTCTGAGAGCAGGCCCAAAGAAGCCTGACCGCTGTCGCCCCCGAGGTCGCTGAGCGATTCTCTCGCACCGGCACAGTTCGGCCATGCTCTCTTCACCGCGCAGCCCTTCAGGTACAATGCGGATCTTTTCTTTGGCCGAGAATTGCTGGCGAGACGATCGCTGGATGTCCTTCACGGTCTCTTCCACCGACTGCTTCACCGGCCTGAATCCCTGGTTCCGTGCAACAGTGCGCGACCCAACCCAACCGGGAACGGAACCAGTTGTGCTGTTCGGCGTTTAAGAGAAAGCTCACCTAGCTTCGGGAGGTTTTTTATGGAACGACGCGCATTCTTGCAGCTGCTGTGCGTTGGAATGGGCATGGTGTTGGCTACGAAGCCTACGAAAGCTATTACTTTTGTCGCGCCGTCGCTCACCCAAACCCACGCTGGTTCCGGTCCAACGCCCGAGCCAAGCATTGCCAAGTCGGAAGACATGGACCGTGCGCAAGTCGAGAAGGCCTATTATGGTCATTGGCGTCGCGTTAATCGGCGTCATTACCGGCGCGTTAGTCGACGCGTTTATCGCCGTCATCATTACTACTAATGTTTTCGAAAAGGGATTATGAGAGCATCGGAAATGCATGTCGCACACGGCACGCGTTCGAGAACAGCGTTTCCACCTTATATATCGTGATATATCGTGGGCGATTCCGCGCCATTCAAAATTGCTGAGGTTCGCGTCAACACCCTGCCTAGGGCGCCGGACCGACGACGTAGCTGAGTTTGTCGAAGAGCAATTGGCCAACCATGGCCATGACTTGGTACATCGAGTCCCTCAGGCGGTCAAAATTCCGAAGACGGCAGGCCGCTTCTCAAACACTGCAATTGGCTCAAGGGCAATTGGCATAAAGGCAATTGGCACAAGGGATGATTGGTGAGGCGTCATCGCCGGAAGGGTCAGGCTAGCCATCAAAATCGAGCCTGCGCACGATTGGACTATGCTAAAATCTCATGAAGATTGAAGAACGGGAATATGGCGTGCTGGCCTTTGTCGATGACGAAGGCCGCGTCTGGGCGCAATGCGCCAACTCTCCTCCGAACTCGCCTGAATATGTGATTGAAGGCCCTTTGAGCGGCTTTGTGAACGAGGAAGGGACATTCACGCCGGAAAGCGAGCAGGAATTTCGCCATTGGCTCGACGATCGCCTCTTGAGTGACGAGCTCTTCTACGTCAAGGAGAAGGACATCGCATTGGATTTCACAAGACGCATCGCCGAGGCAGCCTGCCGGATCTTGAAGGACCGGCCACGCTCCCTATGAAGGGCGACGGCGGAGGCATGTGATAACAGTTGCCTAGAGCGGGATGAGCAAAAGTGTGAAGCGGTTTTGCGCTCGCATTCCGCTCTAAATGACGAGAATCGATCACGTTTCATGATTTTGGATCGATTCGCTCCAAATCATCGTGATCTAGATAATTTCCGTCTTTTCGCCCGTCATAAAGTTGAAGATTCCGTTTGATGCACTATTTTGAGCGATTGCGCCCTTTGTCGCCGATCAGAGCACGCGGATTGGCCCCTTCGATCCAAATTCATGAAAGTGATCGGTTCCAATAAAAAATCTAGAGCCGGATTTAAGCGAAAAACAAACATTCGCTTTTTCGCATCCTGCTCAAGGGCGCGAGTGGAGGAGAATTTTCGATGTCGATTGGAACCATAGTCGCGATCATCGCCCTCATCGGCGCGATCCTCGTTCTGGCCCTAGGCCTGCGTCCGCCGCCGCTTTACAGCGATCCCGAACAGCTACCCAAGCGCGAGAATGTGACAGACGACAAGACCAAGTAGCGGATAGCCCACGCGATCCCTGGAGGCCGCCGGCTTCACGCATCAGCGTCACCGCAAGGCGAGAGTCCCGCCGCGAGCCGAGTCGAGATCATAGGGCCGGGCAGGCGGCAATGGGGCGTCGCGCGTCGGGGCGGTGGTTTGAGGCTCGTCTGAGGTGTCATTTGACGCCACTGCAATCGGAACCGACACAGCTGCGGCACGAGATGGTTTGGCCTCAGCCAGCAGAGGTGCATAGCCTTCCTCGATTCCATCGGGCACGGCGGGACCGTTGCTGCGTAAAGTGGCGAGGAGCTTCATGTCGTCGGACCCGTCGAGACTTGCCGCCCCGACATATTCGACCTTGACCCGCGTCGTCCCGGTTTGCGCGAAATCCAACAGCTGCGCCGTCTTCCGGGAGACGTCCATGATGCGATCCGGGGCGAAGGGCCCGCGATCATTCACCCGTACAATCATTGAATAATGGTTGTTCAGATTGGTGATCCGCGCATAGCAAGGTAGGGGCATAGTCGGATGCGCGGCTGTGATCGCATCGCGGTCATAGATCTCGCCATTGGCGGTGAGCCGCCCATGGAAGGCATCGCCGTACCAGGAGGCGTAGCCGGTCGCGGCATAACGCCTTTCGCTTGGATAATAGGTATGCCCGGCGACCGTATAGGGCTTGCCCACCAGATAAGTGCCGCCACCGCGCGGCACCGGCTCCCCATCCGCGATCACGCGGGGGCTGGCCGGCCCATAGATCGACGAAGGAAAATACTCCTTCGAGTGGGAAGAAGCCAGACGCTGGACCGGCGGCTGCGCGCAGCCGCCCAAATTCAACGCCGCGCTGCCGGCGAGGCTCATAGCAGCAAGATGGGCCGGTCTGCCGAATGGGCGAAGAGCATCAATGAGCGCCATCAAGAGCTGCTTGGAGAAGAGCATCGACAGCTCAGCCCGCATTTAGGGTTCCTTCCAGCGCTTTGCCGGGCCCCGACAGAGCCCTGGCTTTCATTTAAGTCAGGCCGGTCGGACGCTCCTCGAGACCTCATCGACCGAAGAGACCAAGACATAGCCTGAACCGTAATTGGGCGCGTGATTGCGCCAAAAATACGGCCTGGCTTCGCGGCCAGACTGGATCAGAACGCCATAGGAAACTTAAATTTCTATGAAAATCAGGAGGATAGGCATTTTTGCAACAGTTGCTGATAACTTCGCCCCGTTGCCCGCGAACCCATACAAGTCCATCCTTGCGCAAAAGGAGTCGGCGCCGAACGGTAGAAAACCGCGCCCTTGAAGTGAATGGCGTATTCGGTTTGAACCCAGACCTTAAGCTTCCAGGCAATGACCGTTGAAACAGCCGTCGCACCGTTTTCACGGTCCGTGAATCGCAAACCCAAAGACCCGGCTGTTCACGCAACGGTTGGAGCAGGCGCCCTATTGCCGCCGCAAAAAGGGCTGGATTTCACAGCCCATGGTTAAAGCTCTTCGTCACAGCGCCGTCAGGCGCTGTGACGGAAATCGGGGCTTTTGATTTGAAGCAAAGTGGGCTTCGGCCCATGCGCCAAGCTTGGCGACTCCGGCAGGGTTCGAACCTGCGACCTGCCGCTTAGAAGGCGGCTGCTCTATCCAGCTGAGCTACGGAGCCGGTCCGGCGAAACATCCGCAAGAGGCAAGCGACGCTCCACGACCGAAAACGTCAATGCGTCCACTGGGTCCGCCGCGTCGACTTGAAATTGTCGGAGTAACTGATCAGCTTGCGTGTGACGGGAGCGGGCTCTTCGATTTGATAGGTGAGACCGTTGCGTTCCGCATAGGCGACCGCTTCCTCCTTATTGGCGAAACTTAACCGCACCTGAGCGCGCATGTCGCCAGAGCCCGTCCAGCCCATCAGTGGATCGATCTGCCGCGGCGTCGCAGGTGCGAATTCCAAGATCCAAAGCTTTGCCTTGGCCACGCCCGATTGGGTCGCGGTTCTGCCAGGACGGTAAATCCGAGCCATACTCATGTCCATGCTCTCGCTTGTTGCGCATAATGGCCGTGCGGCGCCTCTTGCCGGCAAAAAGGGCTAGATTGGTCGGGGCAGCAGGATTCGAACCTGCGACCTGAAGTTCCCAAAACTTCCGCGCTACCAGACTGCGCTATACCCCGCATAGTCCGCTTGCCGGCCCCTGGCTATCACGCGCGGCCCCGCCGAACAAGGGTACGGAAAGGCGAACGGATCAATCAAGGTTAAGGCAAACCGGACGGCCTCAATTGCCGAACAAAGGGTGTCGGACGGTATCCCCGATCTTCAGCCCGATCTCTGCGGCCGTGCCGGCCTTGACTTCGAGAACTCCATAGGCTGGCGCGCCGGATGGGATGATCTTCTGCGACAGGGGCTCGGCATGTTCGGCGAAGCCCACAACCTGCCCGGAACGGCCGATGAAGATCATGTCCAGGGGCAGATAGGTGTTCTTCATCCACATCATGACCGGGCGCTCGACACCGAAGTCGAAAAGCATGCCGCGATTTTGCGGAAGATAGCGGCGGAACATGAGGCCATGCTCGCGCTGGCTCTCAGTCCGCATGACCTCGACCGAAAATTCATGCGCGCCGCTGGCGGTCAGAATCACGAGCCTTTCGAGGCCGGCCTGTGGCGGCTCTGCCTCTTCGGCAAAAGCAGGCGACGCTGCAAACAGCAGAAAAGCCATTGAGAGCCACGCCCAACCCATATAGGGCCGGATAGATCTGGCAAAGAACATGACAATCGCGTTTCTCGCGCTGGCGCCCAAGCAAGGGGCGGCGCGTCGTCGTTTTCAGTGGGCGGCAGGCAAGACCAACTCGAGCGGGCGCACTTCGACGGCCATGAGCCCCCTGTTTCCCGCGGCAATCCGGACAAGCAGGCTTTCACCCGGCCTCGGCTCGGCGATGCCGTAGCGCCGCAATGTCTCCATATGGACGAAAATATCCGGCGTGCCTTCGCCCTGGGTCAGAAAGCCAAACCCCCGCAGCCGGTTGAACCACTTCACGATGGCGATCTGAAAACCGCCGGTCGGTATCGCTTCGACCGGCAGTCGGGGCCCTCGCCATTGGCAAGGATGCACCGCCTCCGAGGCATCAAGGGACAGGACCTTGAGAACCTGCAGGCCCTTCGCCCGGCGGACGGCTTCGCACACGACCCTCGTGCCTTCATAAGCCGCCTTGTAACCGTCCTTGCGCAAGGTCGCAACATGCAACAGAACGTCAGGGTCCCCATTGTCGGGCACGACGAAACCATAGCCCTTGGCTGGATCGAACCATTTCACCCGCCCGGATAGTTCAACGAGATCCGCCGGTTCAAACGAAGGCAGATCGGCGACCTGATCGAGATCAAATCGCCGGGACGCGGGATTTTTATCGTCCAAGACCAACCTCCCGTAATGGCTGCACGCTATTCAACGGACATCAACCATCACGTGGTCGAATCTATGTCAGGATAGCACTCGGCGGCTCCCACAAAAGCCCTGCCTTGCGAGGAAATTGTGGATGACTCGCAGAAAAGGCCAAAAAGTTGCTACGGCGAGGCGGGTGCGACGTGGAACGTGGTGAGTTCGGATTCCTCTCGCTCGCTGACCTGACCAGTAGAACTGAAGGCCGCGTCCCTCGATTTCACCCAACGCTTGACCTCCGGAGCATACCAGACAACTCCTGAGGCGAGAATCGAGGCAGGGTCCAAATCGGCTGCATCGGCGTCGGTGACAATAATAAGGCTGGCCGCAGCCAGCATCATCCAAATCATTGCCGTGTCCCTTTTTTGTCTACGACGACACACTGCCAACAAAGCGCAGGGTTGAGGCCTGATTAACCACGTTCTGATTCAAAGGTTGGTCAACGGGTTCGGAGAGCTGATCGACGATCGTATAGTTCACGGACGAGCCATGGGCAGAAGACCGAGCCGGCGCAAGGTTGCGACGAGAGATGCGACATGTCGCATCTCTCGATTAATAGCGATAATGATCCGGCTTGAAGGGACCGTTTTGCGGCAGCCCGAGATAGGCAGCCTGGGCACCCGTCAGCTTGGTCAGCTTGACGCCGATCTTTTCCAGGTGCAGGCGCGCCACTTCCTCGTCCAGCTTCT
>DATJTB010000032.1:0-3927 GCA_035503795.1 Methylocella sp.
TGACGAACTCGCCATGGGCTAGATTAATCACGCCCATCGTGCCGTAGATGATCGCAAGCCCGAGTGACACCAGGAGGAGAATCGACGCGATACTGAGCCCTGTGAAAATCTGGTTTAGAGTGTCTGCCATTCAACGCTCCACGTCGGGGCGGGTGTTCCTGCGTTCGCCGTGACGGGGGCGGGCGACGGGAGAAATACGGCGCCCGCCTGCAGCACCTTCATTGTGAAGGTGCTGCATCGCGCTGGCTCCGCCTCTTGGTCCCGGCGCCCTTATGACTTCAGACCGGTCGGCGAGCAAACCTGCCCCTGATAGGCCCAGTAGGGCTTGGGCTCGACCCACTGCTTGACCTGCTCGATGATCTTGAACTGGCCATTCGCCTGGGCCTCGCCGATTTTCGGCCACAGGTAGGTGTGGGAATTCTCCGGATCGATCTTCACCAGACCTTGAGGAGCCTTGAACTCTTGCCCCCAGGCGGCCTTGCGGACTTCGGGTGGAGTCAGATTCTTGCCGCCGAGCTTTTCGACCGCCTGCTTAAACAGGTAGACTTGGAAATAGGCGGGCTCTGAGACGAAGTTCGTCACTTTGTCCTTGCCGTATTTTTTCTGGAAAGCCTCGACGAACTTGTGGTTCTCTGGTGAGTCATAGGACATGAAGTAGGGCGCTGAGGTGAAGTGTCCGGCCGCGAACTCGCCGCCCATCGCCGCTATTTCTTCTTCCGACGTGGTCAAGCTGGCCATCGGCATTTTGGCCGGATCCAGACCCGCAGCCTTGTACTGGCGGTGCAGCGCCACCACGGAGTCCCCAACCACGGTCGAGAAGATCACGTTCGGCGTGGTATCCTTGAACTTTTGGATCACAGAGCTGAACTCGGAATGACCGAGCGGCACGTATTCCTCGCCAACTACCTCGCCGCCAAGCCGCTTTAGCAAGATTTTACAGACGTTGTTTTCTTCCTTTGGATAGATATAGTTCGATCCGATCAGATAGAACTTTTTGCCGAAATTCTTTAGCAGCCAAGGCACGAAGTCCTGCTGCTGCTGATTGGGCACAGCACCTGTGTAAATCACGTTCATCGAGCATTCGCGACCCTCGTAAAGCGTCGGATACCAATAAAGATTATGGTACTTCTCGAAGACCGGCAGCACAGCCTTGCGACTCGCCGAGGTATAGGAGCCGAACACGCTTACGCACTTGTCGCCAAGAACGAGTTTCCTCGCTTTCTGTGCAAAGGTCGCCGGATCGGAGGCGGGGTCCTCGACGACAGGCGTCAGCTTCATGCCGTTGACGCCGCCTGCGGCGTTGATTTCTTCGATCGCCATCAGGCAGGCCTGATTCAGCGATGTCTCGATGATCGCGGTAGTGCCGGTCAGCGAATACAATACGCCGACCTTGATCTCGCCGTCGGCCGCTTGCGCGAGATCGGCATTTCTGATCCAGACATGAGGGAATCCAAAGGATGCCGCGCCGCCGGCCGCGAGGGTCGCCCTCAGGAAGTCGCGCCTCTTTATGCGCATGTTCGTTCTCTCCCAAAAACAAAAAACCCCACGACGAACAAACCGTTCGTTGTGAGGCTCTGATGCCGTTTCGATGTAAGCGGCGCTGTTGCCGCAGCCGCCAGCGAGGGCGGCAATTGCAAACCTAGCTAAGCATATGGTGAGAGTCAATAAGATGCGAAGCGACCGAGGCCACCGTCGTGCGTCGCTCCATCGCCTGGCGGCGCAGATACGCGTAAGCTTCGTCTTCGCCAACTCGGCGGATGTCCATGATGATGGATTTGGCCCGCTCTATGTCGCGGATCGCCTTGATGTTCTCCTCAAGCCGCTCGATTCGGCTGGATAGCCGCCGGATGAACTGAAACTGCGTGCGCGCGAGCATCAGGCTGGTCAGGATTGCGCCCGGCTGAAACGGGCGGTGCAGCACCGCGTCTGGGCAACAGGCGCGCAGCTTGTTCAACGAGTGCTGGCCGTTTTCCGGCAGAATAAGGATCAGGGCGGCGGTGGCTTCCCCGGGCACCCAGGGCAACTGGTCTGACAAATTGAGGCTGATATCCGCCACGATGACGTCGTGCTCGGACGGCAGTTGGTCGGTCACCGGGAAAAAATGGATCACGTGACTGGCGACAGCCCGCAGCTCGCGCAGCAGCAGGTCGACCTGAGCGTCGCGTTCCGCCGCGACGAGGATCGACAACTCCTTTTCCGGCTCACGGCGTGGCGGCGCCATCGCTGCCCGCTCCCGTTACGCCGGAGCAAGCCGGCCGAAGCCGGCTCCCGTCAGGAACGGATCAGGCGGCACCAAAGAAGACGATTGTTGCAGCAAGTCGAAGTGACCGCGGCTATTCGCCCGACCGATCCGACTCCAGAGCTTGGCGTGACTGCAGCGCGCGTCGATCGACACGGTTCCTTGGGGCGCCTCAAAGCTTGACCCGAGCACCATGGGCCGCAATATCTCCGGATCCAGCGAGTTCGCGAGTTCCAACGCGCGCGCGAACAAATGAACCTGAAAATAGGCCGCTTCCACGCACATATTTGTAGACTGATCATCGCCGAAACGGCGTTTGTAGCGCTTCACGAAGGCTTCGTTTGCCGAGCTGGGCAGGCCGGCGAAATAGGAAGCTGCTGTGATATGGCCTTCGCCGACGTCCGGTCCCATAGCGGCAATCTCGGCTTCCGTCGTCGTCAGGCTCGCGATCGGCAGGTTCTTCGGATCGAACCCGAAGTCCGTATAGGCCTGGTAGAGGTAGACGGTAGCCTCGCCCACAACCGTTGAAAAGATGACGTTAGGCGAGAGCTCAGAGATCTCATTGAGCACGGGAGCGAAATCACGTCGCGAAGCTCGCAAGCCAACATAGCGCTCGCCGACGACCTCACCGCCGCGCTTGCTTAAAAGCTCGCGCATCACCCGATTGGACTCCCGCGGATACACATAGTCGGAGCCGATCAGATAGAAACGCGACCCGTATTTCTCTATAAGAAATTGGCACAGGGACACGCTATTCTGATTTGGCGCCGCGCCTGTGTAAATGACGTTCGGAGAATACTCGAAGCCTTCATAGAGGGTCGGATACCAGAGCAGGCAGTTCAACCGCTCGACGATCGGCAAAACCGCTTTTCGGCTGCTCGACGTGTAGCACCCGAAGATACTCGAAAGTTGGTCTTCAACGATCATGCGTTTCGCGTACGCTCGAAACAAAGCATTTTCAGAAGCGGGATCGTAGATGACCGGAACGAGCTCCCGGCCGTTGACGCCGCCGTGCTCGTTAATCTCTTCAATGCCGATCAAAGTGCCGCGGACTTGCGTTTCCTCTATGATGGCCATAAAACCGCTGCGGGAGAACAGAACCCCAACGCGCCACGGCTCGCTTGTGTTTGACGGTGATGTTGGATTCATTAGCTGGCCCCAGCTTCAAGTTTTCGTTCGGACGCAGGCCATCACTAGCAAATATGAGGCCAGCGGGACTCGCTGTCAAACTATGCTTCGGCGCACAGAATTGGCTCTGCGCCGGGATCTCCTCGAGGCTTTCGCCAAGTAGCTCAGCAAGGATGACGTGGTGCTCGATCCAGGATTTGGGCCCCCGGGGGAGGACAGAGATCAGGCCGCTGATTTGACCGTCTGCCGGGGGTGGTAGTCCTCGAACTGTTTGGGGCTCAGATAGCCGAGGGCTGAGTGGAGCCTGCGAATGCGCACTTCGGGCGGGCCGGGACGCAAGGTGCGCGCGGTCGTGACCTGGCCGCCGTCTTATTCAGGCCGACCCACAGCATCCTGCGTTCTTACGTCTGATTTATCGTCTTCAGTTCGCGGCTGGATGCATCTTAAGCTTGGCGCGGTAGAGCAATCGTTCTGGCTCGCGTCGCAGCCGCGCCATTTCGGAGGCAGACAATAGTACTTTCGTTGCCCTAGGCTCAGGACTCATTAATCAGAGCCAGAAT
>DATJTB010000033.1:0-6076 GCA_035503795.1 Methylocella sp.
AAGCATAATGCCATGCCCTGAACCTTGCCCGTATCTGCTCATGGTCATATCCATTGACCATGGCCTCCGCGAAGCTGCGATTTTCAGCTTCAAGCCGAAGCAGCGTCTCCCTCTCTAGGCGAAGAGCTTCGATGCTCACCAGTTGAATTCTCCAAAATACTGTTCCGACGCGAATTTGCGGAACGCCCGGCTATTGCGGACAAGCGGTGTCGCATACGGGGCCATCGCCCCTCCTTATGAAGGGCCGTTAGGTCACGATGATTTTGGGTCGAATCGATCCAAAATCATGAAATGTGATCGATTCTCGTAATTTAGAGCGGGATGAGCAAAAGTGTGAAACGGTTTTGCGCTGGCATCCCGCTCTAAGCGAATGACGGGGGCTTGGATAGTGGCGTCCCGCCGGCGGGGCCGGAAAGACAACCTCTGAGCCGTTTGCCCCGCATGTTCAGCAACAAATAAAACACAGCTTCTGCGTCAAAACGTCATCTGCGTCATAATGTAGAATTGAATTTCTCTGTAGTAAAACACAGCAGGTCTGCGTCAAACTGTCATCTGCGTCATAATGCAGAATCGAATTTATCTTGAGTACGCTAAATATTAATTCGCGTCTATAGGCCCATAGCTGCTTCTAGCGACAGCTAAGTTATAAGCTTTATAAGCATAAATTACCATGCTTATAACTTTGTAAAGACTAATACAACTTGGAAACGAACTTGGAGCACGATCATGGCAACTGTTCTCCCTGCCGCCGCAGGTGTTGTCGACACGCTTGAAGGGACCGGACCGAGCATCGCTATTTTGATAGCGATGCTCCTTATTTTCAGCGCCGCCGGATTTTTCACCGGCCGTCTCTATGGCAGAACGGGAATAGCGGCGGTTGTCGCCGGCTTTTTCGTCGTGGTCACCGCGCTTTATTCGCTCGGCGCCATTCATTTCGGCTAAGCCGACGACCGTCGATCAAGGGCGGGGGCAACGATTCCCCCCGCCCTTTTGCTTTCCGCTCTTCGGAAAATACTCTAGATCCCGCGGATTATGGATCGAGCCGGGCGGAAGGCAGTTTGAAATGAAGGGGGAAGCGCCCGGCTGGTTTGCCCAGGGCTTGCGGCATATTTGGCTGCCCTACACTCAGATGCAGACCTCGGCGCCCCCACTCCCGGTCGACCGCACCGAGGGAAGCCGGATTTTTTTATCCGACGGCCGCAAATTGATCGATGGGATCGCCAGCTGGTGGACGGCCTGCCACGGCTATAATCATCCCGTCATCCGCGCCGCCGTCGAACGGCAACTCGCCCTGATGCCGCACGTCATGTTCGGCGGTCTCGTGCATGAACCGGCCCTCGCCCTGGCAAGCCGCCTTGCCGGCCTTCTGCCGGCCGGGCTGACCCACGTGTTCTTCTGCGACAGCGGCTCGGTCGCGGTCGAAGTCGCGATGAAGATGGCAGCCCAATATTGGCTCAACCAGGGGCAACCGCAGAAGAGCCGTTTCATGGCCTTCAAGGGCGGCTATCACGGCGATACATTCGCCGCCATGTCGGTGTGCGATCCCGAGGAAGGGATGCACCACCTCTTCGCCAAGATCCTGCCAGCCCAGATCATCGCGGAACTGCCGACCGATCAGGCCCGCATGCAGGCCTTCGACGCCTTGCTCGAAGAATACGCCGATCAGCTCGCAGGAATTCTCGTCGAGCCCTTGGTGCAAGGCGCCGGTGGCATGCTGTTTCATGAGCCGGAGGTTCTGAAACATCTGCGCAGGGGCGCCGACCGGCACGATCTTCTCTTGATTTTCGACGAGATTTTTACCGGCTTCGGCCGCACGGGGACGCTCTTTGCCTGTGAGGCGGCCGGGATCACGCCCGACATTCTTACTCTTTCGAAAGCCTTGACGGCTGGGACCCTCGGGCTTGGGGCGACCATCGCCACGCATCGCGTGTTCGAAGCCTTTCTTTCAGATGAGCCCGATCATGCGCTGATGCATGGGCCGACCTTCATGGCCAATCCGCTCGCCTGTGCCGCAGCCAACGCCTCGCTCGATCTCTTCGCCAGCGAGCCGCGCCTTCAACAAGTCGCCGCCATCGAGTCCGCGCTCAGGCGCGATCTCGAGCCGGCGCGCATGCTGCCCCGTGTGCGGGATGTGCGGGTCAAGGGGGCGATCGGTGTCGTCGAGCTCGACCGAATCGAGGATTTGGGAGAGCTCAAGCGCCGTTTCATTGAAGCCGGAGTCTTTGTGCGGCCCTTCCGCAACATCGTCTATCTGACGCCGGCTTTCACGATCGGCGAAGAGGATCTCGGCCGTCTCACCGGCGCGATTGTTGCGGTCTTGAAGGATTGGACGCGGACATAGGATCTCAATTGCTCTATTATAATGAAAGGCACAAGGGCCGTCGGCCTCACGCTTCCCTTATGTGATGCGCCATGACTTCTTATTCCCTCGATCTTGCGGCCCAACGGAATGGACGCCCGTCGGCGATCACAGAGGCCGTTACCCGCGGCACAAGGCGGCTTTTGTGGAAGCTGGATTATTCGACCGTCACCGAACTGCCGCTGCGCTCGGGACGCCGGGCGGATATCGTCGCCCTCTCCCCAAAGGGCCTGATCTTGATCATCGAGGTCAAATCCTCCGTGGCCGATTTCCGCGCCGATCTGAAATGGCCCGAGTATCGGGCCCATTGCGACCAGCTTTTCTTTGCCATACCGGAAAGCGTGCCGGTCGAAATCCTGCCTGCGGACACCGGACTGATCCGCGCGAATGCCTATGGCGGCGAAATCTTGCGCCAAGCGTGCGAGCATCGCCTGGCCGGGGCCACCCGCCGCGCCATGTTTTTGCGCTTTGCTCATGCCGCGGCGCAGCGCCTGCACCGGCTGAATGATCATGGCGTAGAGAGCCGGGACGTCATCGAGCCCGGCGGGCTTTTCACTTATTGACCGATTTGGAGAGCTGCACCATCAGCTTTTCATAGAAGGGGTTTTCCGCCCGGAAGATATAGTCCTGCGCGGCGACGCTCACCTCAAACGCGCCGCGCGCGATCAGCCAATCGGCCAGCCGCGAAGCTTCGTCCTTGGGGCAATTGAGCACCATCCGGCCTTCGCCACCATGGAGGAAGCGCGCTGAAAAGAGCCGCTTGGCCTCGCCCGCCAGGGTCTCGTCGACGAGCGGCAGGATGGCAGAGACCTGTCTTGTGGTGCGCGCCTCCTCCTCCGCGGCGATCCGGGAGAGAATGAGGCGGACGCGCTCACGCTGGTCGTTGCCCCATTCCGCCCTCAGGGAGGCGACAAGATTGGCCTGCGAGCGCAAAATCGTGCCGTCCTCAAGAACCTTGAGACCATTGGCAGCGAGCGTCGCGCCGGTCGTCGTGATATCGACGATCAGCTCCGCCTGGCCGGCCGCAGGCGCGCCTTCCGTCGCGCCCAGGCTTTCGACGATGCGGTAATCGCCGACATGCCGCTCGGCGAAAAAGCGGCGGGTCAGATGGACATATTTGGTCGCCACCCGCATGCGCTCGCCCCGCCGCGCCCGAAAAGCCGCCGCCACATCTTCGAGATCGGCCATGGTCTTCACATCGATCCAGGCGCGCGGCACCGCGACCACCACATGCGCATGGCCGAAGCCGAGCGGCGCCAGCAGCACGACCCGGGCTTCGACGTCAGGGATCGACTCGCGGATCAAATCCTCGCCGGTGACCCCGAGGTGAGCGGCGCCACTCGCCAGCTGCGTGACGATATCGGCCGCGGGAAGAAAGGCGATCTCGACCTCATCGAGTCCAGCGAGCGATCCACGATAATCCCGTGCCCCGCGCCCCTTGAGGATGTCGAGCCCGGCGCGGGCAAAAAAAGCGGCGGCGTTTTCCTGCAGCCGGCCCTTTGATGGGATGGCCAGAACGAGCGGCGTGACGGCGCTCATGGATGCGCTCCGGTGGAAGTCAACCGGTCGATCCAGATCGCCGCGCCAACGGCCGGGATCGGCTGTTTCGCGCCGAGCGCCTGCGGCAGGCCATCATAGCGCCCGCCGCCGATCACCGGCTCCGCTGCCCCTTCTGCGCAAGCCTCGAAGACGAAGCCTGTGTAATAATCGAGATTGCGGGTGAGCCGCGTGCTGAACTGAAGTTTGGCAAGAGCGAGCCCTTGCGCGGCGATCGCCGCGAGCCTTGCATCGAATAGGTCGAGACTGGCGGCAAGGTCGAGTTTTTCGCGCCGCGCCAACGCCCACAGCCGTTCGGACGCCCGCTCAGGATGATCCTCGATGCACAGAAATGCCTCTATGATGGCCCGCTTTTCAGGCGGCAGACCGCTCCCCGCCTTGAGGGCGGCCTGTTCGAGAAAACGCTCGGCGATCTCGCCGGCCGTGCGCCCGCCCGCCACGGCAATACCGGCAATCGACAGGAGATCCTCGACGAGCGCCCGCGCCCCGGCTTGATCGGCCCCTTCAAGCATGCTCAGCACGCCGGAGTGATCGGTGCCCCTTGGACCGGAGCCCAGAATCGTATCCAAGGTCTTGCCATGGCTGTGGCCGCGGGCGATCCGGCGTCGCCATTGGGGCGCGAGATCGAGCGCCTCAAGGAGGCGGGCGAAGAGCCCGGCATCGCCGATCCTGACCGTCAGCTCTCGCGGAACCGAGCTGAGTGAGAGCGCCAGGATTTCGGCGTCCGCTGCTGCCTGGTCGCTGCGGCCGAAGCTCTCAATTCCGGCCTGGACGAACTCGCTTCTTTCGCCCGGACGGAAGCGGAAGACCGGCCCGCAATAGCAGAAAGCGGCGATTTCCCCTGCCCGCCAGCTTTCGAGATAGGCGGCAAGCACGGGAATGGTGTATTCGGGCCGCAGGCAATAATCCGCGCCGGACAAATCGCTCGTCAAATAAAGCTGCGCGCGCAGTTCCTCGCCCGAGTCGAAGAAGATCTCGGCGGGCTGGAGAATGGGCGGCTCGCAGCGGCTATAGCCCGCTTTCAACAATCGAGCGCAGACCGCTTCCGCGAATGGATCGGCAAAAAGCAAGGTGACTGAGCCCTGAACGCATGAAAATTCGCGCTCCTCTTACCAAGGCCGGCGTCCCCGCGCGAGCTTTTTGAAGGAGGCGTTTGACCCATTCGCGAGTCGACCACGGATCGCGTGCCAGAGTGAAGATGCGGCGACACGTCGGTAACGATGATCGAAACCTCAACGGGCATGATGACGCAAGCGCGGTTGAAGGATGGCTCGCGCCCTTTCCACGTCGGCGCGGCGCGCTGGCGTGTCGGCGGGCTTCGGCAAATCGAGATCGTGTTGCGCCAGCGCAATCAACAAGTCGGCATAATCGTCCAGCCCTGCACGTTCGACGGCTTGCCGGGTGCCAAGCATCCCCGCCGCATACTGTCGCAGCGCGTCAATCTGGCTTTGGTCGAGGGTGTGTTTTTCGTCGGTCATAATGAAATTCTACCACACGGCCGTGAATCGGCAAAAAGCTCCGCGCAAAGCGATCCGCGCGGGGCTGCCCTCGTGTTATGCGGTTACCTTGGCGATGACGGCGTGGGCTTTCTTGAAGCCATGCACCCCCGTCTTTGACGCCTTCCTCCAAGCCGGCCTCTATGAACTCAAGCACGTCGCAGCAGTTCCGCGTTAAGTTCCTGCTGCGCGAGAAGTGCTGTCGCGTTACGGCTTTCCCAATGTTTTCTGATTAACAAAGTCGAGGAAGCGGGAAAACGGCGCCGAGGCCAAACCGGCGAGACGGTAAGTGGCGATGGCCAAGGTACCTTCTGGTTGTCCGTCTGTTTTCGACCGCAGAGCGATTGCGAGGGTTGGAAATATGGCGACTGTTAGAACGGCCGCGCCCACGAGAGCGTGGGCATTCTCCGGCAGCATATCGCCGCTTCGCACGCCCAAATATGTCACAGCGACGACAAGCGGCAGTGTGGTCGAAGATAACAGAGCTAGCGGAAGCAGATCGCGCTCGGGGAGCACGCGTTTGTATAAGGCAACCGGAACAATGCGGATGAAGAGAAAGCCCCCGAAAAAGAGGATCAGGCGGGCCATATTCGCCGGACTGGTCACGAGTGCGTGGAGATCCAGTTCGACGCCGCTCACGATGAAAAACAAGGGTATAAAAAAT